>DATESB010000061.1:0-16859 GCA_035271065.1 Lachnospiraceae bacterium | reverse complement strand
CCGAGACGATGGTTAGGTCTGGGAAGTAATTCATACTTTATTCTCCTGTTTAAGGGGGACGCCCTGCAGGAATATATTTCATTCCGCGCCCACCACCCCAACTCCGCCCTGCTCCATGAAACATATTCCTGCAGGGCTGTTGGCTTAATTGATTTACAGTTATGGTTTTACTACAATGTTGATGATACGTCCGGGAACGTAAATTTCTTTTACAATTGTGCCGGATAATTTATCTGCTAGGGCTGTTTTGCCTAGGGTAATAGCTTCTGCTTGTGCAATGTCTACGGGAACTTTGACTACTACTTTGGTTTTGCCGTTGATTTGGACGGCTACTTCTTTTTCGTTGTCTTGCATTGCGGCGATGTCGGCTTCGGGCCATTTGTTTGTAAAGACTGAAGTTGTATGACCTAATTCACTCCATAATTCTTCGGCTATGTGTGGGGTGAATGGGGCTAATAAGGTAACAAAAGTCTCTAGGGTTTCCTTGTCAATACCGTTTGTTTTAGACATTTCTATGAATTTGTTGTTGTATTCCATGAAGCCGGATACTACTGTGTTTAGGCTGAAGTTGTTGAGTCTTTGGGTGATGTCAAAGATTAATTTGTTGCGTTCTTTGAGCATTTCCGGTGTTGGCTCGACGGATTTATCTTTGTTGTCGAGGACTAACTTCCAAAAGCGGTTTAGGAAGCGGTATACGCCGTCGATTCCGCGGTCGTCCCATTCGGAATCCAGTTCAGGTGGGCCTACAAAGAGTTCATAGAGGCGTAGGGAATCGCAGCCGTAATCGCGTACAAGGTCATCAGGGGAGATTACGTTTCCTTTGGATTTACTCATTTTGACGCCGTTTTTACCGGTAATCATGCCTTGGTTGAAGAGTTTGTTGAAGGGCTCGTCAAAATCTATTACACCGATGTCACATAGGAACTTAGTATAGAATCTGGAGTATAGTAAGTGTAATACTGCGTGTTCTACGCCGCCGATGTACATGTCAACGGGCAACAGTGCATCTGCTGCTTCTCTGTTGACGAGTTCTTTGTCGTTGTGGCTGTCTACGTAGCGTAAGAAATACCATGAGGAACCTGCCCATTGTGGCATGGTATTGGTCTCGCGTTTTGCAGGTTTGCCGCATGTAGGGCATGTTGTATTAACCCACTCTGTGATGTCTGCAAGCGGTGACTCTCCTGTTCCGGTTGGCTGGTATTTTTCTACTTCAGGTAATAATAATGGCAACTCTGCTTCCGGTACGGGTACGCAGCCGCAGTCGGGGCAATGTACGATTGGAATAGGTTCTCCCCAATAACGCTGTCTGGAGAATACCCAGTCGCGTAATTTGTAATTTGTTGTTTTCTTGCCGAGTCCTCTGGCTTCTATCATGGCAGGGGCTTCTTTTTTGAGTATTGACGATTCCATGCCGTTCCATTCGCCGGAATTAATCATGGTGCCTGCTGCTTCTGTATAGGCTTCGGTCATATTCTCGATTTCTTTGCCGTCTTTTGCAATAACCTGAACGATAGGGATGCCAAACTTTGTTGCAAACTCAAAGTCACGGTCATCGTGTGCAGGTACACACATGATGGCTCCTGTACCATAATCAGCTAATACATAGTCAGAAAGCCAGATAGGTGTCTTTGCTCCGTTTAATGGGTTGATTGCATAAGAACCCGTAAATACACCGGTCTTCTCTTTATCCTGTAATCTGTCTACGTTTGATTTCATCGAGGAGTCATAGATATATTTATCTACGGCTGCCTGTGTCTTTGGTGTGCCGAGTTTGAATGCAAGGGCATGCTCCGGTGCAAGTACCATGAAGGTTGCTCCGTACAAGGTGTCGGGACGTGTTGTGTACACGGTGATGACATCATCTGTTCCGTCAACTTTGAAGTCTACTTCTGCACCATAGGATTTGCCAATCCATTCTGTCTGCATTTTCTTAACCTTTTCAGGCCAATCCAGTTTATCTAAATCATCTAATAATCTGTCTGCATATTTTGTAATTTTGAGCATCCATTGTTTCAGATTTTTCTTGGTTACTTCTGAACCGCAACGCTCGCACTTGCCGTCTACTACTTCTTCATTGGCAAGTCCTGTCTTACAGGAAGGGCACCAGTTGATAGGCATTTCTTTTTCATATGCCAATCCTTCTTTAAACATTTTCACGAAAATCCATTGGGTCCATTTATAGAAGTTGGGATCTGTCGTGTTGACTTCTCTGTCCCAATCGTATAATGCGGCAATCTGATTGATTTGTCGTTTGATATTGGATACATTCTCTGCGGTTGAAATTGCAGGATGAACGCCCATTTTAATTGCATAATTCTCAGCCGGAAGCCCAAACGCATCCCAGCCCATTGGATGTATAATATAGTAACCGTTCAATAATTTATAACGACTCCATACATCAGAGATTACATATCCTCTCCAATGACCTACATGCAAGCCGTTTCCCGAGGGATACGGAAACATATCGAGGCAATAATATTTTGGCTTTTTGCCGTCATTTACATTTACGGGATTTTCTTCCCAGATTTTTGTCCATTTTTGCTCCACTTCTCTGTGGTTATAAGGTACTGCCATTGTTCATTCCTCCAGTTTCGTATAAAACACCTATGTCTTAAAATTCTACTCATATATTCTGCTTTTGTCAAGGAAAACACAAGGATTTTCAACATTTTTGAAAACACAAAGAGCATGGGATTTTGATATGGTCCCATGCCCTGCTGCATTTCATATAAATGCTTTTATGATTCTGTATTATCTTCTAACTTAGATGCTCTTGCCGCAATTTCCTTCTCCTGTACGTCTGAAGGCGCTTGCTCATAGCGAGCAAATTCATATTCGTAACTTCCGCGTCCGCCGGTCATGGAGCGAAGGTCTGTGCAATATCCGTGCATTCCTGTCATCGGAATATCTGCTTCGATTACCTGCTTGCCGTCTCCGATTGGGTTCATGCCAAGCACACGTCCGCGGCGTTTATTAAGATCACCCATAACATCACCGGTGTAATTGTCAGGTACGGTAACCTTCAAGGATGCAATCGGCTCTAAGAGAACCGGACCTGCTTCCATAAAGCCTTTCTTGAATGCCTGAATGGTTGCCATCTTAAATGCCTGCTCTGACGAGTCAACGGGATGATAGGATCCATCATATAAAATTGCCTTAACGCCAACAACCGGATATGCTGCTACAGGCCCCTTCAAAACTGATTCTGCCAAGCCTTTTTCAACAGCCGGGAAGAAGTTCTTCGGAACCGCTCCGCCCACTACGATTTGTTCAAATTCGTATGCTTTATCCATTGTTCCAAGCGGTTCAAATTTCATCTTAACATGTCCGTATTGTCCATGTCCGCCTGATTGTTTCTTATACTTGGACTCTACGTCGGAACTCTTCTTAATGGTCTCTCTAAATGCCACCTTAGGCTCCGTCAATTCAATTTCAACTTTATAGACATTCTGAAGTTTACTTGCAACAACCTCAAGATGCTGGTCGCCCATACCATACAAAAGTGTCTGTCTGTTCTCGCCGTCATTTACATTCTTAAGTGTCAGGTCTTCATTCATCATCTTGGAAAGAGCACCTGAAATCTTATCAATATCGGCTTTATTCTTTGCTTTGTAACGCATACATGTATAGGGCTTACTGATTTCTGTCATACCGTATTTAATCGGATTAGCCTTTGTGGATAATGTATCACCGGTTCTTGCTGCAGTTAACTTCGGAATAGCACCAATATCACCTGCATGAAGTTCCTTTACTTCAATCGGCTTATTTCCCTGCAATACATACAGTTTTGAGATTCTTTCTTCTACATCTTTATCCTGATTGAATAAAGTATCATCTGATTTCAGAACGCCTGAACATACTTTAATCAATGAATACTTACCAATGAACGGATCCACGATTGTCTTCCAGATGTAAGCTGACTTCGGTTTTGAGAAATCGTAATTTGCCTGGAATATTTCGTTGGTCTTTAAATTAATACCTGCAATTTCTCTCATATCAGGACTCGGGAAATACTTAATGATATCATCAATCAATGTAAACATACCCTGGCAGAGCACGCTTGAACCCATGGATACCGGGACAATACTGCCATCCATAACGCTGACACGCAGTGCTGAACGAATTTCATTTTCTGAAAAAGTCTCTCCACCGAAATAGCGTTCCATGAAATCTTCACTTGTCTCTGCTACTGCTTCCATCAATGTATCACGGCATATCTGCAGATTAGGCTCTGAATAATCAGGAATATCACAAGTTACAACCTGGCCCTTATCAGTCCATCTGTTACCTGTTTCGCTGACTACATTGACATAGCCTACAAACTTCTCGTTTTCTCTGATTGGAAGGTGGAACGGAGCAATACGCTTGCCGTATCTTGCAGTTAAGTCTTCTACTACCTGACGATAACTTGCATTGTCTACATCCATATCCGTAACAAAGAACATTCTTGGTAATTTATACTTCTCGCAGAGTTCCCATGCCTTCTCAGTTCCGACTTCGATACCTGCCTTGCCGGATACAACAATAATAGCACCTGCTGCTGCGCCAACTGCTTCTTCTACTTCTCCTACAAAATCAAAATAACCCGGTGTGTCCAACACATTGATTTTTGTGCCTTCCCATTCGATTGGAACTATAGATGTACCGATAGAGAATTGTCTTTTCTGTTCCTCTTTATCATAATCACTGATTGTGTTACCGTCCGTAATCTTGCCCATACGGTTCGTAATCCCTGAAAGATATGCCATTGCCTCTACCAAACTAGTCTTGCCGGCGCCTCCATGACCTAAGAGCACCACATTACGAATCTTGTCAGTTGTGTAAACATTCATGCTTCAGTTCCTCCAATTTATTTTTTGTTTTTATGCCACCGAATGGTATTCGTTACGGCAACACACCCATGTGGATATTGTAATAAAAACGAGAGTAAAAAGCAAGGGAATTATACATATTTAACAATAAATTCATATTCTCTCGTTTACCGCGTTGAAGTGTTGCACTTTTAAGTATTAAAGTGTTGACATTTGATGTTTGAATGGCTAAAATGAGTCTAGACATTGATACATGAGTATTTATTTTTAATTAAGAGAGGACTAACGTCATGATTATTGTAATGAAAGCGGGAGCTACTTCCGAAAACATCAGCCAAGTCGTCAACACCATACAAAGAAAAGGCCTTGAAACACATCTCTCACAAGGTAAAGAAGTAACAATTATCGGTGTTGTGGGCGATAAATCAAAACTTGTCTATGATAACCTTGAGATTTTTGAAGGTGTTGATAAAATTGTACCTGTTACGGAAAGTTATAAATTATCAAATAAGAAATTTCATCCGGAACCAACTGCTGTCAAGGTTGGTAATACATCCATTGGTCCCGGTACGTTAACTATCATGGCCGGTCCGTGTGCTGTGGAAACCGAAGAACAGTTGATGACCATTGCTCGCGAAGTTAAGAAAGCCGGTGCCACAATTGTACGTGGTGGTGCCTATAAACCGCGCACCTCGCCATATGCTTTTCAGGGTCTTGAAGAAGAGGGACTTCGATATATGCAGGAAGCCGGCAAAGAAACCGGTCTTGCCACTATATGTGAGGTTGTTAGTCTTGATGCCATTAATGCTGCTGTGAAATATGTTGATATGATACAGATTGGTGCACGTAATATGCAAAACTTTTTCTTATTAAAGGAAGCCGGCAAGTCAGGACTTCCGGTTTTGTTGAAACGCGGTCTGTCTGCTACAATCGATGAATGGTTGAATGCAGCTGAATATATTATTGCGGAAGGAAATCCTAATGTTGTACTCTGTGAGCGTGGCATTCGTACCTTTGAAACTGCAACCAGAAACACATTGGACATCAGCGCAGTACCTGTACTGAAATCCAAGACTCATTTACCCGTAATTGTAGACCCTTCTCATGCCACAGGGGTACGTGCCTATGTTTCACCGCTTGCTAAATCAGCAATTGCAGTTGGTGCTGACGGCTTAATGATTGAGGTACACAATGATCCTGCAAATGCGCTTTCAGACGGTCCTCAATCTCTGACATTTGCCCAATTTGATACCCTGTGTGAAGAGATAAAACCCTTCTGCAAATTAATGGGGCGTAGTTTCTGAAAACAGACTACTATAGATGTCTGTTTTCATATGGAAAGGAATAACATGACAATGAGTCTTCAAAATATAGGATTTATAGGTCTTGGTCTCATTGGTGGCTCCATCGCCAAGGCAGCCAAAAAGAACAATCCTGCCACTAAAATAGTGGCTTATGACGTAGATATTAATACACTTCTTGTTGCACAGGCAGAAGGAAGCGTTGATATTGCATGTGTTACCATTGACAGCACCTTTTCCGAATGTGACTGTATTTTTTTGTGTGCTCCCGTCATCAGCAATGCTTCTTATCTTGGACAACTGAAACCGTTTTTGAAGGAAGATTGTATTCTGACTGATGTTGGAAGTGTAAAAGGTGATATTCACCAAGCAATTGCGCAATACGGATTGTCTGCTTATTTTGTTGGTGGTCATCCGATGACTGGCTCTGAGAAGTCCGGCTATCGCAATGCAAACGCCAGACTCTTTGAGAATGCCTATTACATTTTGACACCTGCACCGGAAAGTTCCGCAGATGCCATTGAGAGGCTGAAAACCTTTGTAAGTGCGATTGGTGCAATCCCGTTTATCCTAGATGCCACAACTCATGATTATGCTACCGCAGGGATTAGTCATCTGCCGCATATCATTGCTGCTGCTCTTGTTGATTATGTACATTCTGCAGACTCTGCGGATGAATTAATGCGTACGCTTGCAGCAGGCGGTTTTAAGGACATCACACGAATTGCTTCGTCTTCTCCGCAAATGTGGCAGGACATCTGTCTTTCCAATGCGGAACAGATTGCATCCTTGCTCTCTGCATATATCAATCTGCTATCTTCTATTTGTGCAGATATCAAAAACCGTGATGCTGCAAAGTTATATCAGTTATTTGAACAGGCAAAGGATTATCGTGACTCTATGCCGGATGCTGCCTTTGGTCCTATCAAAAAAGCATATGTACTGTATTGCGATATTCCGGATGAAACCGGTATCATTGCCAAAATTGCCACATTACTTGCCAAACATTCTATCAGCATTAAGAATATCGGCATTATTCACAACCGTGAATTTGATGAAGGAGCACTTAAAATAGAATTTTATGATGAAACATCTTTTCAACAGGCTCTTTACATTTTGCCCTCACACGGCTATAGTATTCATGGGAGAAAATAATTAGTTTTAGTTCAGAAAGGAATTTATCATGATATTTAAAAAAGCATCCGGTCTGCGTGGAGAACTCAAAGTTCCGGGCGACAAATCTATTTCACACAGAGCCGTAATGTTTGGTGCACTTGCCAAAGGTAAAACTGAAATACAGAATTTTTTATATGGAGAAGATTGCTTCTCTACCATAGATTGTTTTCAAAAAATGGGGGTTCAGATAGATGCGTCCGATGATGGTTCCGATCTTGTTACCGTACACGGTGTTGGTTTGCATGGTCTGAATGCTCCGGCTACTACTTTGGACGTAGGCAACAGTGGAACCACAATGCGTCTTCTGTCCGGCATTTTGGTCGGTCAGGAATTTGATACAGAATTGACCGGTGACGGTTCTCTGCAGCGTCGTCCCATGAAAAGAATTATCGAACCTCTCACGAGAATGGGTGGTGACATTGCAAGTATTCTGGAAAATTGCTGTGCTCCGCTTCGTATTCGCGGCAGACAGCTGACCGGCATTCAATATGACAATCCTTATGGATCCGCACAGGTTAAGTCTGCAGTTCTTTTGGCAGGACTCTATGCGGACGGTAAAACTTCCGTCCTTGAGAAAACAATTTCCCGCAATCATTCAGAATTGATGATTGATTATTTCGGTGGTGAAATCTATATGGCAGAAAATATGATTACTGTTTGTCCGGAACCTACACTTGTCGGGCAAAAGTTATTTGTGCCGGGCGACATCTCTTCTGCTGCTTATTTCATTGCTGCAGCCCTCATTGTACCTAACTCAGAGATTTTAATCAAAGATGTCGGCATCAATCCGACACGTGCGGGCATCCTGACCGTTGTCAAGGATATGGGTGGTGATATTTCAATCTTAAATGAACGTTTTGACGGTGAACCCTTTGCCGATATTCTGGTAAGGTCTTCATCACTTCACGGCACCACCATAAAAGGTTCCATTGTACCCTCTTTGATTGATGAATTGCCGATTATTGCAGTTCTCGCTGCATATGCCAAAGGGCAGACAGTCATCAGTGATGCATCGGAACTCAGAGTCAAAGAATCTGACCGTTTGGAAGCCATGGTTGATAATCTGTCTTCTATGGGTGTTGATATCACCGCAACAGAAGACGGTATGATTATCAACGGTGGAAAGCCTGTTACCGGCGCAGTAATCGGCTCACGGTTAGACCACCGCATTGCCATGTCCTTTGCAATTGCCGCACTTGGCGCAGAGGGTACAACAGAAATCATCGGCAGTGAATGTGTCAAGATTTCTTATCCGGACTTCTATCGTGATTTAAAATCTTTAATCGTATAAACTTTAATCCTATAAAACAGTTATGATGACACCGCTTCTTCAATACGAAGTAAGCGGTTGTATTTTGCCACTCTTTCCGAACGACACGGAGCGCCTGTTTTGATTTGTCCGGCATTGACCGCTACCGAAAGGTCTGCAATAAAAGTATCCTCCGTCTCACCGGAACGATGTGAAATTACAGTTTTGTATCCTGCTTTTTGTGCCATTTCAATTGCATCCATTGCTTCTGTCACTGTTCCAATCTGATTTACCTTCACTAAAATTGCATTGGCTACATCCAATTTAATACCTGCTTCCAGCCTCTTCGGATTGGTGACAAACAAATCATCTCCGACCAGTTGCGTTTTATTTCCGATGCGCTTGGTCATTTCCGCCCAACCGTCCCAATCATCCTCTGCAAGTCCGTCCTCTATGGAACGTATCGGATATTTTTCCAACAAATCCTCATAATAAGCAATCATTTCAGAAGTATCGCGTACCACTTCTTCTCCCGGAAAATGATACATTCCGTCTTCTTCATTATATAATTCTGATGCCGCCACATCCAACGCAATCTGAATGTCTTCTCCCATTTTGTAACCGGCTGCTTCTCCTGCCTTTACGATAAAATCAAGTACTGCAAACGCATCCGGTAAGTCCGGTGCAAAGCCGCCTTCGTCTCCAACTGCTGTAGAAAGACCGCTTTCATTTAGCAATTTCTTCAGGTTGTGATAAATTTCTGCACAGATACGAAGTCCTTCCTTAAAGCAGCATGCTGATACCGGCATAATCATAAATTCCTGAAAATCAACGGTATTTGCCGCATGCTTTCCGCCATTCAAAATGTTCATCATCGGAGTTGGAAGTTGATAGGCATTGCTTCCTCCCAAATAACGGTACAATGGTAACTGCAGCGCCTCAGAAGCCGCGCGTGCAACTGCCATGGACACTGCCAATATGGCATTGGCACCTATATTGCCTTTGTTATCTGTTCCGTCCTCACGCAGCATAATTTCATCGATTCTTCGTTGATGAAACGCATCTTGTCCAACCAGACTTTTTCTCAATTTTGTATTGGCATGTTCCACTGCATTTTGAACACCAAGTCCAAAATACCGTTCCTCTCCGTCTCGTAGTTCCACCGCCTCAAATCTTCCCGTGGATGCTCCTGACGGAACCGCTGCACATCCTCTAAATGACCTTCCCACAAGTGGGGTTCCTTCACACTCTCCATGAACAACTTGCCCACTCAATGGCGCAACCTCTACCTCAGCTTCTACCGTTGGATTTCCTCTGGAATCCAATATCTCTCTTGCATATACATCTGTAATGATTAATTTCATATCTGCTCTGTCTCCTTACGTTCTATGTGCATTTTAAGTACCATATACAGTATTGACAGATATGAAAAAAAGGATACAGAATTTCTTCTGCATCCTCTTTGTATCTAAAATTATATCTTGCTTAACTCTGTCGGTATCGGAGAATACATGATTGCCATCTCCTTCGTAATCTTGCCTTCTCGTATCAACCTGATTAAATCGTGATTCAGGCTGTGCATACCCTGCGCAATATTTGACTGAATGGTACTTTGAATCTGAAATGCCTTATTTTCACGTATCAGATTAGATACAGCATTATTATTCAATAAAACCTCAGTTGCAGCAATCCGTCCTTCTTTGTCAGTACGTTTAATCAACTGCTGTGTGATAACACCAATCAATACATTGGCAAGCTGCAGCCTAATTTGATTTTGTGCATCAATCGGACAGCCGTCAATAATACGTTCAATCGTCTGTGCCGCACTGGTGGTATGCAAAGTTGCAAGTACCAAATGTCCGGTCTCAGCCGCTGTAATGGCTGCACTGATTGTCTCAAAATCTCTCATTTCTCCAACCATGATTACATCCGGATCTTCACGCAATGCTGAACGAAGTGCTGTTGCAAATTCAGCAACATCCTTGCCAACTTCTCTCTGATGGATCATTGCTTTATCATGCTTATAAATATACTCAATCGGATCTTCAATCGTCAGAATATGTCTGTTCTGCGTGTGATTGATATGCTCTAACATAGACGCAAGTGTCGTACTCTTTCCACACCCTGTTGGTCCTGTTATCAATACAAGTCCTCTTGGCATCTCTGCCAGTTTCTGTATGGTAAGCGGCAAACCCAACTCCTCAATTGTGGGAATAACACCTTCCAGCAGACGAATACTTGCAGCTAAATTATTTCTCTGATGATAGATATTGGCTCTGATTCGAGAACCGTCTTCCAACATGCTACCAACATCCAAATCCTGACCTTTTAGAACAAGTTCTCGCTGTTCCGGTGTCAGTAATGATAATATCATGTCTTCTGATTCCTGAATGGTCGGAATGTAATCATCCTCATCCTCCAACACAATCAATTCACCATAGCGTCTGATTGCCAAAGAAGTGCCTGCCGTAATATGCAAGTCGGAACACCCTTTTGCTCTTGCCATTCTAAATAATTCTTTAACGTCCATTTTCCCTCTCCCATAAGTTTCTTGCGCCTTAATTATCCTATCATATGTTCCATAAAATGACAAGGTTTAGGTTTTGTTTCCGTCTTTATGATTTTATTTTTTAATCAGCAAAGACTTTCCTGTCATTTCTTTTGGCTGTTCCTTACCCATAATCTCAATGAGTGTCGGAACGATGTCTGCCAAGCAACCACCATCGCGTAACGTATACGCGCTATCATAATTTACCAATACAAACGGTACCGGATTAGTTGTATGTGCAGTAAACGGTTCACCTGTTTCGTAATCAACCAACTGCTCTGCATTACCATGGTCAGCACAGATAAACATCACACCATCTACTGATTTGATGGCCTCAACTGCTTTGCCGACGCACTCATCAACTGCTTCAACAGCCTTAATTGCAGCACTCTCCACGCCGGTATGTCCAACCATATCGGGATTAGCAAAGTTAATGATAATCACATCATATTTGTCTGATTTAATTGCTGTAACCAGCTTGTCGCATACTTCATACGCACTCATTTCCGGCTTCAAATCATAGGTTGCAACTTCCTTCGGAGAATTAACAAGAATTCTGTCTTCACCCTCATTCGGAGTTTCCACACCGCCGTTAAAGAAGAATGTAACATGCGCATACTTCTCAGTTTCAGCAATTCTGGCCTGAGTCATATGATTAGCCGCAAGCCATTCACCGAATGTATTGTTCACAGATATCTTCTCAAATGCCACTTCTTTATTTTGAATGGTCGGATCATAATCTGAGAAGCATACAAAGGTCAACTGTAATCTTGCGCCACGGTCAAAGCCCTTAAAATCATCATCACAGAATGCTCTGGTAATCTCTCTTGCTCTGTCCGGTCTGAAATTAAAGAAAATCACAGAATCGTTATCGGAAATAAGAGCAACCGGCTTGTCACCTTCCACTACTACGGTCGGTTTCACAAATTCGTCTGTTTCATCTTTGTCATAAGAAGCCTGAATACCCGCAGGTCCTGACGCTGCTTTCTCACCAATTCCCTTGGTCAGCGCATCATATGCAAACTTCACTCTGTCATAGTTATTATCTCTGTCCATTGCATAATAACGTCCCATTACAGATGCAACTTTACCGACACCAAGTTCCTGCATTTTCGCTTCTAACTGCTCTACATATTCTTTACCTGAAGAAGGTGGTGTATCGCGTCCGTCAAGGAAGCAATGCACATATACCTTTTTCAATCCGTTCCTTTTCGCTAATTCAAGCAGCCCATAGATATGGGTATTGTGACTATGAACACCGCCGTCTGAAACCAAGCCAAACATATGCAGTGCTGAGTCATTCTTCTTGCAGTTATTTACTGCATCAAGCAACGCTTTATTTTCAAAGAATGTTCCATCCTGAATTTCTTTTGTAATTCTGGTGAGTTCCTGATATACAATACGTCCGGCACCCATGTTCAAATGTCCGACTTCAGAATTACCCATCTGTCCGTCAGGAAGTCCGACTGCCATACCGCTTGCCTGTCCTTCTACGAAGGGACACTCCTTCATTAACTTGTCCATAACCGGTGTTTTAGCTTCGTACACCGCATTGCCGTCATGATGCGAATTTAATCCGTATCCGTCAAGAATCATTAATACTGTTGGTTTTTTACTCATTTTTATTTCCTTCCTTTTCTCAACAAAAAGGGGCTGTGCGCCCCTCTTCTTATTATTTATAAATTGCCGTGTTCAGCATCATCGAACATCTCATAGATACTAATCTTGCAGGCATCTGATTCCGGCATTCCCACAAAGGTGGCTCCGTATATCTTGTCCTGTCCCGCCCCACTGATACGGGTAATATTGACAAAGGTATGAACAATCTCCTTTGTCCAAAGTGTCAACTCTGCCTGATATACTGCGTTAATCTCGAGTGTCTCAGAGCACTTGAAGCCAATACCGGACTTAGATAAATCTACTACATCAACCTTTACCTTATCCTGCTTGTCGCCATCTAAGCGCTTCATAATCAATGTCGCGTCCAAATCCAATCTTCTGTATCTTCTCTTTTCCTGCTCCATAGTAGCCCCTTTCACTTGTTGAAAACGTACATACTCTATCAATCATAATATAATACTTTTCGGTCAATTGTCAACTATGAACATCGCGTCGCCGAAGGAAAAGAATCTGTATTTTTCGCGTACTGCTTCTTCATATGCCTGCATGATATTTTCTTTGCCGGCAAGTGCCGATACAAGCATCAATAATGTGGATTCTGGTAAATGAAAATTGGTAATCAACGCATCTATCATCTTAAAATGATACCCCGGATAAATAAAAATATCCGTATCTCCGCTCTTTGCTTCCAAAATCCCGTCTTCATTTGTTGCCGATTCCAGCGTACGGCAACTTGTCGTTCCAACCGAAACGATTCGTTTTCCGTCTTTTTTCGTCTGATTCACAATATCTGCCGTCTCTTGCGGCACTTCGTAGTATTCCGTATGCATATGATGCTTAGTCACATCATCCACCTTCACCGGACGAAATGTACCAAGCCCGACATGCAATGTCACATACGCCAATTTCACGCCCATGTCTTCCAATTCATGCAATAATTCTTCTGTAAAGTGCAAACCTGCCGTCGGGGCCGCTGCTGAACCTTCGTACTTTGCATACACGGTCTGATAACGATTCTTGTCCTGCAATTTATGGGTTATATAAGGTGGAAGCGGCATCTCGCCAAGTTGATCGAGCACCTCTTCAAAAATACCTTCATAATGAAATTGAATCAATCTGTTTCCTTCGTCCACAACCTCCAAAACTTCTGCCCTGAGCAGTCCGTCACCAAATGAAAGTTTTGCCCTCGGTCTCATCTTCTTACCCGGTTTCACAAGCGTTTCCCAGATATCATTCTCTTTTCTTTTAAGTAACAACACCTCTACCCCTGCACCTGTATCTTCCTTTACGCCAAGTAGTCTTGCCGGAATAACCTTTGTATTGTTTAGCACCAAACAATCTCCCGGATTCAGATACTGCTTGATATCTCTAAACATATGATGCTCATAGGCTCCGGTGTTCTTATTTAATACAAGCAAACGAGAACCCGCTCTGTCTGTGAGTGGGTCCTGCGCTATTAGTTCTTGTGGCAAATCATAATAAAAATCACTTGTTTTCATTTGCTAATTCCTTATTGTCTTAATTCAATTCCGAGTCCTTCTAAACCGTTCAGTATCTTCTTCATCGCTGCATTAACATCATTATCTTCCAATGTACGTTCTCTGTCACGGAAGGTAATAGAGTAAGCAATTGATTTGAATCCCTGCTTAATCTGCTCGCCCTCGTAGATATCAAACAATTTATAACCTTCTAATATCTTGCCGCCACGCTGTGCAATAATGGCTTCAATCTGACCAACCAGAATTTCTTTTGGCACAACCATACTAATGTCACGGTTCACAGCCGGATATCTTGCAACACTGACATACTTTCTGTCAAATGTAGTAAACGGCTCTACTGAGCGCATATCCAGCACTGCAATATATGCCTTTGCCTTCATATCATAGTTTGCACACACCTCAGGATGTACCTCTCCCAGATATCCGACACATTTTCCATCATAAATGATGGTTGCCTGACGTCCCGGATGTAGGAAGGAATACTGGTTTCTGAACAACAGAGAACCTTCTTCCAATAAATCTTTTGCATCAGCCTTCGGTGGCTGGTAAGTCACTTTCTTCATCATACCGATACACTCAAAGAACTCTTCCACAACGCCTTTCATGGTAAAGAAATCTCCGTCTCCGTAGAATCCCAAAGTAAACTGCATTCTTTCATCCGGAAGTTCTGTGAGCGGTAACTGCTTCGGCAGATAAATATTGCCGAGTTCGTATAAGCTAACTGCTTTATTTCTTCTGTTATAGTTTGTAGCAAGCGACGTCATCATACCATTTAGCGGTACGGTTCTCATAATAGAGAAATCCTCACCCAGCGGATTGGAAATCGCAATTGCATTGCGCAATGCGTCATCCTCTGCAAGCATCAACTTATCAAATACCTTCGGACTTTCAAACGAATAGCACATGCCCTGTGAAAATCCACAGTATTCTGCAATATCCATTGCTTTCTCTTCTATTCTTAATTTGAATGGAAGTCTTCCTGTGGTTGCCTCACCGTTTGGCAGCGTTGCCGGAATCTTATCATATCCATAGAAACGTGCTATCTCTTCTGCAATATCAGCCAACTGCTCTAAGTCCTGACGGAACGTAGGCACAACGATATCTCCTGTTACAGTGTCATAGGTTAGTTCCAATTTTTCTAAGATTGCAATCATGTCTTTTTCGGAAATATCGGTTCCGAGTAAGTCATTAATCCTGTTTGCATTCATTGTAATTCTGCGTTTTGTCGGAAGGTCGCCATGCACATCCACAACACCACTCACTACGTCACCACAGCCAAGTTCCTGTATCAACTGACAAGCTCTGTTGACTGCATCAATCGCATTGTTCGGATCAAGGCCTTTTTCAAAGATACCGGAAGCATCTGTTCTGAGTCCGAGTCTCTTTGCAGATTTTCTGATATTGGCTCCGTTGAATGTTGCGGATTCAAATACCACTGTCTTCACATTGTCCGTAATTTTTGAATTCTCACCACCCATGATACCTGCAATACCGATTGATTTATCAGCATCACATATCATCAGCATTTCTGAATCCATTGTTCTGACCTGCTCGTCTAAGGTCTGGAATTCTTCGCCGTCTTTTGCACGTTTTACGATAATCTTATGTCCTGCTATTGTGTCTAAATCAAATGCATGCATCGGCTGACCATATTCCTGCATGACATAGTTTGTAATGTCAACAAGGTTGTTAATCGGTCTGATGCCTGCTGAAGCAAGTCTTCTCTGCATCCACTTTGGTGATGGTGCAATCTTGATATTGGTACATACTCTTGCACAGTATCTGGAACATAAATCTTGGTCTTTTACTTCTACTGCAATATAATCTTCAACCTTTTCATTGGTTTCTTTGATTTCTACTTTAGGTGCATGGAACGGCTTGTCAAATGTTGCTGCTGCTTCTCTTGCAATGCCAAGCACGCTGTAACAATCCACTCTGTTTGATGTAATCTCATATTCAAATACGGTGTCACGAAGTCCCATGGCTTCCACCGCATCTGAACCCACTTCTGCATCTGCAGGGAAGATATAAATTCCTTCCTCCGGTGCTTCCGGATACATCTCGCGAGAAGTTCCGAGTTCTTCTACGGAGCACATCATGCCGTAGGATTCCACGCCACGTAATTTACCGTTCTTGATTTCAATTCCGTCTTCCGGAAGCGGACCACCGTCATGTCCTCCTGCCACTTTTCCGCCATCGATAACAACAGGAACCTTATCTCCTACAGATACATTATTTGCTCCTGTCACAATTTGAAGGATATGACTTCCGTCTTCATTTGTGACTGCATTGCCCATATCCACCTGGCATACAATTAATTTATCTGCGTCCGGGTGTTTTTCGATAGATTTAATTTGTCCGATATATATTTTCTCAAGATTTTTATCCATTCTCTCGAATGTTTCTACTTTTGTACCGGATAAGGTCATTGCGTCCAAGTATTCCTGTGGTGTGCAATCTAAATCAGGTACATATGCTTTAATCCATGATAATGATGTATTCATGATTTTTCCTTCCTTTCTCCTAGAATTGTTTCAAAAAGCGAATGTCGTTTTCGTATAATAAGCGCATGTCATCAATTTCATACTTTAAGAGGGCGATACGCTCTAAGCCGACACCGAAAGCAAATCCAGAATATTCATCGGGGTCGATTTT
>DATESB010000060.1:0-3454 GCA_035271065.1 Lachnospiraceae bacterium | reverse complement strand
CCTGTCTGAAAGAACACGTCATAACCCTGCTGCCGTCTGAATCTTGCAATGCTGTCGGCCAAAACGATTTCATAGGTGTTGCCGATGTGCGGCTTACCGGATGTGTAGGTAATGGCAGTTGTCATGTAATATTTCTTCTTGTTTTCGCTCATAATGATTCCTCCTAATTCCTAAAATAAAAAAGTCCCCTCAAATAGTCCTAACTACTGAGAAGACGATGAGATTTCTCTGTAACAATTCCGCTTGCTTACTCTCTTCGTCATTGCTTTTCTGTATATATTGTTACAATAGCATTTCGATTTTTGGTTGTCAAGACTATTTTTGTTTGTACATACATTTCCCCTATCGATATTTTTCATATTCTCCACAGCCACACAATATACATATGTATACCCTTATCAAGAGGTTGATACATCATGCATCGTGTTGTAAAAAAAGTTTTACTGTTCTTGTGCATCCTTTCTGTTGCCATTTCCGGCTGTTCCGATACATCATTATTCACTCTATCCGACACTCGATTATTACGCAATATTTCTTCTGACTTATTTGAGCAGGAAATGCTTGCAAATACCATTAATCTTCACTATACCCTTGCCAATCCTGCTGCCGGCGGTATCAAGGATTATCCCATTACGCTTGGCAACTATTCATCCTCTGAAAATAGAAAAACGTCCCTATATGCCGAAAACGTTCTTTCCAGAATGTCCACCATTTCCTATGACGCTCTATCTGAAAAAGATGCTCTGACCTACGACATCCTCTCCCACTATATGACCAATCAACTTGATTTTTCCGATTTGTCACTATATCCCGAACCATTGTCTTCTTCCGGTGTACAAACAGAATTGCCTATTCTTCTTTCAGAATATGCCTTCCGCAATGAAACTGACATACAGGACTATCTTACATTGCTATCCTGTATTCCTGCTTATTTTGAGGATATCTGCATCTATGAAGCAGAAAAGGCTGCTGCCGGATTATTCATGTCAGATTCTTCCCTTAATAACGTCATCACTCAATGTCAGGCACTCATTGAAAATCAGACCCGTCACTTTTTACATATTACATTTGAAGAGCGTATTGATGATGCAAATTTTCTGACTCCCAATGAAAAAGCAGATTATATCTCCCAGAATAGTACCTCTTTACAGACCTACTTCTTTCCTTCTTATACTACCTTAATAAAGCAACTCTCTTCTCTAAAAGGAACAGGAATCAACACCGGAGGCTTATGCAACTTTGAGCATGGCGCAAAATACTATGAATACCTAGTCTCTTCTGCAACAGGAACTGATTATTCCATTCCTGTTCTGAAGCAGATTTTGTTAAAACAACTAAACCAAGACTATTCCGAATTACAATCTCTTCTCTCAAAAGAACCCACATTAGCTACTTCAGCAATTTCGTCTACTTTAGAAACACCGGAAGCAATGTTATTAGATTTATTTGATAGAATCCAAACCGATTTTCCGAAACCAAACCCTGCAGAATCAGCCAATACAGCGGACTTTACTGTAAAATACGTAGATTCTTCCTTAGAAGATTATATGAGTCCGGCCTTCTACCTGACTCCGCCTATCGATATCTTAGGAACTGCCAGATATTCGCCAAAGCAATCCATTCATGTAATCTATATCAATGATATTTCTTCCTATTCTGATATTAGTCTGTATACGACATTGGCACACGAGGGATATCCGGGACATCTGTATCAAAACAACTTTTTTAGCAGCCTAAATCCGCCTCCCCTTCGAAGTCTGCTTTATTTTGGAGGATACACGGAAGGCTGGGCTGTCTATGTGGAACAATATGCTTATACACTTGCCGGTCTTGACCCGGCTTTGGCCCGAGTCAAGCAACTTGATCATTCCATCCAGTTATGCCTATACAGTTTACTGGATATCATGATTCATTACGAAGGTCTTACTATCGACAAGATGAAACAGCTCCTATCCGGCAATCAAGTCGTAAATGAGGATGTCGCTCAACAAATATACGATATTATGATAGAGGAACCTGCCAATTACCTAAAATATTATGTTGGTTATCTGGAAATATGTCGTCTGCGTACACGCGCTGAAGATACCTTAGGCGATAAATTTGTATTAAAAGAATTTCATGAATTTCTTCTGACTATTGGTCCTGCACCATTTTCTATCATAGAAGAAAGAGAGGATATCTGGATTCAAGATATCCTCTCTCTTCTATTATAATGTCAATCAATAAATCATTACTACTTTCTGTCACATCATTCCTGCCATTATTACACTCGCCACAACCCCCACAAGTGTACTCACCAGTGCTCCCGGCAAAGTCCACCTCGTCTTTGTTACTTTTGCCGCTATAAAGTAGACACTCATGGTATAAAATATTGTTTCTGTGCAGCTCATCATAATAGATGCTGTCAATCCGATAAATGAATCAGTACCGAACCGCTTAAAGATATCCAGTAACAATCCGGTTGCTGCTGAGGAAGAAAACATTTTTACAAATATGAGTGGTATCAATTCTGACGGAAGTTTTACTTTATCTGTCAATACCCCAATCAGTTCACCAAACCAAACTAAAAACCCTGATGAACTCAGCACGCCAACCGCTAACATCAACCCAATTAAAGTCGGTGCAATCTGTACAACTGTTTTCATGCCTTCTTTTGCACCTTTGATAAAACAATCATATATTTTTTTCTTCTCCAGTAATCCATATCCAACAATGATAAAGGCAAGTAACGGTATGATAATTGCAGAAAAAAAAGTCAAATATCTCATTCTCTCACCGCCATACATTTACAGAATATAATTGCAGCGATCGTTGAAATACCTGTCGCTATCAGTGCCGGCATAATAATTGCTGTTGGATTCACAGAACCATATTGTCCGCGATATGCAATCATATTAACCGGTATCAATTGCAGCGATGATATGTTAAGTACCAAAAATGTGCACATTTCCTTGCTGGCTGTTCTGTGGATATCAGACTGTTCTACGTTACCTCTTACTTTACAAACTCTTGTCTTCTCAAGTTCTGCCAGACTTTCCATAGCACGTAGTCCAGCAGGTGTTGCCGCCCAGCCGAGTCCCAGCATATTTGCTATAATATTTGTCGAAATGTATCCTCTTGCTTCATGTCCTTTCGGAATATCCGGAAACATAAATGTAACAAACGATTCTAATTTCTTTGCTGCTCCGTCAATCATTCCGGTTTCTTGTGCTATTTCCATTAATCCTGTCCAAATGGACATGACTCCCAGCATCGTAATACAAAGCGTAACCGCCTCTTTTCCGGAATTGAGCATAGCATCTGCCATATCAGGCAGTGTCCCGTTCAATGCGCCGAAAATAATACCGATTACAATCATAAAACCCCATATATAATTTAGCATATTGTTCCATTACACATTTTATTATTACTATATGCCAAACTTTAATTGTGTAGACTTACATAGAAATAATTG
>DATESB010000059.1:0-11265 GCA_035271065.1 Lachnospiraceae bacterium | reverse complement strand
GCCTTTATATCTACTGAACCAAACCGGCTCAGCGGCATTATTCGGAATCGTTTCGGCATGTTCCTTTATTCCCATGATTATTCTGTCACCAATCGGTGGGATATTTGCGGACCGCGTCAATAAGAGGAATATCATGGTCATTCTGGACTTTAGTACGGCAGCACTAATTACCGTATTTACATTGCTGTTTGGTCATGTCGATGTTGTTTTCCTGATACTTGTGACACTCGTAATACTCTATGCAATTGCAGGTGCATATCAGCCGGCTGTTCAGGCGAGTCTTCCGGTGCTTGCTTCTGAAACTAATCTGATGCCTGCCAATGCAGTGATTAATCTTGTCAGTTCTCTGGCTGGTCTGGTTGGTCCTGTTATCGGAGGTGCGCTGTATGGATTTTATGGATTGAAACCACTGTTGTATATTGGTATTGCCTGTTTCTTTGTTTCGGCTGTTATGGAAATCTTCATTCATATTCCGTTTCAGAAAATGCCGGCTGAAGCCAGCATCATAAAGACAGTCAAAGGTGATTTGAAAGAAAGTTTTCGCTTTATCATAAAAGAACACCCCGCACTGGCAAAAGGTGTTTGGATTGTTGCTGCAATCAATCTGTTTTTAAGTTCCCTGATGATTATCGGTCTGCCTGTTATTGTAACGCAGGTGCTCGGTTTTGCCGAACAACAGGGAAATCAACTATATGGTTATTCACAAGGTGCCCTTGCTGCCGGTTCTCTGCTGGGTGGTTTGCTTGCCGGTGTTCTTTCTCAGAAATTAAAGGTAAAGAGTGCTTATAAACTTCTGTTTTTCAGTGCAGCTGCACTCATTCCAATGGGCGTGTCGCTTCTGTTAGGCGCACCTGCCATGACTTCATACCTGATTATTGTCGTATGCTGCTTTGTCATGATGGTTATGGCCTCTATCTTTAATATCCTGATGTTATCTTATGTACAACGCGTTACCCCGACGCATCTGGTCGGAAAAATCATTTCTTGTATCATGGCAATTTCCATGTGTGCCAGCCCGCTCGGTCAAGCGTTGTATGGCTGGCTGTTTCAGGCATTTGAAGGTTATGAATATGCTATCATGCTCGCCTGTGCCGCTGTCTCAACCGGTATCGCGTTATATTCCAGAAAGGCATTTCACGCTGTAGAAGAATAAAATAGTACAAAAGTGCCGAGTTTCATAGAAACTCGTGTGCATGTACCGATTAAAAGTGCCGAGTTTCTGATTTGAAACTCGGCACTTTTTATTAACCTAACGCCACATCTAATACCATCATCAGTACAAATCCCATTGCCACCCCTATCGTTCCGATGTTAGAATGTTCGCCCTCCTGAGATTCAGGTATCAATTCTTCCACAACGACGTACACCATTGCCCCTGCGGCAAATGCCAGTAAATAAGGAAGTATCGGTACTACCACGCTTGCCAACAAGATTGTAATAAATGCTGCAATCGGTTCAACAATTCCGGATAATGCACCATACCAAAATGCTTTCCCTTTTGATACGCCTTCGCTTCTGAGTGGCATGGAGATAATCGCACCTTCCGGGAAGTTCTGAATGGCAATACCAATTGCAAGTGTCATTGCACCTGCCATGGAAATACTTGTGTCACCAACAAGCAATCCTGCAAATACAACGCCAACCGCCATCCCCTCCGGAATATTATGCAGAGTAACCGCCAATACCAGCATCGTCGATTTCTTTAACTGTGTTACAGGACCTTCCGGTTTGTCATCATTCAAATGCATATGCGGTGTAATCGTATCCAATAACAATAGAAATCCCATACCGAGTAAGAACCCGACTGCCGCCGGAATCCATGCAATCTTTCCCTGTTCCTCTGCCATTTCAATTGCCGGTATCAACAATGACCAAACACTGGCGGCTATCATAACTCCAGATGCAAATCCAAGTAATGCCTTCTGTATGGTGGGCTTAATTTCTTTTCTCAGTAAAAAGACCATTCCCGCACCTAATGTTGTTCCCACAAAGGGAATTAGTATCCTGATTCCTATGTTCATAGTTCACGCCTCCACATCATCTTATTATATGTTAATAACATCTCCTGTGCTGATATATTGAATACGCTCTCCCATAACTTTCTTCAAACTATCATATGCCAATTCGCCTGTACAATGACAGGTGAAAAATGATATTTCATATTTAAGAAGTTGTCTACCTAAATGTTCGGCTTCCTCTTGCACCTCTTTTTGTACTGCATCGCTCAATTCGCCCTTCCGTAACAAATGAAAACCGCTGATTACATATTCCGGTGCGTCTTCCTCTAATTCACAATACCGCTCAATAATATTGATAATACCGCTATGGGCACATCCGGACAACAATACAGTCTTTTCATTTTCACAAATTACCAAACCCTGTTCATGCGAAAATAAGTCTTGATGATAACCGCTATCCGTCTTCTCCCGCAGCGTATCATTCGTCTTTGGCCAATTCTCATGCGACTTCACGCCCGAAAAAACAAACAATTCATCATCAATCTTCGTATCCTCTGATAACATGACAATCTGTGAATGTCCCTTTAATGTTTGATTCAATCCGATATACTTGTATTGATTGTGGGCTTCATGATAATATTCGCCGAATGCTGCTTTATTCATATATATTGTTGCCGTATGATTGCGTTTCAAAAACTCTGCCAATCCACCACCGTGATCATAATGTCCATGTGAGATAATAACTGTATCAACTTCTGATAAATCAATGCCCATTTTCTCCGCATTATATGCAAAGCGCTCACTTGCTCCTGTATCCATCAGTAGTTTATGCTTGGCTGTCTCTATATATAAACTGAGTCCATGCTCTGAATCTAATTCATCATGGTGGCTGGTATTTTCTACTAATACGGTTATCTTCATGTCATTTTCTCCTAAATAATCTCATAAATATAATATCACTTTTTTTCACCTCTGTCACAACTATATCTTGCATGTATTTTCTTGATTTAGCAAAGCATTTTCTCTATAATGAGATAAGGCTGATACTTTATATGGGTAATTACCACACATAAGCATCCTCTCAGCCGGAACAGGAGTCAAAAAGCATGCCTCAATATTCGGAATACTTCCTTTCAACAGGAGAATTTGCAAGATTGTGCAGTACCACAAAGGATACTTTGCGCCATTATCATGAAATGGGGCTGATTGTACCGCAGAAAAATGAAGAAAACGGCTATCATTATTATAGTCTGTCGCAGATTACTTCATTCTATTTTATCAATATCTTCAGACAGTTGGATACGCCGCTTAAGAATATAAAGACATTTTTAACTACCACTGATGATGAAGAATACTATGATTTCTGTCGAGGGCAACTCAATAGTCTAATCAAGATGCGCTCAGAAATTGATTACAAAATAGCGGCTTTAACCAATGCAACGCTTCTGATGCACCATATGAAACAGACTCCGGAAGGAGTTCCTCATATTATCACTTTGTCAGAGAAAATTGCGTATTTTGTTACGCCGATACAATCAAAGCATTCCGGACGTGCCAGTGATATTGTGGAAGATATCAGGCATCATATTGAACGATGTAACAGCCAACTTGCTGTGCACACCTTTCCGATTGGCGGAACAATTGATTACGAAGATTTCTGCAATGGGAATTATCGCTATAAGGATTTATGCAGCCATGTCTCTTCTAATATGGAAGGAGAAGATATCAGACGTCTGCCCACTCGCACAGTAGTCGGCTGCTCCTGTAATGACTCCACAACAGATATAAAGAACATTTACCAAAATATGCAGAAATTTGTGGAAGAAAACAAATTAACGGTACTATCCGACCTATTTTCCATTAGTTTATTCAACTTTGTGGACGTACAGGCAGAGCACCGCTATTTGAAGTATTTGTATCTTTGTATTGAATCTGTTTAATCAAATTTCTTATTTGCATCCATACGGCGAATCTCGTCTCGCTTAATCTTTCCGTTTGTTGTCTTCGGAAGACTTTCCACGAATTCAATGACACGCGGATATTTATAGGATGCCGCCTCACATTTTACAAAATCCTGAATGTCCAGTTTCAGTTCATCTCCTGCTGTAAAACCTTCTGCCAGGACAATCGTTGCCTTGACAAGATAGCCGCGTCGTTCAGATGCCACACCGGTTACGGCACATTCCAAAACTGCCGGATGTTCCTGCAGAATACTTTCCACTTCCGAGGGACCAATGCGATAACCACTGGACTTAATCACATCATCCTTGCGGCTGACAAACCAATAATATCCTTCTTCATCACGATACGCAAGGTCACCTGTATGATAAATGCCGTCACGCCACACATACTGATATTGTTCCGGATCATCTGCATAACCTGAGAATAGCCCAATCTGGCGTTTGCCATGTTTGGGACGCAGAATGATTTCCCCTTCTTCACGCGGCGCTACAGAACGCCCGGTGTCGTCAATGATATCTACATCATAATATGGTGTCGGTCTGCCCATTGAACCGACATGCAATTTGGCATCACGCAGGTTGGCAAGACTTAACGTTGTCTCTGTCTGACCGAACCCCTCTCTGACTGACAATCCGGTTGCCTTCATGAATGCCTGATAAGTATCTTTGCTCATAGCTTCCCCCGCAGTTGTAACTTGCTGCAGTAAAGACAAATTGTACTGTGCAATTTTGGCACGTACCAAATAGCGATATATGGTTGGCGGTGCACAAAATGAAGTTACCTTATATTGCTCAATGATTCTTAGAATATCATGTGCATAAAAATGGTCATAATCATATGCCATAACTGCACTGCCGCACAACCACTGACCATATATCTTACCCCAGGCTGCTTTTGCCCAGCCGGTATCTGCAAGTGTCAAATGCAAACCGCCGTCTACAACGCACTGCCAATATTCTGCCGTAATGATATGTCCGAGCGGATAAGCAAAATCATGCAACACTCCTTTGGGTTCTCCGGTTGTTCCCGATGTAAAATACAGTAGCATCGGATCTGAAGTTTTTGTTTCCACACGCATAAATGTCTGATTTGCTGCTTTTATTTCTGCATCAAAATCACAAAATCCGTCTGCTCCGCCTTTCACCAGCATACAGTCTAAAAGTGTAGGACATTCAGCCTTTGCCTGTAACACATAAGTCGGAATATTTTCTTCCGGTGTGCAGATAATCATTTTAATTTGTGCTGTATTAACACGATAAGCAATATCACGTTCTGTCATCATATGCGTAGACGGAATGGCAGTTGCCCCCAGTTTATGCAATCCCAATAATGCGTACCAATACTGGTAATGACGTTTCAGAATCAGCATAACTTTATCGCCTTTTTGAATACCGTGACTTCTGAAAACATTGGCAGCCTGATTACTCAAAACACTCATATCGTGAAACGTAAAGACATGCTCTTCATTATTTTTATCGCACCAAACAAGTGCTGTTCTATTCGGCTCAGCCTCGGCAATTGCATCTACAACATCGTATGCAAAATTGAAGGTGTCCTCACATTTGATTTCTAAGTCTGTTAACTCGCCAAGTTCATTAAATGTTTCCTTGCAGAAATTTTTATAAATCATGATGTTCCCTTCCTATCTTACGAAACTTTTCATACCGCAAATTCAAAAATGCTTCTTCATCCATTCTTTGCTGCTCCTGTAGTTCTTGCAGTTTTTGTTGCAGTTCATCACGCAGTTTACTGTAGAAGCGGGTGTTTTGAACATCTGCACGATATTGTCTGGGTTCCTCAATGATACGCTCTATGATTTGCATTTCAAGCAAATCCTCCGATGACAGTTTCAGTGCATCCGCTGCCTGAGATGCCAATTGCGTATCTTTCCACAGAATATTGGCACAGCTTTCCGGCGAAACCACAGAATAGTATGCATTTTGAAGCATCCACACTTCATCCGCTACCGATAGGGCAAGCGCGCCTCCGCTGCCGCCTTCTCCGATCACAATGGCTATGACAGGTGTTTTCAAAAGCATCATTTCCATTAGATTTTCTGCAATTGCCTGCCCTTCGCCACGCTCTTCAGCACCAATGCCGCAATAAGCACCCGCCGTATCAATCAAGCAAATGACAGGACGCTTAAACTTCTCTGCAAGTTTCATTTGACGAAGTGCCTTACGATATCCTTCCGGATGCGCCGCACCAAAATTGCACTCTATCTTTTCTTTTGTATCATGTCCCTTTTCAATACCGATGATGGTAACCGGCATTTCATTCAGCAAGCCAATTCCCGTAATCATTGCCCGGTCATCACCGTACCTGCGGTCACCGTGCAGTTCCATGAAATCGGAAACCAAATTTTCGATATAGTCTCTTGCGGTTGGTCGTACCTTGTCACGCGCAAGCAATACTCTGTCATATTTCGTCATATTCTACTCCTATGAAGCTGCAGCAATTTTGCCAAATATGCGCGCTGTTCCTCTCGTTTTACGATTTCATCCACAAACCCACATGACAACAACGCTTCTGCCCTCTGAAATCCCTTAGGCAGTTTCTTCTTGAGTGTCTGCTGAATGACGCGTGGACCTGCAAAGCCAACCAAAGCATTTGGTTCTGCCAGAATGACATCACCCTCCATTGCAAAACTTGCTTCCACGCCTCCGGTTGTCGGATTGGTCAACAAAACCACATATAACAAACCTTCATTACTGTGCCTTTTGACCGCACCTGACACCTTGGCCATTTGCATTAACGACAACATTCCTTCCTGCATTCTTGCACCACCAGAAACTGTTATGCCAATCACCGGAAGTTTTTCCTTTGCAGCATATTCAAACAATGACGTAATCTTCTCACCGACTACGGTTCCCATGGAGCCCATCATAAAATTGGCATCCATCGAAAATATGCAGCATGGCATCTCATCGATTAGAATTCTGCCGCAAACCACGCCTTCTTTTTCTCCGCTTTTCTTTCTTGCCCGTATCAATTTATCCTCATATTCAGGAAAATCCAATTTATTTGCAGACATCAGTTCCGAATCAAACTCCTGAAATGAATCCTTATCTGCAAACATCTGAATTCTCTTTCTGGCACTGATATGAAAATAATAGCCGCAAACCGGACATATATGCAGATTGTCTCTGGTTTTTTGTCGGTCAATCATGCTCTTACATGACGGACATTCGTAATCCGCGCTTTTCTCTTTTAGCACTTCACCACTGCTCTTTGGTCTCGCTCCACTGCCTTCCAGAACATTGTCTGCCGACCTAAACAACTCTTTTAAATTCATTTATTTCTCCGTCCCGTTCCTGATTGATGCGATATTCATCGATAAATCCGGTTGAATAGTTTCCCTGTATAAAAGACTCCTCAGAAATAGCCCGTAAATGAAAGTCTGTATTATTTTCCACACCATACACAATGAGTTCCGACAATGCGCTCCGCATCTTGCGAATGGCATTCTCTCTGGAACGTGAGCACACAATCAACTTGCCAAGCATGGAATCATAAAAAGGTGATACCTCACACCCCTGATACAAAGCACTGTCAAATCGAATATTAGGTCCACCCGGTTCATGCAGTATCTGCACCTTGCCACAACTAGGGGTAAAATCGTCTGCATTTTCCGCACATATCCGACATTCTATTGCATGACCTTCCAGTTTGATGTCCTCTTGTTCAAAACTAATCGGACATCCTGCAGCAGTTCTGATTTGCCATTTTACGATATCAATACCGCATACCATTTCTGTCACAGAATGCTCTACTTGAAGTCTTGTGTTCATTTCCATGAAATAAAACTGACTACCTGCCAACAGAAATTCAATGGTACCGACTGTTACATATCCAACAGATGCGGCTGCTTTTCTGGCTGCCTCATGCATCTGCTCCCGCAAATCCTGTGATAGTCCCGGAGCCGGACATTCTTCAATTAATTTCTGATTTTTATATTGTATTGAGCAATCTCTTTCCCCTAAAATAATGATTTTTCCGTTTTGATCTGCTAATAACTGCACCTCAACGTGCTTTACACCGGTCAAATATTTCTCCAGATACAATGCACCGTCACCAAACGCCTCTTTTGCTTCCTCTGCCGCATTCAGATACGCTGCAGAAAGTTCACGCTCCTCATTGACCAGACGAATACCTTTTCCGCCACCGCCTGAACGTGCTTTTAATAAAACAGGGTATCCAAGTTTTGCAGCTGCCTGTTTTGCTTCTTTCACATCTGTCAGCACATCGCTTCCTGCAATTACAGGAACTTTCACACGTTGCATCGTCTTACGTGCCTCATCTTTATTTCCCATTTTACGGATAACTTCTGCAGAAGGTCCGATAAAGGTAATGTGATTCTTTTCACATTCTTCTGCAAAGTCAGCATTTTCGGACAACAGTCCATAACCCGGGTGGATTGCCTCCACACGACACTTTTGTGCAACTGTCAGAATTGCATTCTGATTGAGGTAACTGTCACTCACCAGAGGCCCGCCGATGCAATAACTCTCATCCGCCATGCTGACATGTAAGGCTTCGGCATCTGCTTCTGAATAGACAGCAACTGTCTTAATCCCCATTTCCTTGCAAGCCCTGATAATTCTGACCGCAACTTCTCCTCTGTTAGCAATTAATATCTTTGAGAACATATCAAAACCTCCTTCTCAATATAAACTTGCATTAGCTTTTTGCGCCAGACGTCTTTCTGTCTGTGTGCATCAACTTTTCTTTGCTTCCACAGAAGCAAAGGAAAAATTTCCGTTCATGCAACGCTTCTCTCCTACGGTTGCCTCACCATGAATGAAATAAAACGGTTTCATTACACGTGTCACTTCACCATGGAATATAACCGTATCTCCGGGTCTGACACTTTCGCGAAACTTCACCTTATCAATTCCGGTGTACACAAATAATTTGTTATCTCCGATGTCTTCTTGAAAGAGCACTGCCGCAGACTGTGCCATCATTTCACAAAGTATGACGCCCGGCACGATTGGATTTTCAGGAAAATGTCCCTGCAAAAAGAACTCATCACCTTTTACCGTATATTTCCCGGTAAAGGTACCGTCTTCGTTGACATCTGCTTCATCCACCAGCAGCATAGGTTCTCTGTGTGGTAAGATTTTCTTTATTTCTTCTCGATTCATTGTTTCGGCTCCATTTCAAATATTATTTGTCCATACTCCACAATAGAATTTTCTTCTGCGCAAATTGCTTTGATGACGCCGTCCTTACCGGCTGTAATTTCATTCATCATCTTCATCGCTTCTATGATGCAAAGGACATCGCCCTTTTCCACTTTGTCACCCACTTCCACAAATGCAGGTTCACTCGGTGATGATGCTCTGTGAAAGATACCCAGTAACGGGGCTTTGACGGTTACTTCCGAGCCACTTTGTTTGACAACCGCATCATCCGTAGACTGCAATTCCGTCTGTTGTCCGGTTGAACCTTCTGTCCACTCCGACTTAGGTGCTTGTAAGCCCGAACCAACTGCCGGTTTCTTCTTAAAGCAGAGTCTTGTGCCGTCTTCCTCAATTTCCAATTCAGTCAATTGCATATCCTGAAACAACTTTCCGTAAAATGTTGCTTGTTGTTCTGTCATTTGGTACCTCCTAATTCATGCTCTTAAAAGCAATGCACCCATTATGTCCGCCAAATCCAAGTGATGTAGAAAGCGTGTATTTGATAGAAGCCTTGACTGCCTGATTCGGTGTGTAATTCAAATCACATGCCTCATCCTTTTCCTCATAATGAATGGTAGGCGGTATCAACGAATTCTGGATTGCCAGAATAGAAGCCATTGCCTCTGCTGCACCTGTTGCGCCAAGCATATGTCCGGTCATGGACTTTGTGGAACTGATATGAAGTCGATATGCAGCATCTCCAAATACCTGCTTAATGGCTGCTGTTTCCATCTTGTCATTCATGGAAGTACCTGTACCATGTGCATTGAAATAAATCTGTTCCGGTGCACAGTCCATGCCGCTCTCCTCTATGGCAAGCTTAATGGCTCTGATTGCTCCTTCGCCGTCCGGATGCGGTGCTGTAATATGATAAGCATCTGCTGTATTTCCGTAGCCACATACCTCAGCATATATTTGCGCATTTCGTGCCTTTGCGTGCTCATACTCTTCCAAGACAAGAACTGCTGCGCCCTCACCCATGACAAATCCGCCACGTCTTGCATCAAACGGCAATGAAGCAGCATTTGGATCTTCGCTTGTAGAAAGTGCTTTACAACTTGTAAAACCGGCTATTGATAATTCATTAATAGTGCTCTCTGTTCCACCTGCAAGAATTGCATCTGCATAACCATGTTTGATTGCATGAAATGCTTCGCCAAGAGTATTGGTTGAGGTTGCACATGCCGTAACAACAGGCAAAGTCGGTCCCTTTGCATGCAGTCTAATTGAAACTGCACCTGTCGGCATATTGGAAATCAGTTTCGGAATAAAAAACGGTGAAACTCTTCCCGGACCTTTTTCAATCAGATTTTTATACTCTTCCATAAAAGTATTCATACCACCGATTCCAGAACCGATATAGACACCTAATCTGGTTGGATCCATATTGGTTTCAGTAATACCGCTGTCTTTGTATGCCTCATCGGCAGCTGCCACCGCGTACTGCATCACCAAATCTGAATGTCTGATTTCTGCAGGTGTATCATAATATTTCTTTGCATCAAAATCCTTCACCTCAGCTGCCACCTTAACGGCATAATCAGTGGTGTCAAACCGTGTGATTTTATCTATCCCGCATACTCCGGTAGAAATACTCTTCCAAAATGTTTCCTTGTCATTACCAACCGGAGAGATAATTCCCATTCCTGTTACTACAACTCTCTTCATCATTTTTTCTCCTTCACTTTCTGTCAGATGTACATACCGCCATCTACTTTGATGACTTCACCGGTAATATAAGAAGCCGCGTCCTGTGCTAAGAAACTAACTACATTTGCTACATCCTCCGGGTTTCCGAAACGTTTCGTCGGTATCTGACTCATAATGCCGTCTGATGCCTGCTCCGATAACACCTGCGTCATTTCTGTCTGAATGTATCCCGGTGCAACTGCATTACAGGTAACTCCTTTTGCCGCGTATTCCTTTGCAATGCTTTTGGTCAATCCGATGATACCTGCCTTGGAAGCCGCATAATTGACCTGTCCTGCATTTCCCATCATTCCTACCACAGAACTGATGTTAATAATTCTGCCATTACGCTGTTTAATAAAGGGACGAATACATGCTTTCGACATATGAAAACAGCCCTTCAAATTCACATCAATGACACTCTCAAAATCTTCTTCTTTCATTTGAATCAATAATTGATCCTTCGTAAT
>DATESB010000058.1:0-16414 GCA_035271065.1 Lachnospiraceae bacterium | reverse complement strand
GCACCCTTAATATAGTTTTTCAAATCCAATGCTACAAGCTTCTGCCCTGCATTAATTGCAGCAAATACATCCTGCTTCAGCAATGTATCATTAATGGTTACTGCACCAAAGGTTGAAGATGTCACATGATTGCCTATCTCCTTTAACCATGTTGCCGTTGATACCGATACACCGGACTTGATATTAGCAATTTCCGGGCCATATACCATCGTCGAATAAGTCATCGTATCATATTTCAATACAATATTGGTCATTTCATCTGCTTTTGCCTGAGCAGGCATCACTACTGTACAAAGCATACCGATGACCAACATCATGCCTATCCATTTACTTGTCATACTTCTTGTCTTACATTTGTTCATTTACAATCCCCTCACTCATTTTCTATTTCGGACCATTAGCCTGTCCACACACCACCACTTGCAAATAAAAAGGTTCAAAATTCTTGATCATTCAAGCAATTCTGAACCTAGCTACTTACTGCGGATGGAGGGACTTGAACCCTCACGAGGTCACCCCCGCCAGATTTTGAGTCTGGTGCGTCTGCCATTCCGCCACATCCGCATGGCTTGGTCACTTAATCAGCGACCAAGGACAATTTTAGCATATGTGTATCCAAAATTCAAGTATTAATATTTCATATCTTTTAAAATATCAAAACAATCAAATGTTGCAAAGTAATCCTGTGCTGTCTCTGCTCTTCTGATTAACTGTGCAGAGCCGTCTTCCTTCAATAAAATCTCGGCAGATTTCAATTTTCCATTGTAATTATAGCCCATTGCGTAGCCATGTGCACCGGTATCATGAATGTAAAGCAAATCGCCGGTCTGTATTTCCGGAAGCATTCTGTCAATTGCAAATTTGTCGTTATTTTCACACAATGAACCCACTATATCATACTTGTGGTCGCAAGGCGCATTTTCTTTTCCGATGACACTGATGTGATGATAAGCGCCATACATTGCAGGACGCATCAAATCTACAGCACACGCATCACAGCCAATGTATTCTTTATGTGTATGTTTTGCATGAATTGCTTTCGTTACAAGTGCACCAAAGGGTCCCATCATATATCTGCCAAGTTCCGTATAGATAGCAACATCACCCATACCTGCCGGCACCAGTATCTCTTCATATACCTGTCTTACACCTTCACCAACTGCGCGAATATCAGCAGCTGTCTGCTCCGGTGTATAAGGAATACCGATACCACCCGAAAGATTGATAAATGAAATATGTGCGCCTGTCTTCTCTTTCAGTTCAACCGCAAGTTTGAATAATACACCTGCTAACATCGGATAGTATTCATTTGTTACAGTATTGCTTGCCAAAAATGCATGAATCCCAAAATGTTTTGCACCTTTTTCTTTCAGAATTTTGAATCCTTCAAATATCTGCTCATGTGTAAAGCCGTATTTTGCATCGCCTGGATTGTCCATAATGCCGTTACTCATCTGAAAGATTCCGCCCGGATTATAGCGGCAACTGATTGTCTCAGGAATTCCGCATATATTCTCCAAAAAAGGAATATGTGTAATATCATCTAAATTAATGGTTGCACCGATTTTTGATGCATAGGCATATTCTTCTGCAGGCGTATCATTAGATGAAAACATAATTTCACTGCCTGAAAACGAAAGTGCATTGGCAAGCATCAATTCCGTCATGGATGAGCAATCACATCCGCATCCATATTCCTTTAAGATATTAATCAAAAAAGGATTGGGATTTGCCTTAACCGCAAAGTATTCTCTAAAACCTTTATTCCATGAAAATGCTTCTTTTAACGCTTTGATATTCTCACGAATTCCTTTCTCATCATACAGATGAAAAGGTGTTGGATATTGACGTGTAATCTCTTCTAATTGTGTTTTGGTAACGAAAGGTACTTTATTCATATCATTTTCCTCCTGATAGTTCATTCAATTTAATTTCATTTCTAAGTGCATCCTTCAATACATTGACAAAGTTAACTTGTCCGGAATATAAACAGGTATCCGTATCTTTTCCGGTCATATCTCCGGTCAGCACATACTTGGAATCGGTAATCAGATGAATTTGTTCATCCCGCTTTGTTTCGCAGTAAAGCGTTGCTCCGTCAACTGACACCTGTCTGTCGGTTAGGATAACCACCTTGATCTCTCTCTCTGCTAATCGTTCAAGTTCACTCTGTATCGTTTTAAGTTTATCACCTGAAATGGCAAGGTAGACACGATATTGTGCCTGTAAAAGCATATTCGTAATTTTATCAAGTATATTGCGATAACCCTCTATTGTAATATAACCTACATCCGAATCGGTCATGCGTGGCATGCTGGTTGACAGATATTCTTTTGTCTCCCGCAAGAGGCGAATACGATTCTCACACAATTCATCAATTGGTACCGGCGTATATTTTGTTGCTGCCCCCTCGACTATATAAGCAGCGCCTTTATCCACAAGACTCGCCAATGCACTGTATACATTGGAACGTGATATTCCCGTTGACTTTGCCGCCTCATATCCCGTCAATTCATTATTTTCAAACAGATGCAGATATATTGTTGCCTCTTGACGCGTCAGGCCTAACAACATCAATCGTTCTATGATTGTTTGTTTATCGATAGTTTTCACCTCGCACTCTCATTCACTTACTCGCTCTATATAGTAGTTCTGTATAGGAACACTATATTGCAATATATCAAATTTGTCAATACTTTTTTGAATACTACAGCATCAATCAAAAAAAGAGACATATACCGAAAACCGATACACACCTCTTCATTAAAACCTACTCTTACGTTCCAATCTTTCATCTGGCTTCTTCCGCGCGCTCATCTGACGCTTCGCCAAATTCATACGCTCTTTTGTCCTGATGTACTTGTCTAATTCATACGCCTGTAATACCAGTTCGCAGCCAAACACCATCTTTTCCTCATCAACCTCTGTAATCCTGACAATGGTACCATGCAGATTAATGCTCACTTTACTGAATTGATCCACCACATCCACCAACACCGTGTGACACATGGTTCCGATGCTCAATTCATGATTTTCCAAATCATTTTTCGTAATGACCAGGCCAAACCCACTGGCACTGACATCCTTTAAAATCGCTGCAACGGTAGAGTGATGTGTTCCGAACTGCACAGTCACTCTGCTCCCGACAAAACACCTGTAAGCACTGCGTCGATTATAGACTACCCCTTGTCACTTTAATCTGATTCTGTATAATAATTTATTATCTTCCGTTCGATAATTAATCACCGATACATTACGGAATAAGATAGGTTTATCATCTGGTATCGTGACAATCAGATTCACAACAACACCACTAAATGTTAAGACTTTCCCATCTCGCTGGACAGGTGCCGCGAAAATTGCATGCTGACTATCGTCAATCCCCACAATTGTTGTCGGAAATTGCAATTCATTCACATCATTTTTTGCTTCTAATGTTATCTCCTGACCAATTGTCAAGTCTTCAATGCCCATTTCTGTTTCTGCCTCCATGCCAACACAGTCTTATTTTATTCAACAAATCCTTCTACACCTCTGGGTGAACTATCCGACATCAGCATCGGCACATCATCGCCTGCGTCCGCAATATAATACTGTCCTTCTACCTTGGTGTCCTCATTATTGATTTTCTTCGCTACACCTGCCGAAGTTGTATACTTATACTTATAAGTCTTTCCCTGTTTTGAGGTTCCGACCATATTCATGCTTCCCTCTTCCAGACCATTGCTGTATTTACCTGTAATAACCTGCTTTACCAGTCCCGTTGAGCCAATCTTATCATTATAGAAATTGGAAGTTGCCGTACCGTCACCATTCGGCTTATCATCCGACCATGTTCCCTCAAATATATAGGAACCAATGGAAGAAGATGATGCATATACGGCACGTATCCAAATGCCCTTACCACTTCTTACATTATTCGCATATTCTCCATAATAGTAATATCCGTTTTCATAGGCACCAAGACCTATTCCGTTACGGTTACCGCTTTCGTCCTTCTCCCCGCAATAAAGCACCTCATCAGCGCCGATAATACCCTCCGACATTGTAACATAGGCATCGGTACGAATCAATTCCTTCACGCCGTCAATGTCATCACTTGCAAATAATTCCGCCAATGGTGCAAGCAATTTATTATTTTCTTCTTCCATTGCCAAACGTTCTGCTTCTTCTGCCGCAGCTGCTGCAGCCGCCGCTTCCTCTTCCGCCTTAATTCTATCCTTTTCGGCCTGGATCGCATCGAGTTTCGCCTTGATTGTCTCATCACCTGTATTGGTATATCCGGTATTGAGTGCTGACAACATATTCACTTCATCATTGCGACCTTCAAAGATATTTGCCACACCCCAGTATGCCGCTGTATTTGCTATATTATATGCCAATGCAGTCTGATACACATCAATCGCCTCATTCGTATCTCCCATTGAACTTGCAATCAACACATAAACATATGATATATGATTTTTAATTTCTGCACTATCCGGTTCAATCTGTAGCGCTTCCTTATAAATGGCAATGGCCCCTTCATAATCGCCACTGTCTAAAAGTGTATTTCCCTCTTCCAATTTGTTCACAAGTTTTGTAGAAGAAGAAAAATGTGTAACTCCCACATACACTCCCACAATCAATAACACAAATACAATAATAGCAATTACTATCTTAAGTGCCAATGCAGCTGTATCCTTACGTTTTTTCCTTCTGCGTTTTGCTCTGCTTGTTTCTCTTCCCGCGCTCACGCCTGTTCTCATTCCTGTGTCCCTTATATTATCCTCTCTCACAATTGCCTCCAATATTTTCAATCTGCCAATCTATTTCGTCCAGTCCATTCTCCCTAAGAAATCGATTTGTCTGGCTGAATGGCTTGCTTCCGAAAAATCCCCTGTAAGATGACAGTGGGCTCGGATGTGGTGCCGTCAGTATCAAATGCTTCGGATTGTCTAACATAGCCATCTTATTCTGTGCCGGCTTGCCCCATAAAATGAACACAATCGGTCGATCCTGCTGATTCAGTATTTGAATGGCTGCATCGGTAAACTCTTCCCAGCCAATTCCTCTGTGCGAATTTGCCTGATGTGCGCGTACTGTCAATACAGTATTCAACAATAATACACCTTGCTTAGCCCATTTTGTCAGATACCCATTATCCGGAATATAGCAACCAAGATCATCATGCAATTCCTTATAGATATTGACCAACGACGGCGGAATTTCCACATCCGGCTTCACCGAAAAGCAAAGTCCGTGCGCCTGTCCGACATCATGATAAGGATCTTGCCCAAGAATTAACACCTTTACATCCTTCAAAGGTGTCAAATGAAATGCATTAAAGATATCTTCCGAACTTGGATAAACCGGTCTTGTCTGATATTCTTCCACAATCTTTTGATGCAGTTTTTTATAGTACGGCTTTTTGAACTCCTCCTGCAAAGCAGGCAGCCAGTCATTACTGATTGCAGCCATCTCTTTTCCTCTCAATTAAATCACATATATCATAGTCTCACAGGTACCTGACGCCCCCGCAAATAGTTCTTTAAATCCATAATTTCCAACTCTTTATAGTGAAACAAGGATGCTGCCAGAGCCGCATCGGCATGTCCCTCTGTAAGTGCTTCATAAAAATGTTCCTTTGTTCCCGCACCGCCTGAAGCAATCACAGGAATGCCAACACTTTCCGAAACAATGCGCGTTAACTCCAAATCATATCCCGCTTTTGTTCCGTCACAGTCCATACTGGTCAGAAGGATTTCTCCTGCACCCAGTGATGCTGCTTTGATTGCCCATTCTACCGCATCAATTCCGACATCAATACGACCGCCATTTTTAAATATATTCCAACCCGAACCATCTTCACGTCTTCTGGCATCAATTGCCACTACCACACACTGACTACCGAATTTATCTGCTGCTTCACTGATTAAATTCGGGTTATTGATTGCAGACGAATTAATCGATACCTTGTCTGCTCCCTCACGAAGAATGGCTCTAAAGTCTTCCACAGAACGGATTCCACCACCTACCGTAAACGGAATAAATACTTTCTTTGCCACTTCACGTACCATATCCACAACTGTATTTCTTGCATCAGAAGACGCTGTAATATCCAAAAACACAACTTCATCAGCGCCCGCTTTATCATAAGCCGCCGCTATTTCCACGGGATCGCCCGCATCACGTAAATTAACAAAATTAACGCCCTTAACCACTCTGCCTGCATGTACATCCAGGCATGGAATAATTCTCTTTGTATGCATAAACGATATAGCCTTTCTGTTTAATGTAATTGAATAAAATTACGCAAAATTTGTAGTCCGACTTCCGAACTTTTTTCCGGATGAAACTGACAGGCAAACAAATTGTCTTTTTCTACCGCAGCATGTATCAATGTGCTATATTGCGTCGTTGCTTTTACAACTTCCGGTTCCTTTGCCTTCAAATAGTAGGAATGTACAAAGTATACATAGGCACCGTTCGGTATTCCTTCAAAAAGTCTCCCACCATTTATAAGTTCAAGAGAGTTCCAGCCCATATGCGGTATCTTTAGTCCCTCTTTCGGAGGTATCTTCACGATTTCTCCCGGAAGCAGTCCAAGCCCTTTCACTCCCGGAGCCTCTTCGCTGCTTTCAAAGAACAATTGCAACCCAAGACAGATACCAAAGAACGGTGTGCTTTTATCCACCACCTCATGAATCACTGTTTCCAATCCATAAGACCGTAACTTTCCCATAGCATCGCCAAACGCTCCAACTCCCGGAAGTATGACCTTCTCGGCACTCAGAATTTGCTCTCTGTCGCGTGTCACAACAACTTCTTCACCAAGAAAATGCAACGCCTTTTCGACACTTCTTATATTTCCTGCATCATAATCAATTATTGCTATCATCGCTTAAAATTCTGCTTCCTCTCCTGAAATAATCGAATTCTCTTCTTGTTCCGGAACTGTACTCTGCTCTGCATCCTCAGCCGGAGTTTCTTCTACATAGGGTTTCCCGTCGCTTGTCTGAAGATTGAGTGTATTGGTTCCAAACAAATAATCGTTGATAGTTCTGGAATACACCTGCGCATCATCAATTGCAAGCCAGCTAAGTGCCTGCTGTAAACTAACCCCATATTGACCGCTTAACGTTTCTTCTATTTGCCTTGCCAGTTCCTCATACTCATTCGCAACTCCCAATTTCGCTGCACGTTCGCGATATTCTTCTGCTGCTTCTACGCCTTGTAACAAAGCATTAAACGCTTCCAGTTCCATGCCCAATTGAGAATGGTTCAAATAAGATTGATACTTTCGGTCTAAACGGAGCAACAAAACTGTCTTATCAAATAACTCTTGTCCATCTTTATTTAGGGTATGACCAACCAAACATTCATAAGATTCTTCATAGTTGCGATTCAGGTAAGCTGATTTTGCCCCTTGTACATCATTATAGTACGGGTAGAAATATGCCACCGAAATAATCAGTGCTCCCATCGACGCACATACAATTCCAATTCCCGCAATATGCCTCTTTGACAGTTTCTTTTTAGGCTCCGAAGCTATCTTCTCAGGCTTTTCTTTCTTTGGTTTTTTCTCTTTCGGCTTCTTTTCCTTACTCTTGCCTTTGTCCTTCTTGCCCTTCTTGCCCTTTTTGCCGTCCTTCTCCGCATCCTCTTCTTCTAGTTCATTCAAAATTTCCTGATTTTCTGCATTCGCTGCAGCTACTGCATCTATTGCAGACTCTTCAGCAAACAGTGCATTAGCCTCTGCAACTGCTTCCTCAGGTAATTCTTCCTCTTCTGTCAATGCACCCAACAATTTTGCAAAAAGACCTGGTTTTTTATCCTTTTGGGCAGCCTTCTTCTCGGCTTTTCGTTCTTTTCTTGACTTCTTTTTCTTGCTGTCCGGATCTTCTTCCTCTTCCTCATCCAATAATGGTTCTTCAATCGCAAATACATCATCAGTAACATCACCGCCTGCTGTGTCAGAAGCATTTTCCAACATTGCAAGTAAGTCATCGTCTACCGCTTCATTATTATCATTTTTCTTGAGCAGATTGTTGATTTCATCAAGTTCATCATCGCCTGCTATCTGATCCAATAATTCCGTTACATCCGCAGTAGCATCAACCGCTGTCTCAGTTGGCTCAGTTGCTGCCGGTGCATCCTCACCCGTCTGTTCTGACTCGTCAATAATTCCAAGTGCCTCTGCCATATTCTGCAGTTCTTCATATTCTAATGCTATTTCCTGATCCGGTGCCGGCTGCGATTCCGCATTCAGCGCACCTAACGTATCAAGTAAATTGCTTATATCATCGTCATGTAAAATATTCTCATCAACCGGTACTTCCTCGAGAATTGGCTCTTCTTCGATAACAGGTTCCTCCTCGACAATCGGTTCGTCCTCAATCATCGGCTCTTCCTCGATGACAGGTTCTTTTTCGATAATCGGTTCTTCCTCAATTATCGGTTCGTCCTTAATAACCGGTTCGTCCTCAATAGCCGGTTCTTCCTCGATCATCAGTTCGTCCTCAACAATCGGTTCTTCCTCGATAGTCGGTTCTTCCTCGATAGTCGGTTCTTCCTCAATTATCGGTTCTTCCTCAACAATCGGTTCTTCCTCAATAACAGGTTCTTCCTCGATCATCGGCTCTTCAATCACCGGTGCCTCCTCCGGCACCTCCTCAGAAGGTGTGGCATCTGTTGCCTCGGTTATGGATTTGAGTAAATTATCTAAGTATTGTTCACTTTCATTCATATCTTATGTACCTCCGCACATACCACGCATCATGTGTCTCGCTGTATTATAGTCTACCACATTTAGTCTTATTACACAATTATAAACTCACGTAAAAACAGGGCGGAATATTCCGCCCTGCCAAATTCATCCTATTTTTTAATCACTAACTTATCAATTTCTCTGACCAGATTTCCAATCTCAGGTTTTGACAACTGTGCATCTGCTCCCAAAGCTTCGCCCTTTTTCTTCATCTCTTCATTCACCAAGGATGAAAAGATAACAATCGGAACATGCTTAGTTGCATCATTTTCCTTCATCAGTCTCGTCAAGCGGTGTCCATCCATCAATGGCATTTCAATATCTGTAATCAAACATTTCACATGTTGATCCAGTGTACCGTCTTCCAGACATTCATTGACAAAATCCCATGCTTCCTGTCCGTTTTCTGTCTTAATCAGATTCACATATCCCGCTCTAATCAACGAATCTCTAATCAGTTTGTTCAAGAGTGGCGAATCTTCTGCAATTAATATCGGGACATCATTTCTGCTTCTTTCTCCCAATGAATCAATATCCGTTACACGAAGTCCCGTTTCAGGGCTGATGTCTGTTACAATCTTCTCAAAATCAAGTATAATAACCAATCTGTCATTTAATTTAATAATACCTGTTGATATACCGTCTTCTGCTGAATTAACAGTTGCATCCGGCTTAATAATATCTGTCCATGACACTCTATGTATCCCGATTACCTGATCAACATGGAACGCAACATCCAACTTATTAAAATTTGTAATGATAAACAAACCATCCGGCTTGTCCTCACCTTTTTGTAAACAATTATTTAAACTGATTGCCGTAATCATGGTATCACGCGGCATAAAAATTCCTTCAACACTCGGATGTGCGTTCGGAATTGGTGTTACCGGCTGATAAGTGATAATCTCTCTTATCTTGGCAACATTGATGCCGTAGGAATTCGATCCCAGCGTAAACTCCAATATCTCTAATTCGTTTGTCCCATTTTCCAATAAGATTTTAGTATCCATACCGTCACCTTCACCTTTACACTTATTATCTCAAACCCCTGTAACCCTATAACTATTAAAAGTATAACATAATTCGATATAAATGAACATATTTTTTGTGAAATTTTAATATTTTCTAGTAAATTCTAATAATTCAACGGATAGGTGTAATCTGTTTCCGGCGCATTAATAAACAATGCCAATTGTTCGATACTATCTGACATACTCTCTTCTATCTCAAATACCATAACCGTATCTAATGTCGTATTGGCATCAACTGTACCCATATAATCACCCAAATCGTTCGGCAAAATCGTTGTCTGTCTGTTCAAACGCGTCTCACCATTCACAATCAATCGACACAAAGGCGCATTGGTTACAATGTCACAATCAGCTGCTGCATCCGTAGGATTGGTCAAATTAAAGTGCAAAACCAACAAATCATACCCTTGTTGCGCCTGCATGGAAAATACCAATTCTTCTGTTTCTGCTTCCGGATATAAATCACAGATTTCGTAACTAACATATTCAATCGAAAAGTCCGGTACATTCAAGGTCTCTTGCAAAGGTGGCAAAATAACCGCTGCGGGTTCTGTAATAAGTATACCGTCTTCAGAGGTCTCCTGTCCTGCATCAACTGTCGGCGGTGCTTCTTCAACAGATTCTTCCTCAATTATAATCGGTTCGTCGGTAATCTCCATCAACCCGTTTGTATGTTCCGCATCATACTTGAGTAATAAACTTGCCGCATATTCTGAAATGAGCGCACTCTGCTCGTCCGTCAAATCAACCGTTTTATACAATCCGCAACCTGTCAGAAAGAGACTCATTATCATGATGCAAATTGCTATTGTTTGAACTCTTCTCATACACCCTCCATGGCAAAACATTCTCTTAAATGCCACTCTGCTATGCTTCTATTTTAGCATCTTGCCGTTCACCGTGCAATGCCTATTTTCCGTCCAGTTCAAACCAGAAGGATACACCATTTTCATAGTTTTCAACCCCATATGCCTGATTCATAGCTTCCATACTTGCCTTCACAATTGACAGTCCGACACCACTTCCGCCATATTCACGTGTCCGCGCCTTATCCACTTTATAGAATTTCGTCCACAATTGCGGAATAGCCTCCTCCGGTATGGGTTCTCCTGTATTAAAGACAGATACTCGAATTACATCATTTACACGTATTGCTTTCACTTCTATCATCTTGTCCCCCATTGCATGATGCATCGCATTGGACAAGTAATTTCTAAATACCTGCTCTGTCTTAAACTCATCAGCCCAAACATAGAGAACCGTATCTTCATGATTGAACACAACATGAATATCATCCTGTTTGAGCAAAATATCCACTGATTGGATACAATTCTGAATTAACTCAATAATATCAAAGCGTTCCATTACAACATTGTCATTTCCCGATTCCAATTGATTGAGTTCCAACAGACTTTTAACAAGTGTATTCATTTTGCCGGCTTCATCTATAATGACATCACAATAAAAATCTTTGCTTTCTTCATCATCATGGATGCTTTCTTTTAGTCCCTCTGAATAACCCTGTATCAAAGCAATCGGCGTCTTCAATTCGTGTGATACATTGGATAAAAATTCTTTTCTCATTTCATCTATTTCTGTCTTTTTCTGCAAATCGCTCTGTAATTCATTGTTGGCTGTCTTTAATTCCGATATCGTCTTTTCAAGTGTAGTGGATAATTGATTGATATGCCGACCCAATAATGCAATTTCATTGTCTCCTCCGGAAGTATATCTGGCTTCAAAATCAAGATTTGTCATACGCTCCGATATCTTGGTCAATTCCATAATCGGTCTTGTAATTCTCTTTGACACATAACTGATGACCAACGCACTAATCAGCACAGCAAATAACCCAATGTAGCCCAAAAAGCGATTGGAAATCGCTGCACTATCGCGAATACTGTCAATTGCCGAGCGCATAATAATCATATTACCATTGGTTAATGTACCCCACAGTTCAATAAAGTCGGTACCCATTCTACTATCTTCCACAACCTGCAGGATGAAATTATCCCTCTGCTGTAAGACACGTGCAGTGCCTATTCCGCGCAAAATATACTCTAACAGTCTGTCACTCAGCAAATCTGCATTGTTCATTGATGTCTTTAGTTTCTTAGTACTGGAATCAATAATCAGAACATCAATATTACTTCTGGAACAAATCTGCTCAAACGCAATATCAAATTCCTCCGAATCAATTGCCCCCTGTACGACAGCAGCATCAATACTTTCGTATGCACCCAGCAGTTCATCCTCTTTGTTCTGCATATAGAAGTTCTCTAAAAAGGTATTATTAACAAACAAGCACAATAAAATCGTGCCTGCCATTAACCCAATAAAAATCATTGCAAATTGTGTCTTAATCGAACGCCTCATTGATCTACCTCGAACTCGCATTTCCTTTGCTTTTGCCATTGATTATATCACAGAGAACCAGAGATTGCATAGAATTCATCCAAATTTCACAACTGATTTCAGATACAGTTTTTCACCTTTTCAAATCCATATATTTATGGTATTATTGCTATACAAAAAATTTAGGCAATATCATAGAAAGGTAACTACAAAATTGATATATAAAATCGAAGAAAAATTAACGGAAACAATAGAAAAAAATAAACATTGGGGGATTGTCTTTCTGGGAAATATGATTATTTCCGCAATTGTATATTCACTCCTCATGTGTAATCAGTTGGTAAATGTATTAGATGGACTGTGGCATGGCTCCATATCATATGCTAAGAATTGGGAACTATCTCTCGGAAGATGGTTTCTTCGTTTTCTTGATTATGTAAGATACTATCTCAGTCCCGATCCGCTCACTTCAATCCTCACTCTGGCTTTACTTTCTATGGCAGCTGTTCTTATGTTGAATTTGTTTGAAGTCAAAAAGAGAGGCCGTGCGCTTCTCATCAGTTCCTTATTTTTAATCAGTTCATCAATATGTGCCACTTTATCTTTTCGCTATACTTCACTAGGTTATGGTATATCTTGCTTCTTAAGTATTCTTGCAGCATTTCTTATTATTAAAACAAAAAAAATATGGACCTCCATATTTCCGATTATGGCTATTGCTGTTATGATGGGCTGCTATCAGGCAAATCTCGGTTGTACCTGTCTGATTTTGCTTCTGTATATTCCATTTCGGATGTATCAATCAAATATGACGTTAAAAGAACTTCTTCAATATATATCAAAGGCTGCCATTACTCTGATTCTGGGTGGTGGGATATACTATCTGATTCTGAGTATCAATCTCAAATACTATCAGGTAGAAATGGCCAATTATAACGGTGCGGATGGTTATGGTCTTTCCGGCATGATTATCAACCTTCCCAAAAGTCTCAAACATGCATTCAGTGATTTTAGATACTACTTTTCAAATACAGGGATTAAGATAAATATTTTCTCCGGGAAAATATATATAATAGCCTTTGCTATTCTGTTTCTTCTCATTGTTTATGGATTCATATCCATATTCAAAAAGAATAAAATAAACGGACTTATCAGTTTACTATGTTTTGCTCTGGTTCCCGTTGCATGCAATGTAGCGCTTCTCATCGCATATGGTTCATACACCTCTATTCAAATGACAATACCAATGGCGTTATGCATTCCGGCGCTATTATGTGTTGTTGCAAATTTCGAAACAAAAAAGACAACCATTGCGTATGTTGCCAAGTATATTACAACAGGATTCTTTGTGTTGCTTCTATATGGAAATTTTATCATGGTAGAATATGACCAGCAGGCAATGTACATGGGGCTTGAATCCACAAAAACATTGTCAGTTGAAATTTCAAATCGTCTGCTGCAGCAGGATTTATTTCATCCTTATTACCAATATTGTTTTGTTGGAAAACCATCTGACAACCCACTGTTCAATAAGAATGATGTCTTCTATAAATCAAATGATTATGCTCGTTTTGGAGACTTTGGACTGATTCCTGACTGTGTAAGACAAAGCTGGTATGGTCTTTGGACCAATGAAATGGGCATCAATGTATCCATCGTACCGGATGATAAATATACGGAACTTATCGCCATGAATGAAATACAACAGATGCCTGTCTTTCCTGAAATTGGCTCTTGCGCCATGATTAATGATGTTGTTGTCATAAAAGTATCTGAGACATATACGGAATAATTTATATCATCGCAAACTCAATTAGCACTCGAACTTATAACCCATGCCCCAGATGGTCTTGATGTATTCGCCCTTTGCTCCCATTTTACTACGCAGTTTCTTAACATGGGTATCAATGGTTCTGGCATCTCCGAAATAGTCATAATTCCATACGTGATTCAATATTTTTTCACGAGATAATGCCAGACCTTCATTTTCCAGAAAATAGGTCAATAATTCAAATTCCTTAAAGCTTAAATCTATCAATTCTCCGTCGATGCTCACAGAATGTGCTGCCTGATCGACAACAATTCCGCCCGCTTCAATCGTATCTTCCTCTGCTATCGCATTGCTTCTGCGTAAAATCGCCTCTACACGAGCCACCAATATCTTTGGGCTGAAGGGCTTAGAGATATATTCATCAACGCCTAGGTCAAATCCTTGCAGTTCATCCTTTTCGTCACCTTTTGCTGTCAGCATGATAATCGGAATCTTGGAATTCTCCCTGATTTCACGACATACCTGCCAGCCATCCAACTTCGGCATCATCACATCCAATATAATCAGTGAAAGATTCTTTACCTCATAAAAAATGTCCAAAGCGGCAGCACCATCTTCTGCCTCCAGCACATCAAAATTCTTCTTGACCAGAAAATCCTTGACCAACTTGCGCATTCTGCTTTCGTCATCCACAACCAATATTTTCAGTTTATCCATGATGATCACCCTGCCTTTACCTGAAATAATCTATTTCAATCATTATAAACAATAAATATGTTAAAATTGTGAAATTTAGGGTTCTTCAGGTGTTTCTATCTGCAATTCTCTCTCTTTTTCTCTAATCACATTTTCACGCTCTGTCAATTCCTGCTCCCATGACGAATATTCATCAACTAATGCATTCTTATAATTCAAAATATTCGGATTATCTGCCTGTAATGTAATAATAAACATGGCAAATACCAAAATGCCCAGTGCAATACTAACCCATACCGCCGTAATATACTCCTTACGATAAGTCCGTTTCTCCTTTGGCTTCACATAAAGAGAATCGAGTTTTGACAGTTCTCCGGGTTTTGTTCCGTAGACCGTATAAAGCGGGATATCCTTTACATCCTCATCCGAAATAGCTGCATTCGAGTACAGATACAGTTGTAATTCGCGTAAGAAAGCATGACCAATCGGCGTCACTACCACTCGGTTCACAATCATTTTGTTATAAATGGTCAATATGGACTCCGGATTTTGATAATCTAATTTCTCGGCAATATACTTGACTTTTTTAATTTCTTCACGGGCTATATTTGCATCAGCCAATGTTGCAAATACAAATCCGTCCACTTCTCTTCCTTCTTCGTCCATTCTACACTCTCCTGCTATTCAGCGTACTTAATGCGGTTTATACGATTTTACTACAAAGGAAGCGGTGTGTAAACCCGCTTCCTTGGTTTGATCGCAAACTTTTAACATTTATGACCGTATGTACTATAACTTGAATATCTTCATGCTTTCATCCAAATCGCTTGCAATGCTGCTCAGTTTTCCGCTTGATGACTGAATGTCGCCCATCATATTACCGAATTCAACAGTAGATGCTGATGTTTCCTGTGTACCTGCCGCATTTTCTTCTGCAATCGCTGTTAGGTTCTGTACGACATCAACTACATTGACTCTTGCTTCATCAAGACTCTTGGTCTTCTCGGCAATCAGATTAACGCCTTGAATAGAATGATCAATTCCACTCTTAACCATTGCAAACATCTGCTCGGTCTTTTCAACATTTTCACTCTGATTTTCCATGATTTCACGAACTTCATCCATTGTTTCTACTGCCTTCGTGGAATCCTGAATGAGCGATGTAATAATCTGCTCAATCTGTCTTGCTGATTCATTGGACTGTTCAGCCAGTTTCTGAATTTGTGCTGCAACGACTGCAAAACCTCGTCCCTGCTCTCCTGCTCTTGCTGCTTCAATAGAAGCATTCAGTGACAGTAGATTGGTCTCGTCCGCAATTGCCGTAATCAAATTCGTTGCTTCTCTAATCTTGAGTGCAGACTCATTCGTTGTATTGGTTTGTTCATAGATTACATCAATTGCTGCCCGTGCTCTCTGATTGATAATATTCAATTCATTTAATGTTGAAGTTGCTTCATCACTTGATTTCTGCATATCAGAAGCATTATTATATAATTCCTCGACCTGTGCAGATGTTTCTTCCACAAGATTACCCATATAAATAACATTTTCGGTTGCATTCTGTGTCTCATCTGCCTGAGAAGATGCGCCGTCTGCAATTTCACTGATAGCACGTTCTACCTGACCGACTGCTTCAAAAGCTTGTGTAGAATTACCGCTCAAGTGTGTTGATGTACCATGCAGGGTATCGCTTTGCCGCTTAATGTTGCTGATAATAACCGTCAACTCGTTCCGAAGTTTGTCGATATATCTGGCAATGTCTCCAACCTCATCCTTGCGGGTAAGTAACTTCTGATCCATATTGTAACTGAG
>DATESB010000057.1:0-3306 GCA_035271065.1 Lachnospiraceae bacterium | reverse complement strand
TTCCTGTATCCAGCCATGCAAATCCACGTCCCAGTGTTTCCACATGCAAGTCTCCCCTTTTGAGATATGCATTGTTGACACTTGTAATCTCTATTTCACCTCGCGCTGATGGCTTTACATTCTTAGCAATTTCAACCACATCGTTATCATAAAAATATAATCCCGGTACTGCATAATTTGAACGCGGTTTTTCCGGTTTTTCTTCTATTGTAAGTGCCATTCCTTTTTCGTCAAATTCGACCACTCCATATTCGCCCGGATCTCTGACATAATATCCAAATATCGTTGCACCTTTTTCTCTTGCTGCTGCTTCACGAAGCGTTTTCGAAAAACTCTGACCATAAAAAATATTATCGCCCAGAATTAATGCCACACTGTCTGTTCCTATAAATGTTTCGCCTACAAGAAATGCATCTGCAAGTCCTCTCGGCTCTGTCTGAATTGCATATGACAGTTTCAATCCAAGCTGCTCTCCCGTACCAAACAGATTCTCAAACATCGGCAAATCACGTGGTGTTGAAATAATCAGTATTTCGCGAATTCCCGCCAACATCAGTATAGATAACGGATAATAAATCATCGGTTTGTCATATACCGGCATCATTTGTTTACTGATTGCCTTAGTCAGAGGGTATAACCGCGTACCGGAACCTCCGGCAAGAATAATTCCTTTCATTGATACATCTCCTTATAATACTTCTGATAGTCACCGCTTGTTACATGCTGCATCCAATCTTCATTTTCAAAGAACCACTTCACCGTCAATCGAATACCTTCTGCAAACATTGTCTCCGGTTCCCAACCGATTTCTGCCTTAATCTTATCAGGTGCAATTGCATAACGTCTGTCATGACCCTTCCGATCTTCCACATAAGTAATCAAATCTGTCGTCACGTGTGCTTTTCTTGGGTCGCTATCCGGCAGCATTTCACGAATGGTATCAATAATAATATGAATAATCTCTATATTTTGCTTTTCATTATGTCCGCCGATGTTATAGGTTTCACCCAATCTGCCCTTTTCCTGTACCATGTCGATTGCCTTGGCATGATCTGCCACATAAAGCCAGTCACGCACATTTTTACCGTCACCGTATACCGGGAGAGGCTTGCCCTGTAATGTATTGTTAATCATAAGCGGTATCAACTTTTCAGGAAACTGATACGGACCGTAATTATTGCTGCAGTTTGTGATATTTGCCGGGAATTTGTAAGTATCAATGTATGCCTTTACAATCATATCCGAGGAAGCCTTGCTTGCTGAATATGGACTGTGTGGATCATATGGTGTTGTCTCATAAAAGTATTCGCCCTCATTTTCCAATGAACCATAGACTTCATCCGTTGATACATGAAGAAATTTCTTGTCTTCCTTAAATCCATTCTCGGTTTCCCATGCAGCCTTTGCGCAATTTAACATCACCATGGTACCCAGTACATTGGTCTGCACAAATATCTCAGGATTCTTAATGCTCCTGTCAACATGGCTTTCTGCTGCAAAATGAACTACCCTGTCAATATCATACTTGGCAAAAATATCTGCAATTGCTTCTTTATCACATATATCAGCCTTGATAAATGTATAGTTGTCTCTGTTCTCAACACTGCTCAAATTCTCCAGATTGCCACAATAGGTCAAGGCATCTACGTTAATGATACGGATATCATTATTATATTTTTGAAACATATATTGAATATAATTGGATCCAATAAATCCGGCTCCGCCGGTTACTAAATAGGTTCTCATTACGATACTCCTCCATCAAACTACAAATTTACATAATCTCGTAGTATTATAACATTATCCGCTAAATATTACAACCAAAAGCAACCCCTTATCCAAGGTTTATTCGACCTTATTCGACAAAATCGGCACATAAATTCTTTGTATCTTCTACATTTTACCAATAATGGATTGACATGCGTGATTTCTATCCACTACTATATAGGCGTTGACATCATGGAAATCATTAAAACATCAAGGAGGCTCCTATGATTCATTTGCATTATTGCAGTTCCTGCAAACAAATCTTTTTATTATGCGGTCATCAACAGGCATGTATAAAATGTTCCGACACATTGATTGAATTACGACTTTCATACAGTAACTATATTGATTTTTCACCCGTCGAGCGTCAGGAACTGCTTCAACACTTGTTAGATGATGAGTATCTCAAGACCATGAAACAGCCCTATCGTTTTGCAAAACGAACCAAACGATATAACTTATGGAATGAAAAACGCCTTAGGTCATAAACCTAAGGCATCAAATCAAACTTGTTGTCGATATTTAAGTTCCAATCGTATCCTGTCAGCAAGTTGAACCATATATTCCGAATTACACGGTTTTCTGTTGCCATTCAATACCGAATATCCGAATATTTTCTCATAAGCCTGCGTGTTGCCACGCTCCCATGAAACTTCTACTGCAGTACGTATCGCGCGTTCCACACGATTCATCGTGGTATTGTGCTTTCTCGCCACATCATAATATACCACCTTCATGATAGAGTGTGCAATGTTCATATCATTTACAAGCATGATAATCGCTTCTCGCAAGTAATGATAACCATTCAGCCTTGCCGGCACCCCTACATGACGCAAAACCTGTGTGACGCACAATTCCAAATCCAAACCTGAAACAATCCATGAATCCCCCTCAAAATCCAGCATCGCATCCAATTCTAAGCCCCTCCGACTGTAATCATGAACATTACGTACGAAAACGTCTCCGAGAGATACTCTATCATTGCCTCTATAGAAAGTAAAGTTGTTTTCTATATTATTTACAAAATGTTTACAAATTGTTACGAATATATTACGCGCATCTCATAATACAACCAACATCTTAAATGTCTTGTTTGCACTTTCAAGGAAAAACTGTCCATCGCATTGATCAACAATGTTCTTAATACTTTCCAAACCGATTCCATGGTTTTCTTTATCTTTTTTGGATGTAGGAATTGTATTATCCACAATCACAACATCCTGTTCTACTGTATTTTCAATCGAAATAATCAACTCATGCTCTTCATTGATGATACGCAATTCAATCACCCGGTCGCCTTCCACTTTTTCACATGCCTCAATTGCATTATTCAATCCATGCGAAAGAATGGAAACCATCGTTGTTACATCCACCTTGCTGTTCTGCATATCCTGAATATCAAAATACATCTTGATATTCTTGGATGTTGCCAGTGTATACTTTTGGTTTAAGATAGCATCAATTACAACGTTATTCGTGTGAATCGGAAGCATATCCTGTTCTACCGTCTTATTTACTTTTGCAAGATACTGCTCCGCT
>DATESB010000056.1:0-8784 GCA_035271065.1 Lachnospiraceae bacterium | reverse complement strand
TTGCTAAATGAATGCGTACATTGCAGAAAATCACAATCTAATTCTTCAAAGCAGTATCTAATCAATTCACGAACAGCTTCCGGCATTAAACCTCTTCCCCAATAGTCCTTTGAGAGAACATAGCCCACCTCGCGGCCTCGTAAGCTCTGATATGGTTCTCCTAAATCAATCACAATTTCCTCTAATCCCAGTGATCCGATTACCTTGTGATTTGATTTTATCTCTAATGCAAATGTACGCTTATTTTCAATAAAAGAAGTCAAAATTTCTTTTGATTCCTCAATTGATTTATGTGGCTCCCAGCCCGCCATTTGCCCGACTCCGTCTATCTTAGCATATTTAAAAAAATCTTCCAAGTCAGTCATGCTCCATGGACGAATTAATAACCTGTCTGTTTCTAATGTAGTATTGCTTACATCAATTGGGATGTTCATATCTGTTTCTCCATCATCTTTCATAACGATTTGTGTACTTTCTCTTTGCATAGTCTATCATAATATTTTTTTTATAAAGAAACAATCTACATTTGTCACATTTCCTGAATACTTACCTTTTGCATTCCTTGACGTTGCATCATTTTCGTCCAATTCACAAAACCATAGATATCATTGACTAAAAACACACAAAAGCACAATACCATTGGCAAATACTTAATATCTGCTATACTTGCCATCGCCCACAGCCCAATCAGAACCACATCATTTGCGCCATATGCTATCGCATAAAAGTGACTACGGAGCACAGTCAATGCTGATGCCAAAAAACTTGTTGCAACCGAAATCGTGCTAATCACCAGATTAGCCGTATTCAAATATCTTAAAATAAAATAGAAAATGACGGTGACTACAATTGTCAGCCCAATTAATCCTATTACCTTTATGGCATTAAGCGGTGCAACCTTTACCTCGGCTTTCCCCTTCTGGTACGGATTCTTTGTCCATTCATATGCAGCTACTGCGGCGGTTGGTGCAGTCATGCCAAGATATGTGATCATCTCTCCATAGTATGCAAGTCGATATGAAATCACCGCATAAATCAGGGCAAATACAATCGTCATAATCTGTCCGGTTGGATGTCCTTTTGCAAGAAAAATGAGCATTGTTGCACCTAGCAATGACGCAATAACTGTCAAGATATCCCGATGAGCATTACACAAGAAAATGAACGTAATCATACCACATGAACCTAACCATAAACCAATTTCAAACTTACTAAAAAAACGAAACATATGACACCTCCATAAAAATAAGCATTCGGCTGTTCATCTTCTACGACTTAACGATGAACAATCGAATGCTTTTCGCATTCACTACCCAGTGGCAGTTTTTCTTTATTTTGTTTCTGTCATGAAAATATATCATATAATCTGCCATGCGTAAAGACTAAATTTCATCATTTTCTGCACCTGAAGTTTCCAAATATAATCATAAAAATAGCGTCCAGAATAATCACACCTGCACCAACGTAGGCAGACCATGCAGGAAGTACGTTCTCACCTAACAACATGATTAAAATCAGGACATCTATCACTAAAAAGCCCCAGCCCATTCCTCTGCATAATTTCTTTACATCATATCTGCTTTTTTCTTCCTCTGACATTGTATTGAATCCGGCTATCAAGCCACTGCCTCTTCCGGACAGCAACAATATTGTCATTAATACCAGCAATACAAATACCACCCAGATAATCCATGCCGGTCCGTTTGATATATCATGAAGGGTCATCTTTCATTCTCCTAACTGTATTTATTTTTCACAGGCTACCGGTCGATTTCTCTTTGATTCCGAATGGTGTTTCCTGCACGCCTCACAATCTCCGTGGCGCTCGCATTTTTTCTTTTTGCATGGGCAGTCTTTATGCTCCATATTCATGACCTCCTTATGTTTGTAATTCATTTTATCCACTCGACAAAACTGGAAGTTTTCTAATCATAACGAGTCGCCAAACTTTGTTTTCACCTTATAGTAATCCTGATATCCCCGAAATTTATCAATAAACTCCCATCCATTCTCGTCTAGCGCCATCCTGCGCTCTGATGCTTTCGGTATCGCTTTAGTCACCAGGTATTTGTTTCCAAAGAAATCATAAAAATTATCTTTTGCAAAAGTCAATATTTCTGATAAATAATTTGCTCTTTCATACGCACTTGCTATGTCAACACGAAGCACGCCTATCTCCCCGCCAAATCCTTCCATGGTTCCAACTGCCTTCTCTGTCGTTCCATCTACTATTGTAAAGCGGATAAAGTAGCGTTTTTGATAGAAATCAATCCAATAACCAATTGTATCTGCCATCTGCTCTTTTGTATCAACGTAAAAACCAAAATCACAGTTATCATCATTCATAAGTTCCACTGCTGCCTTGTCATGATAGCATTGGTATATTGCCTCACTGTCATATTCACTGATTAAACGAATAATAAAACTTTTTGTTGTTGCCGTTGGGCATTCTACATATGGGTCCATAACAATTCCTCTTTTCTTCTACTCGACAAATTTCGATTCTTATCGTGCTGTTTAACTCCCCGAAAAACGCTTGCAAACTACTTTTATATTTTCCCCAATCTCAATAATGTGCTTGTCGGGGTCATAAATTCTAACCACTCGCTGTCCCCATGAATGCTCCTTGACAGGGTGGACATATTCCACATTATATCTTTTCAGTTTTTCGGCAAACTTCTTGAAGTTATTGATTTCTTTGACCTCAAATGATTGTTAATTTTTTTCATAATAAACAAGATCCATTTTATCATTGATATTTTCTATGACACCCGTTTTTTTATATCCTAATTTTTCATATAAATAACCGTTTCCGCTTTCCTGAAGAATAGTGTCTAATTTCCAATTATTGCAACCATGAATTTTTTCTACCTCACCGAAAGCGTTTTGTGCATATCCTCTATTTCGAAATTGTTTCATTATAAATATTGGAGCAATTCGCTTTCTGCTTCCATCTTGTTTATCAACGACACGAATAGCTCCCACTAATACATTCTCATCAAATATGTAGTAAAAATATGTAAACTCTTGTAATAATTTCATTTGTATTCTTTCTCGTGATTCATTTCCTGGACTTGTTTCATAATCCTGATACTTATTCAATAAATCAGAGAATGCCTCTTTCTGCATAGACCATATTTTATCACAATCGTTTACATGTGCTCTTACTAATTCCATGTTTAGTTTATCCTCACATCACTTCCTATGAATGTTCCTTAATCTCTAATATAAAGTTGCAATGATCATTCCCACTCGCAAGTGTCTTTGTTCTTCCATTAACTTCACTGTTTTATCACTCATTCTGTTTCCCTAGCCTCTCGATTTACACTTCTATTCGTTTAACCCTTAATTGGCAGCCAAATTTCAATAATTGAGTTTTCTCTATTCCAATGGAAGCGATAATCATATTTTTCAAAGTGTAAAAAATCCTCTTGTAAAGGCATGTATCCCGTACTTGGCAACACTTCCCGGTATAGTTCGGAATAAGAATTGTATATCTCATTCATAGATCCAACATGCTCTACAACCAGATATCTACAAGTCTTAATTTCTTTCACAGAAAAGCCCTCCGGAATCACTGCTCTTTTAGGAATGGAACAATAATAAAACAATTTACCGTCTGATTTTTCCATGAAGGCATATTTCGTCCAATTACCATATTGTGATAAATACGCTTTTTTCAGATTTTGATTAAATGTCCGCCAAAATCCGGTGCTAATTTGAACGTTTTTTCTTTGGGAATTAGTAAGTTCCACTTTCTGTCCTACTACTGAAAACGCTTCTGATTCACGAATTGTATATTTCACTGCTTCTCCTTGTATACCTGAAATCAAGCTTTTCTATATCTGTCAAAACTTGATTTTTAATTCTTATGTATAAATATCATATTCCAAATCTCGATCATCATCGTATCCTATTTCTAATTCGCAAACATGCCTCTATATGCATAATCCAATGTCTTGAAAATGGCATTTGCATTAATCCTCGTACATCTTTATTGCACCAATAGTCAATCAGCCAAATGGCCCTTTCATCCGTACTGATGACATGTAACGATTTTAAGTATTCTTTTTATAGGTATCTTTGTTTTTGATTTGTGTTTGCATTTTTTTATTCCGTTCAGACCAGTCCTTATTCATAAACATCTCCACAGGTTCCGATTTACATTTTAGTTTCTCTGTTCCGCGAAAACTTGAATTTATTTATCGAGTTCTTCTATTTGTGGATACCTCATATAGATTTTTGCATTAAATCCTTTTTGATCACTGTGCTTTTCTGGAATTCGATCGTATTCTATAAATCCAATGTTCGTATAACATTTAATCGCATTTTCATTGATATCCGTAACATCGAGTACAAATTCCTGATAATTTGAAAGCTGCATACTTTCCTTAAGCATAAACGTAGCAACACCTTGTTTTCGATATTTTTTGCGTACTGCTACAAACTCTATGTATCCGGTTGTGACCGGATAATGAAGCTGCCCCTCAAATTCTTCTTTCAAAACCAAAGCACCTATCATTCCTTTCATCAACCCAAGATGCTTTATCAGAGATTTTTTATTTACGCCTGCCGCTCTTCCATTACAATCGGATATGGCTGTCACCCCTGCAATATCGCCATCGATATCTGCCACATAAAACCTGTTTATATTTAGCCCTTCTGCAATAGCATTGGCCACCTTTTGATTATTCTTACACAATATGGAGAAGTCCTTTTCAAATCCTTCTGCAATGCATAAAGCCACATGATTGCGGTCTTTTTCTTTCGCATTCCTTATATTTATCATTTTCTTCTAGCCCTCCATAAAATGTTCCGGCTCCCGGCATTATTTTTTCGTTTTAGGTGCCGACAATTCATCCCTGAAAGAAAGTATTGTTTGCATGAGTTGGCTTCGTAAATCAAACAAAGAATCAATTCCCTTTTTATAGGTATCTTTTTTTCTGATTTGTGTTTTCGTTTCTTTATTGAGTTTAGACCAGTCCTTATTCACAAATATCTCCACAGATCCCGATTTATGCTCCAGTTCGTCTGCTCAATAAATCGGAAGTTGTCAGTTAATGCGTATATTGTCAATCCCAACAAATTCAGAAACGATGATAGATTGAATATCCTTTTTTATCTCTTCTTTTACATCTGTTATACAGCACTCCTTCAACCCACCAATGCTTTTACAGTCGTCCTCAATCAGTATGTCAGGTTTGAGTTGTTCCACAATATCACTATATTTTTCACCCTTATCTCTGCATAAAATATCTGTATATTTCATGCCGTAAAAATCAACAATCGACTTAATAAAATTGCTCCTTTGTTTGCGAACATAAGAGCATAAATAGATTTCGTGACCGCTATCATATAACGCATTGACTTTTTTTACTGCATTTCCGATTGGTTTATATCCATGTTTCGTAAATAGGAATAGCAACGGTCTTGTATAAAATGTTGTTCCCTCTATGAATATCATTATTCTCATATGCTTTGCGCCTCAATTTCCATACCTCTCGATTAATACCTCTATATTTCCTTCTTCAAATAAACCATATCAACCAATTGTATGCCATCTTCAAACATTGGATGGTCGTAATTGTCTGTGAAAAAGTTCTTTACTCTATGTGATTCTGTAAAGCCACAATTATGGTAAAAAGATAGTGCTGACGGACAGTCTCCTGTTCCGACAAACATCGTCTTGCAATCCTGAAAATGGGCGAACGCAAACTCAATCAATCTTTTTCCGTAACCCTTTCGTTGACATTCCGGCAAAACAGCTATATTCTTCAACTCATAAACTCCGTCTTCTTCCTTGGTGACAACACACTCAGCCTTTACCCCATTATCATCCAAAACAAACATCTCGCCATTTTCCAAATATTTATCTATCATGTCTTCTTGCTCATCAGCCAACAGCAATAAATCAATATATTCTTTTTTCGCACCTGTTACTTTTCTTATCTCCATCATCATTTCCCCCTATGCTTTTCTTTACGTTTTTGCTGTTTCAATTCAAACATACGCTCTTTTTCAGCTTCTCTCTCTTCTTTACTGATTTGTTTTCGTTCTGTCTTCATTTCTTCTCTTTGCAGTTGAAGTGCCTGCTGAGATTTTGTTCCGATTCCGGTATTCTGTAGTTGTTTCTTAGCCTCTCGCTGCAAACGTTTTGGATTGCTGGACATTTTCTTTATTTCCGTTTTCACAGCCGGACTAAACTTTAGCCTATTATAATTCTCAATCATAAACTGATTCACTTCATAATCCTTTGGTTCCTCACCGAATGTTGCCTTGCACACTGACAATTTTCTATCTGATATACGCTCAAATACACCAACCCAAAAGGGATCGTCAAAGTATACCGTCAGTTTTATATGTGTTTCACTCATAACTAATTCCTCAAATACTTCTCCATTAAGTAGAAAGTTCCCTTTCGCCACTCTGCCGGATTGCATTCTTGATTGATTGCAAAAACAACTGCATAATACCGTGCGTCTCCATTTCGATAATTGCCTGTTTAATCAGTAAATTAATATTCTCCAAATCATCTGATACAGCAGGTCTGAATGTTATGTTCATGATGTCCTTACCTCTACAAATTATTGGCTTATCCTATCTTAATATGATTTTCATAAATGCACAATTTACATTTGTCATGAATTTCTGTTTTATGTTTTTGCGGTGTTTTTTCATTGTTCCAATATTCTCGATAAATCATGTAGATATGTTGCTTGCTGCTTTTTCAGATATGCTTTGACAAAAGGTTTCATCAGTACTTTCTTTGCCGTAACATCTTCTGTAAAATCAACCTCAACTTGTCCGTCTTTCTGTGTAAATATACCACACCAATGACCCTTCATATTATCATTTTCCATATCAAACTCCCAACGCTTGTATGGCTCCATCGCCGTCACTGTAAAGGTCGTGGCATATCCTTCTTTTGTGTATTCAACGAATTGCTTCTCATTTAGCACCTCAATTTTACTCAAATCACTGCGCCATGCATAGTTCTCAAGGGATGTAACAACGCCCCATACACTTTCGATGCTATTTGGGAAAGTTGCTTTCATGTTTGCAACAGCCATACTATTTTTCTCCTTTGTCATATTACTATTGTCTCTTCTTTAATCTTTCAGACAGGCAATTGGAATTACCTTCACACCATCTTTTCTTGTATAAGCCATATTTCCACCTGTGATAATGACTAGTAAATCAGGTTCTCTCAACGGACATTGTATCTCTTTCTCATTATACTGTTTCACCAAGTCCTTAATCTGCAACAGATGGGCGGCTCCTTCATTGATTTCACGACTTCCCAATTTAAATTCAATAAGTGCATACTTTCCATTATCCAGATGTAGGACAGCATCCGCTTCCAAACCATACCTGTCATGATAATAGGACAGATGTCCCCCTAGCGTCTGCGAATATACCTTTAAGTCTCGAATACAAAGACACTCGAAAATAAAACCAAATGTCTTTAAATCTAATTGTAATGTATCCGGTGTCATCCCCATTGCTGCAATTGCAATAGATGGATCTACAAATTCTCTCTTCTTTCCTGAACGAATAACTGTTGCCGAACGAATTGCAGGACACCACGCTTCAATATCTTCTAACACAAATAGACGTTCCAACGCATTCAAATAGTTATCCATGGTGACCCTTGACATACTATCTACATTTGCCACAACATCTTTATATATATTTGCCTTTTTCGTCAAAGTTGAAATGTTTCTGGCATAGGATTGAAGAATAATCTGCGTCCATGTTGGATTTCTTTGAATGCCATCTACTGTAGAAATATCAGATTCACAGATATTATTCACATAATCTCTTGCTATCAATAATTTAGCTGTATCACTCTTTTTTCGAAGTGCCGCCGGCCATCCGCCTCTGCATGCAGCAAGAATTAAATCTTCGATTTTCATATCAGACATCACTCCATCAATGTCTATATTCAAATCTTCAAATAATGATTTTAATGAAATCTTACCATTTGATTCTTCAGATTCATATAAACTCATAGGATACATTTTTAAACGTGATATTCTTCCCGTTCCGGTATGCAAAATCTGGCTGTCATCTACAGATGTAGAACCGGTTAAAATAAACAAACCATCTTCCTGCCTTTTATCCACTTCCATCCTGACAGCGTCCCATAAAACCGGTACGTCCTGCCATTCATCAATCAGACGTGGATTTTCCCCTTTTAACAGTAGAGATGGTTTTGTATCTGCCGTTATCATGTAGGATGCTCGCATATCCGGATCCTGCATTTTTATAATGCTTTTTGCTTTTTGTTCCCCCGTGGTTGTTTTTCCACACCACTTGGGTCCCACAATCAATGTGGCACCAAATGCTTCTAAGCGTAAACTTAACTCATTATCTACAATTCTATTTAAATAAGTTGACATACGACTCCTCCTGACCTCTGTACTCTTACTGTACGATATTCGTCAAGTATTGTCAATGTTGTTTTGCGTTTTTGAGGTGTTTCACTTTGCGTTTTTGAGGTGTTTCACTTTGCATTTTTGAGGCATTATCATCCAAGTGACTCATATGCCTTTGTAACTCGTTTATACTCAGCAGGTTTTGAGATTGTCTCAACAATCACATCTCCGTCGTCTGCTTGATTACATCGATAGAGATATACGCCTTCTTGAATCGTATCTCCGTCTATCAGTGACACCGCAATATAATTTACCTCATCCACCATAAATGTGTCCATAATTGCAAAATCTTTCTCTGTTCCGTCTGATACCGGAATACTGATTACTTCATATTCGTCCATACTAA
>DATESB010000055.1:0-6286 GCA_035271065.1 Lachnospiraceae bacterium | reverse complement strand
GCGCGAAGAAGAATTGAATGAACGCGAACGTGCATTGGAAGAGCGTGAGCGGGCACTTGAGGAAAGAGAACGCCAACTTGACGAGAGAGCCGGATATACTGAGGATACAGAGGAAGTTGGTCCGTTTTTATCGGGAGCAAGCTTGGTGCGTATTGGTAATGTAACCGATGAGCAGGTGGAAGCGGTGCAGAATGGATTTAAGAAGATGCCACAGCGTGTTCGTGAGATTATTATTGCTGCAGGGTATCGTGTGGAAGTAACGGATGAGGATATTGAGAAGTTGATTACCGGGGGTGGTACCAATTCTTGGTATGGAGCAACGGCTGGGGATCCGCTTTATGTGATATTGGTTGCAAATAATCAGACGGTGGAAGATATGCAGCGGACGGCTATTCATGAGTGCGGACATGCGCTTGCCAATACAATGAGTGGGGCAGATTGTAGTGAGTTGTGGTTGAATTGTTATGCGGCTGAGGGTAAGACTTTGTATCATACGGCTGAGGTTAGTGATGCAAGTGAGTGGTTTTGTGAATGCTATGTCTATTATCTGACGGATCCGGAATATCTGAAGATTACGGAACCACAGTCGTATTCTTACATGGATGTATATTTGAACCAGGTGTTGGCGAAGTAAGATAGGGGCGGATTGGTTTAATAAGATAAGAATGTATTAGGAAATAACCTCATGATAGTGAAATTGGATAATAAATGCCGAAATCAACCCGAATGTTCCAAAAAGCAACTGAAATGTTAGACATAAGCTTATGATTGGACTATTTTTAGGGTTTTAGGTATAAATGTTCCACAATTAGTAGTGGATTGTGGAACGTTTTGAAGAAAAGGGAAGAAAAATGTCCAAAAGCATGCTATATGTAGATTGGATACGGGCGATTTGGAACATTACGTGAATTGAAATGAAGAATTGTCCAAAATGATAGTTGCTGCTTGAATGCTGATGTCGACATTTCATAGACTTTTCACAGACATTTTATGGTATGAAAAAATGCTTGCCAAAAGGTGGTGGATTGGGTATAATACAGTTTGCGCGGAAATAGTAGTTGGGTGTGTGCGCAAAGTCATCTTCGAAAACCTGCGGTTTTCTCGATGACGTTTGATTTGCAAATGCAAATCAAACTGCAGTTAATAAATTAGTCTCTTATGAATGCGAGCATTCAACGTGACTTATTTCTTATCTGCTCTTTGCTGGACATTGCAAACCTATTCGCCCAGATAGCTCAGTTGGTAGAGCAGTGGACTGAAAATCCACGTGTCGCTGGTTCGATTCCGGCTCTGGGCACGAGTTTATTTTAATTTGATATAGTATTATGCAGGTGTAGTTCAATGGTAGAACACTAGCCTTCCAAGCTAGATACGTGGGTTCGATTCCCATCACCTGCTTTTTTGTTATAGAAAAGCAGATGATGGGAATACATTATGAATAACAACAGAGGTAAAAATGTCGGTGGAAGATATGAGACTCTGGACACCGTAAGAGGGTTTGCATTGATTAACATGCTTGCATTTCATGCAAGTTATGACTTGGTGGAGATTTTTGGTGTAGAATGGCCGTTTTTTCATACAAATGGAGCATTTTATTGGCAACAGATGATTTGCATTTTATTTATCTTTATTTCGGGCTGTGTAGCGAGTTTTTCAAAGAATGGGATTAAAAACGGTTTAGTGGTATCGGCAGCAGGAGCAGTTATGACTTTGGCAACGTATTTATTTATGCCGACTCAAATTATTTGGTGCGGCGTGTTGAGTTTACTTGGTATGTGTATCTTATTAACACACTTTTTGAAGCCAATTCTGAACAAGGTCCCTAAATGGTTAGGTGCGGTGATAACGTTTATTTTATTTGCATTTACCAGGTGGGTACCGTCGGGACGGCTTTCTTTTTTCGGTATGTGGGAATTTAGTTTACCGTCAGCATGGTATGAGAGCAAATTAGGTTTTATATTTGGATTTCCGCGATCGGATTTTTCTTCTTCAGACTATTTTGCGTTAATTCCTTGGATGTTCTTGTTTTTGTTGGGATTTTACCTGTTTGGGGCAGTTAGGGATTATCAAGAAGGAAAAGAGCCATTGAAACTATTGCATATCAATATTCCGGGGCTCTCATTTGTCGGAAAGCATACTTTTATTATTTATTTAGCACATCAACCGATTATTTACGGCTTGTGTTTGTTGTTATTTGAATAGATAATAGAAAAAGCAGAGAGCAGTAACGCGACAAAGAGGAGCAGGACGAGGAGCAGAATGAGGAAAAGGACAATGAGAAGAATGATAACAGCACTTATGTGCATATTGAGTGTAGGTGCAATGCTAGCAACTATAGCAGGGTGCGGAACAAAAGCTGAAACAGCAGAGGCACCGGTGGCAGAGGAAGCAGGCAATCTGATGATTGCGGCAGCAGCTAGTTTGGAAACTTGTATGACAAATGAAATAATTCCGTTATTCAACGAAACCTATCCAAACATTACCATAACAGGTATGTATGATAGTTCGGGCAAATTGCAGACACAGATAGAAGAGGGTGCTGAAGTTGATGTATTCTTTTCAGCAGCAACAAAGCAGATGGATGCACTTTCTGAGGGTGGATTGATTGCGGACGGTTCGGTGGTTGATTTGCTGGAAAATCAAATTGTACTGATTGTCCCGATTGATCAGGCAGAAGGATACAGTAAATTTGAGGATATTACGCAAGCGCAGACAATCGCAATCGGTGATCCTGAGAGTGTACCGGCGGGACAATATGCGAAGGAATCTCTGACCAGTCTTGGTTTGTGGGAAGAGGTGCAGGCAAAGTCCAGTCTTGGAACAAATGTAACAGAAGTTTTGAATTGGGTTGCAGAGGGAAGTGCAAATGCAGGAATTGTATATGCAACAGATGCAGCGCAGATGCAGGATAAAGTAGCGGTTATTGATGCTGCACCGGCAGATAGTGTTCAGAAGGCAATTTATCCGGTTGGTATTACAGCGGCAGCACCTCACCCGGATGAAGCGGCTCTGTTTGTGGAGTTTCTGCAGACACCGGAGGCAATTGCCATTTTTGAAGCCAATGGGTTTAAAGAAGTGAAGTAGTTTATAAATTTTCTTGAAAAAGGGGATTGACAGATATTACATAATGGGTTTATTGTATTAATCGTAACTAATGTGAATTTTTTGAAAGGAGGTAATTATAATGACGAAGATGCATAAAGGAATTAACACACATAATAAGAAGATTACCTCTGTTATAGGGTCGATTATACGCTGATGAGTTATCCGGGAAAGGTTCCTTATGGAATGAAACAAATACCGTTCATCACAAGCGGTTATAATTTAGATTTTTATGACGTGGTATGTCTTTGATACCACGTCTTTTTATGTTTTGGGAGGAAAAAGTTATGAAGAAAATATCAAGTTACATATGGAGGCATAAATGGGCATATCTGTTGGCAATCTGCAGTATGGTGATTGCAGTTTCACTTGATATGCTGGCACCGCAATTGACAAGATTGATCATTGATAATGTTGTACTTGGCGGTGAGATAGGTCTATTGCCGAAACTGTTAATCGGTATTCTGATTGTCGGAGTGGGAAGATGCATCTTCCAATACCTGAAGGAGTACACGTTTGACGTAACAGCAGCAAAAATAGCAACTGAAATCAGACGCAATCTGTTTAGACATATACAAGGTTTGTCCATGGACTTCTTTGATAAGAATAATACGGGTGAACTGATGGCAAGAGTCAAAGACGATGTAGACAAGATATGGAATGCACTCGGGTTTGTCGGCATGTTGATTATAGAGGTGTTTGTGCATACATCTATCGTTCTGTTTTGCATGTATCAAACAAATGTAAAACTTGCGATTATACCAACAATTGCCATGCCGATTGTAGCAGCGTTTGCAATTATTATGGAGCGAAAGCTCGGCAGTATTTACGGAGAAATCAGTGAGGAAAATGCGAAGCTGAATACCGTAGCCGAAGAAAATCTTGCAGGAGTGAGAACTGTTAAGGCATTTGCAAGAGAAAAGCATGAAATTGCGAAGTTTTTATCGCATAATAATCGCTATTACGATTTGAATATGAAACAATCAAAAGTATTTGTGAAGTATTTTCCGTTGTTTCAGATTATCACGAAACTATTGCCGATTTCAGTCATTATTGTTGGTGGATACTTTGTAATCGGAAGTGAAATGACACTGGGTGAATTAGGTGCCTTTGTAGAGTATTCCAACAATATTGTATGGCCAATGGAGATGCTTGGCTGGCTGACCAATGACTTTTCGGCAGCAAGAGCATCTAATAAGAAATTCAAGAAAATATATGCGCAGAAGCCTAGTATTACGGAAATTGACGAACCGGTTATGTTAGGTGAGGTCAAGGGTGATATTCGTTTTGAACATGTTTCATTCAGAAAAAACACACAGGTTATTGAATTAAGTGATAACGATGTGAATAAAAGTGAAAATGAAACCGCTCAGAACATGGGGAGCAAAGTTAATCAAAATACCGAGAAGAATATCCTCTCAGACATCAGTTTCCATGTAGAGCCGGGAAAAACCATTGGTATCATGGGAGCAACAGGAGCCGGAAAGTCTTCTATTGTTAGTTTGTTGCAGAGACTTTACGATGCAACAGGCGGTAACATCTATGTGGACGGTGTGAACATTAAGGATATGTCCCTAGAAGAACTGCGGAGCAATATTTCGCTCGTTATGCAGGATGTATTCCTGTTTTCAGATACGATTACAGACAATATCAAACTTGGGAAAAGAGACTTTACGGATTTCAAGACAATACGTTCTGCTGTTGTAGATGCACAGGCGGTTGATTTTATTGAGCAGCTGGATAAGAAATATGACACAGTCATCGGTGAAAGAGGCGTAGGATTGTCCGGTGGACAAAAGCAGAGAATCAGTATTGCACGCGCAATTGCAAAGAAATCTCCGATTTTGGTATTGGATGACTCAACATCAGCACTGGATATGGAGACAGAGCATGAAATTCAAATGGCATTGAATCAGTTAAAGGATACAACAAAGATTATCATTGCACATCGTATTTCAGCGGTAAAAGATGCGGATGAAATCATTATCCTGAATAACGGAGAGATTGTGGAACGCGGAACCCATGAGGATTTGCTTGAAAAGAAAGGTCTTTATCATTTAACATACATGGCGCAATATGGTGATTATTTAGAGACAATTGCGTAAGAAAGAGGGGTGAAGAAATAGTATGCCTATTAATGCATCAAAGAGTGACGAGGCAGTCGTTGAGGTTTCAAAAATATCGACTTTATTAAGACTGTTTCGTTATTTACTAAAATACAAATTACAGATATTTGCAGTTCTGATGATCATGGGAGTATGTGTAGTTGTAACATTGATTAATCCTCTGTTGATTGAGGAAGCGATTGATAACTACATCACAAACAAAAACATACCGGGATTGTTGAAACTGGGTGGCTTTGCAGCAATTATTAATATCGGAATGATATTACTTGTGAAATTACGTATGTATATCATGGCAAAGGTTACAAATCAAATCCTGCTGACCGTCAGACAGGAACTTTATACACACATTCAAAAACTGGGATTTCAGTTTTTTGACAGCAGACCAACAGGAAAGGTGCTTGCCAGAATTATCGGTGATGTCAATGCTTTGAAGGACGTATTGGGCAACTCGGTTACAACGCTTATTCCCGATTTTGTGACGGTATGTTCTGTTGTGGCAATCATGGTCATTAAGAATTATAAACTGGCAATTGCAGCATTGATCAGTTTGCCGCTTATGATTGCGGGAATGTGGTTTATTAATATTTATTCACATAAAAGGTGGCAGATACACAGAAAGAAATCCTCAAATCTCAATGCTTTTTTACATGAAGATTTAGCCGGAATGCGTATTATCCAAAGCTTTTCAGCCGAGGAAGAAACAAGTGAAACATTTGATGAATTACTGAAGGAACACAGGGAGTCCTTTAACGATGCGGTCAGATTAAATGATGCATTTGGCCCGGTTATTGATTTTTGCTGGGGACTCGGAACGGCAGCGCTTTACTTTGCCGCCATTCAGATTATCGGTGTAGAACAAGTGACAGTCGGAACGCTGATTGCATTCGGAACCTATATATCGATGTTCTGGTCACCGGTTATGAATCTTTCAAACTTCTATAATCAGTTGATTACAAACATCTCCGGTGCGGAACGTATTTTCGAAATCATTGATACACCGCCGGAAATAGAAGACGGGGAAGATGTGATTGAGATACCGGAAATTAAGGGAGATGTCA
>DATESB010000054.1:0-22687 GCA_035271065.1 Lachnospiraceae bacterium | reverse complement strand
GTTTTTCCAGCATCTACATGAGCCAAGATGCCAATATTCATTATTTTCATAAGTCACACCTCATATAATCGTTAAAAGATAAAAGTCCCCTGTGATTGAAATACTTTCATCACAGGGGACTGCTATCATAACAATTATGAGTACGACATTAAAAGCTGTTAGAAAGAGAATTCTACAGCATGGCGGATCCATAAAATATGAAAGTATTCTTAAATTAAGGTACAAAAACCAAACCCATTACAACAGATGTAATAAGGCCAAATCATTCGTACCTACCATCATTCAGTTGATTGTTATTTAAGAATACCTTGCCGCATAGTAATTAATCTCCTTTTAGTGCTTTTCTTATGTTACCTTATGAACACTGGATTTGTCAAGTTCACTTATCGCTACCAAAGTGGCTAAATCAGTGGAAAGGCTATGCTTTCGCAATTATTTTCAACGGCTCGTTTCAGCGAATTCGTGTATGCGGCACGGAGGTACTTCTCATTCTGCTCCTCATTCCAATGTCGATAAACCGGACCCGCGGCATGAATGACAAACTTCGCCGAAAGGTTAAACCCCGGCGTAATAACGGCTTCACCAGTCTTAATCGGTGCGAGTTTATCGCAGGCAGCTTGAAGCTGTGTCGCTCCCGCCGCTTTAAATATCGCTCCGCAGACCCCGCCGCCCATTTGCAATTCGGTGTTGACTGCGTTGACGATGGCGTCAACTTTCAGCTTCGTTATATCTTGGCGGACAATAGTAAATGGCATTAACACACCTCCTCTTTTGTCATCAGCGATTATTCATTTACTTCTTTAACTTCGCTGAATTATATGATGCCTTTACTTCTGAAGGTGGGCAATACTGTTGGCAAGATATTCATCTACAGCAATTGAACCGGAGAGTTCTTTAATCAACTGATTGCCGAGAGAGAAATCTGACACCATCGCACATAATTTAATTAATTCTGCGGTACAGTTAGGATTTTTATTTGCCAGGGAATACGCCTTTTTCATTTCATTATAAGCCAATGTAATAAGTCCGCTATCCCTCAGAGCATCAGCTCTATTAAAGAGCGTATCGTAATTCAAATCTATTTTGCAAAGCGCATTTGCTGCCCATATTCCCCGAAACCCAGCTTCATTGACAGCTATCGCATATAATTCTTTGTACGGAAGCTGCTCATATGGAGCGGCTATCCCTATTGCGAAAGGAGCCATCCCCAATTCATAAAAGCCCTCGCAATATGAGTTGATATATTTTATATCTTCTTGTATTAGATCCGCTCCAATATTATAGACGCAAAACTTATCAGTCTCTAAAGAAGCAGGAAACGCATTTTTCCAAATCGCATAGGTACACGTTGTATCAAAAAGAATTTTTACATTGTCCCTCAAAGCCGAAATCCTATAAGAAAAGTCAAGCCCTCCGAAATCGCCATGAAGTATCTGCTTTTGCTCCTTAAAAAACTCTACATTCTCCGCCCAAGCAACGATGTGGTATTTTTTCCCGTTGTCTACCAGAAAGATTGTCAAGTTGCTTTTTGAAACATTTGAAACCTGCGCTTCTGTGTCAATATAAATATTCCCATCATAAAAAGTAAAGGCGTTTTGAAAATCTTCCAGATAAGGAATGATAACAAAAGCCACCTCGTTTTTACCTTTTGAATAATCAGCTATTATTTTGTCATATTTCAAGTTAAGTGAGTAATCGCTAAGATATTCATCCAGTTCTTTTGCATATGTATTGTAGTTAGGGAATCTATTTGCCCTCAGCATAAATTTGCGGTCATGATCTGCAAAATCTTGGTGCAGGCTTTCGTGATAAACGACGGACGCTAAGGCTTCATAAGAAATATCATTACTATTAAATGCCCGGCTGACAGTGATCTGGTTATTATACAAATCGTATTTGCCGTTGATGGCTGTCCAGTGTTCATCAGACCATAAGATATTAGGGCGCGGTAAAATCTTCGACGCATAGTACTTCGTGCGCACTTCATCCAGTATTTTATCTAAGTCGTACATAGTGTTGGCTCCTGTTAATCATTTTTCTATTACCCAGAACTTTCTTTCGGTTCCAAATGCGCCTTTATCTCGTGGCACAAAGCCCAATGCTTCGCAGTATCTTGCATATTCCTGATTTAAGATGGAATTAATCGAAGGTTTAGCGCCCAAAATTTTTGATATAGCCGGGTTAGTTTCTTTCCCGTCTTTCTCCACGTTGTTCAAATGAGCATCCATTGAATTGTCAGCGTAACCAATGAACCGACTGGGATAAAATTTATAAGCACCGGAAACTCCCACCGCAACAAAGCAAGTTCCTTTTTTGATTAAGTTAAGAGCAAAATCATATTCCGGGTCAACTTGAGAACGGAGGTATCCATCTAAAGTTTGGCTGTTTGTGATTAACTCATTAAAATTTGATACGATTTTCATGATTAGCACTCCTTTTACTTTATCCTGCAATAATTTTTTCTAATATTCCTCTTTCCAGCAAAAGCGAGCTTAAATCCGATTTTCGCTATGCCGTTTCAGATTCGGCTTTTCATCGATATGGGGCAGATTTTCACCCTTTTCACGATAGGCCCAGAGGATTTTATCAATTTTCCTTGGTGTCCATGTACAAGTCTGGAATATCCGATTCAATTCGTCTGCCTTTGCACGCAATAGTTGTTCAAGCACTACGCCATCTGCAAGCGTCAGTGCCTCTGGGCGCATCCGAACAAGATTTTCAAGTTCATTTAACTCATTAATGCGCAGCAAGGACTTCACTACAAATTGATCAACAGTCCCAAAATAATCAGGGAATAAAACTGAAAGTAATCCTGACGCTCCGGCGATGCCCAAACCTCGAATCCTGCTTGCGATCTCAAGTCCAGTACGAATTTGTGCCTTATCAAAAGAAAACAACTCGTTCTGAATCTCAGCCAGTGTGGTGATGTCAGTCAAATGCCTTTTTAACTGTGCGCGGGTGGTGGCAAGCCGATTTTTGGCAGTATATTTCCAGACAAAGTAAGTGTCGTGGAGAAAAAGATAAAATGTCTCAACATTCATATGTTTTATGTCATCTGGATTTAACATCTCAAGCGATTTTTCCAGATTTCTATTCGCATCAGAAACCTGATTCCAATAACAATTCTCGGCAATCAGCCAGTCGTCTTGGCGGGTAGAATACCACAGCTCTTCAATTTTCAGTTCCATCATCCATCCCTCAAGTTCTTTTCTCACACGCTATCCTTGCAGTTCCTTTTTTAATCTATCAATTATTAAAGCTTCACGGGCTTCTAAAAATTCCGGGAAGTTTGTAAACGCAAGATCAACGCCAGCGGGTATCAGATGTTTCTGCCGATAGGCAGTCTTTGCCTCTTCTGTAGGCAGGTTATCCTCAAACCACTTCTTAAAATCTTTATTGGTTTTTGATGTATTGTCCAGCCCCTCAAGTAATTGAAGGTTGCCTATGTAATTGAAGTTCTCCAAGAAATCTGAAATTCTATCTGAAGGAACTCCCATCTTGCGAAGCTTGCGCTCTGTGAACTCTGCTTTTGGGAAAATGTGATCCATATGAAACAAATTGTGCAAGTCTGCCCAAGGGTAGAGAACCGACATCACTGTCAGCGTATCACCTTGTCCATATTTGAGATACAGCAGATTTTCAATGTCAGCATCCGTAAATTCATGTGTTCTGTTTGTTCCCTTAAACCGCTCAATAATTTGTTCAAGCGGAAAGATCGAACCATCGCTTTTAGCGATTATCTCCCGAATAGGGCGCAGGACACCATCAGGCTGGGAACTGAACACACGCTTCAGCATGGCGCTTACAAGCCATTTTTTGATTGCCCTAACGTTCTCAGCATTTTTGGGTGATGCCGCAAAATTTGAAGGCAAGCCTATGTGTTTAATATAATAGGCGATAGGTATGAACAGGTTATTTGATGTCAGGTTATCTCTGTTAAAACCCAGTCTGGCGGCAAGGGTTACCGCTTCTCGCAGGGCAGCCATAATATTTGACCATTCCGACTGTATCTTCATCATATTAGTGTGATTGAAGTTATCAATTTTGAATGCTATGTCAGGGAAATCACACAGGACTAAACAGGCTTTGAGTATAAAATCTTTATTGACATTGAATCCTCTGCCAATTGCGTTTATTTCGTCAACTGCACTATGAATTTCCTCACGGGCATCCAGATCATCCCATTGTGCAGAAGCAATGGAAAGGAGAAGGTCGGAGTAACTGAGTGGTGTTCCTCCGCTGTTTACACGAATAAATATGTTGAGGACTTTGTCCAGTTTATCGCTCTTTTCAAGATAATAGCTGATCGTTCCATCGGCGTGAATTGCTTGCCACAGTTTACTAAGTGTTTCGGTGGCAAATTCTGCTTTCTCCTCATCATATGAGCCTTGTCCGATTTTAACAAGATAGCTGTTGACTTTTTGGAGGTACTTCATCGCATCGGACAGTTTATCAAACCCCAGTATATCCCCAACGAAAAACCAGTAGTGGCTATCGTCATTTTTGCACTCATCAGAAGTAAGAAATGCAAAATCATAAAACCAGTCATCGTCATCCGATTTTTTCAATAAGTTCAGATAAAGCTTTCTTATCGGGTAGGCTTTCGGATTGTCATACCGCATATATGGTTTTTTATAGGCGTATGTCCCCATTAATCCTAAATACAGCGATGTCAAGCGTTGCTGGCCATCAAGAATAGCAGTGACGGTCTCGTTGCCGATAATACTTGCTTTCGGATTGTGCCGGCCATCCTTTTTCTGTTCGTGATAATTCCGAAGAAATTCATAAAAAACAAACTCCTTCACGTTAGCAGGGCTAACCTCCCAAAACAGAAAGGAACCAATAGGATAGCCAAGCATCAGGCTGTCAAACAGCTGGGTTATTTGGTCTACATCCCAGACAAATTCACGTTGAATAGACGGCAGCAAATATTTTTTGCTATGTATATTGGCGATTGTTTCCTTAATTGTTAGAGCAGTTTGAAAAGCCATAAAGTACCTCCAAATCTTTTTATTGGTCTGTTATTATCTGTAAATCGGCGTCTTAGCCAATGAAATTACTGTGTCGCGCAATTCGGTAAAAGAACACTTTTTGACACCAAGGGCCAGTAACGTATTTAATCCTATTGATTTTTGATTGCTAACGGCAGCGTTCAGAGCTTCTGTAGTAATGGGGTAAAAATCCCACTGTGCTAAGTCAAGCGGGTTTACCAACTTCTGTTCTTTGCAGTTTTGAACGCAAAACACATAAACGTCCGCTTGGCGCATAGCAATTTCCGCATAAGTATTCGTAACCGAATCCCAAGCCAGAGTTTCACGGATGTCAAAACGAATATTGGATATCCTTTTTTGCGCCCAACTCTGCAAATAGGCTGAGGTTTTCACTTCGATTTTTATTCCTTCGGGTGTCAACACGTCAAAAGCTCTCCAGCCTTCGCTAACACCATTGGCACAGTGCATTGCCAGAGAAACAATGTACTCGGCGAGTTTGCCACGCTCCGTATTTCCCATCAGGTCGGAGTATGCCCATCTCCAAAAGTCTACAAGATGAGCGGAGCAGCAGCCGTTAAGGAAACACTCGTCACCATGCTTTTTTTCCACGGTCAGTGCCGGATATTGATATTCACAATTAGCCACGATGTTTCCCCCTTCTTGAAGCTTATTCCTCTGTTTGTGCATCCTCATTAAAGATTCTATCGAGTTCGGCATTAGATGTCACACCGCGGACCCTATTTCTGACGCTCAGTTTTCCCATATCCAAGCGATAGAAGTGATCTCGCTTATCCGCTCCTTTTGCCTTGCGGATTAATTGAATACGTCCGAAATGCTCTCCGTGCTTCTCTGCAAACTTGGCCAATCCGACGGCTTTCGGATAATTATCCTTACGGCTTGAGTCATGCGGTTCCAGTACATCAAAAACATATCCATGTGCATCAGCTCGAACAACAATCAGGTCAGGGAACATCGAAGTTACCACACCGTCCACTTCGTATGGAATTTCCAATGACCACCTTTTACGGTCAAGGTTGCGGAGCCATGCTACAGCACCCTTTTCATCCTTCATTTCTTCCCTGATAACACCAAGTTCCCAGTCATTCAGGCTTACCTTGAATTCACCACCATCAGAAGGGATGTAGAGGTGCTTTTCCAGAATTACAGCATCTTCGCCAATTAAAAAATCAATGGTTGGAGGCAGTTCCCAGTCAAGAGCAATTGGGGTTGTTGATGATAGAGCCAGCTTTTTGTAAGCATCTCTACGATCCTCTTTCAATTTTCGGAATGCTGTTTTATGCATGTCATATAATTCGTTGAACAGCTTGTCTGCAAACGATTCAAGACGCTCCATGGCTGCATTGTCGTTTGTCAACACAATAATTTCTGTTTTTACATCCTTAAAATCACGGACAGCGTGACGGACCCAATATTCCTTGTGCAAACCCTCGCCGAGCACTTTTCCCGCCCGTTCAAAGAGATTGTTGATATCAAATTCTGAGAGCTCCACAATTTCTGATATGTTGTCTGTCGTCCCTTCTGCGCCGCTGCCGTAATCTATGGTAAGCGTTCGCAGCGCCAAGCCGGTAACAGCTTTAGAGATCTCTTCAAATTTGCCGCTTTTCTTCAATTCGGCTATTTCCGATTCAAACTCATCAAGCACCCTTTTCAGTGTGCTTTTTCGAGCTTCAGGGGCAATCATGTCCTGCGTTAGCGCACGGGCAAGCGCAATCAGTCTGCGGAGTGCGGGTTGTTTCCTCGCGGAATCTATGCGATAGGTTATTAAATTCATATCGCTAAATACATCGGCAAATGCAGGATCACGTTTCAGGGTGATGAGCTCCTTATGCGATCCGGTTTCAGCAGGAACAATTGCCTCACTGTCGCGCAATGCCTGCTCCACCATTTTGACTGTTTTTTCATCAAAAAAAGGAAGAAATAGACCTACATTGTTCAGTTCGGCATCAGACTCCACACGACGGGCAAGCGGGGTACGTATCATACGTCCGAGCAATTGAGCGATATAAGTATAATCATTTGCGTGTCGGAACGACATCATTGTTTCGGCACGAGGGCAGTCCCAGCCAGTGGAAAGATTCATTTTAAAGAACACAACGATAGCCTTTTCATCTTCTTCAATGCGGGAAGCATCCACCCTGCGTATATCCAGCCCATGCCTTTTAATGGTCTCGTGTTTATCAAACGTATGAACAACTTCTCCAGCTTGAAGTCTGCGCCCGATCGCATCTTCAAGTATGGAGATGCAGGAATCCAAATCTGTTTGAGTGATTTCCCGTTCATTTCCATCCTCAACCTGAATGACAAGAACAGGGCGGACGGGTTTCTTAATTTCCTCGTGGTCACAATAAGACTGCCATCGTTCACATTTCTTTTTCCAATTGGCAACGGCTTCCTTAAACATCGTCATATCGGCACCGATTGCAATGTCGGGGAAGTGAATAATAACTCTGTCTTTCAAAAGACCGGATTCTCGCACATCTTCAGGAGGAACGACAACTTTTTGTATAGTAGATGTCGTATCGGCCACAAGCTTTTGAAACCGTTGAGGCGTAGCGGTCACTCCGATAATAAGAGGCATAACAGGGAGACCATCTTCTTTACTTCCTTTAATAAATTTCTGCATGATAGACTGTGCTTTATTTTCGGCCTGTGGGGATGTAAATGTTCCTCTATGCGCTTCATCGATTACAACAAAAAAGGACTTGGGCTGACGCTCCGCAGTATTTGCAATTGTTTCCCAAATCGTATATTCGCGCAAATTGGATTTCTGCGTGAGCAGCTTGTCCGAACCGAGCTTTTGTGTATTCAGAAAATAGATGCCGCCGGGGGTAAAATACTCTGCATCAAAAGTCGAGTCAATTACCCGAATGTCCCTTGTGCGAAATTTTTCCGATTTGCTTTCAATTTTCAAACGTGTCTGCTCATTGAGTTCCGGCATATCCGAAAGCCAAACGAAAACAGAATCCGGCTCCGCTACTCCATAGGCATGGCCGAAGATAATATCTTCAAATAAAGCGGTCATAATAATTGTCTTACCGGCACCTGTGGGAGCAGTAAACGAAATGACCTGAGGATCTTTTTCACTCCAATAGGCATGTGCTTTTTTTATCTTCTCGTGCAAGTCGGCAAGTGCCGATTCTTGAAACGGAAATAACGTTGCTCTCATAGATTATTCCTCCTGCTCCCGATTACGAAATTATCAATATAGTCGCGGTATAGCTGATAAGTTTGCTCGATCCCAATACCATCCGACATCTCTCTGAACGCTTCCTCAGAGTTTGTAACAAAATATACCGTACCAATATTTTTCGTTTCCAGCAAAGCCTCGGCAAATTTACCGTAGCAGTCTTCATCAAGGAGAACTGCAAAAGAGTTCTGCGGCAAAATCAACATATTCGGCAGTTCCGCACTGTCCAGCTCGGGGCGCTTGCCAATCGCTCCAGCTTTCAGCCATAGCAAGGGAAGAATCTCGGCGAATTGCTGACCGAGCGACACGCTGTTTTTGTCAAGAAAGCCAAGCTTGAAGTATTCTACATTAGCGGCGAAACCTTCGCTCATCGGGCGCTTCAGAGGTTCGGTTACCGTGACCGTACCGAGAAGGTCCACGACCTTTTGTCTGATGTTATTATATGTTCGGCTGTCTTTTGCCACGATATAGAAATCGGTTATATGCTCCTGATCTTCAAGGACATTGAGCCATTCATCAGCAGCATCAGGGTCAAACAACACGGACGCTGTATGCTTTTCTGATACAATGAAACAGCTGTCTGCTTTCACGAGAGACTGCGGCAGCTTATCCTTACCGATGAGAGCAACAATCTGCTTTTTCGCAGCAGGGGTAAGTGATGCAGGATTTTCAACAAAGCCAAGCTGATAGAACGAGCGATTGACTTCTTTTGTCGTTGTTTGGTTTGTAAAATATTCGCCTGAAAGCACCGTACCATCAGCCCGTTTGCCGAGGATGCTGTACTCCGTGCGCGGCCAAGTCACCGAACGGCAAATGCCGTGCTTTTCCCATTCTGGATCACCCGGCTGGTATCCACGTTCAGTCAATAGTTGGGCTTCGGCTTCAGAGACTTCGTTGTTTGTTACAAGGATGCATCGCCGTTTTCCATTGTCCTCAGCGTTCAGCAGATTAACAGCATGAAGAGTCGTTCCACTACCGGCGAAAAAGTCAACAATAAGAGCGCTGGGATTATCCTTAACAGAAGCATATAGGCATTGCAAAACAGCATATAGAGATTTCGGAAAATCAAATGCTTGTCCCCGATTTAATATTTTAGTGAGAAGTTCTGTCCCATGGGTACTTGCATCAAGATGGGAACCAGTCCACACAGTTTTATATTTTTTTGAATTCCTTTCCCTAAGTTGGTAGTACACTTGCCAGCCGTATTTCTGTTCCCGTACAGAGAGTTTCCCCAGCTTAAGTTCGTCTTTTGCCCTTGGTGCTGCATAATGCCAATTTTTCTGTACCCCATCTTCATCGAAAGGCCAAATTACACTTAATGAACTGTCAGGGAACCTTTTCTTGACATCATTAGGAACATCGTAAGATGGCTCCTGATCAAGTGGAAGATACTCGCCTATCTCAACTACACATTGCTTATTAGTATCAATATATATTGGATAAAATTTCTTATGCCGTTGTGTTCTGAGGGAGCCTGAGCCTGTGCGTCTTAGATTTCGAACTTCCCCGCCAAGACCTATTGCAGTTTCTTGACAAATAATATCCAGACCATGTCTAACCAAAAAAAGTCCATACTCATTTGATTTAGCCATGTTTTTGCCGCGTCTTCCGCGTTTACTGTGTTCAATAGTAACAATAAACCGATCATATTCTGGAAACATACTCATCAATATACAGTCTAAGTGAGATAATTCGTTATCATCTATTGTAATAATCAGTATACCTGTTTCTTTTAAAAGACGTTTCGCAATCAATAGACGTTTCTTCATCATCGAAAGCCATTTGCTATGCCTGTAAGCATCATTGGAATCCACATAGTCGTTGTTATATTTCCAGTCCCTTGCCCCTGTGTTATAGGGCGGGTCTATGTATATGCAATCCACTTGTCCTTCGTAAAGGTACTCCAAAAGCTGAAGAGCATGGTAGTTATCCGCTTCAATAATCGTGTGCCAGAGGCTGTCATTCGGCGAATTTTCCACTTTAGCAATGGGTTCGAGCGAAGGAAAAATAGGATCGCCAAACTGTGCCACAGCAACCAGATCGCATAAAGATATGGTTGTTATTTCTGACGATACTTTATCCTCACAGACGGCAGTTTTGCCGTCAATTTTTTTTACTATGTAAATTTGGTTTAGTTTTCCTGTCTTGCGTGCAACGGTCGAATCGCACCTTATGGGCACGCCATAGAGGGGAGTGCATTCAGGGACATGTTCCTCAAATACCAGACCGAACTTTTTATTTTTACTGATGCGGGTTACTTCCTCCGTCAACCGTTCACGCAGCATTGGGTCAGTAATTTGCTGTAATAGGTCTTTAATAGCCGCCATGTGCTTTTATCTCCTTATTCTTCATCGTTTCGCTGTTCTGTTTTTGCTTTATCTTCGGCATCTGCTCTGGAAATGGGCTCCGTCTCTGGTACAGCATTTTGCCGACTCCAAGACTTGCCAAACAATTCATTACCCACGGACAGGCGGAGAACTGACGCCTTATCAACGATTTTGTATGTATTTGGTGTATAAGTATCTGCCTTATCAAATGCGATGAACACTTGCTTGCCGCTTTCACCGCTTTTCTGATACAAACCAAGTATCTGTTCAAAATCGGCATCCTCTATACGCTTAACGATGCTTGAATCATGAATCAGAACAGGGAGCGGAGTTAAAGCGAGCATACTCAGATCGTATACCACAAGACTCTTAAACGCTGTTCCTTCACTCTTATCATCGGGGGTTTCAAACTCAAAGGTCTTGTCCGGTTTTAGCGTCAATTCTGGTGCGGTTCTGTCACCGCCGGTAATAATATCATTAATTCGCTTCATTTCAGCGTTCACTTCATCCTGAGCAGCGGCGAGAGCTTCTTCTTGCCGCTTACGGAGATTCGCCAGCAGATGTTCGATCTCCTTGCGCTTTTCCATTTGCTCCATTTCGCCTTGCAGTGCTTCGTTTTCTTCCACCAGTTTTTCTATTTCCCGTGACACACGGGCGTACTGAGTAAGAATGGATTGCGAGAGAGATTTGGCGACTCCTGAACCCTCGATTTGCTTCTCATAGTTTGCAATATCAGCATCTATGTATTCAATTTGCGGCGTCAGCCGTGCAATTTCTTCCTCAATGTCAGCACGAAGAAAACCGTTGATCTTAGCATGGAAAGCTTCGACATCAGTAAAAGCATCAATTTTAGCATCAGGGAAAAAATGGAGCAGCGCCGAAAAGTCTTTTTTTAGCACTCCGTCATTACCAGGCATGTTGTTGCGGACTGCATTAAGCTGGGATATCAAACGACTCTTCCGGCGGCTCAGTTTACCCAACTCACTCTTAATTTCAGCAAGCCGCTCCGCTTGCTGCGGATCAATACCCAAAGCGCGCAGGTTGGCCTCTTCATTTTGCCTGCACAGCCTCTCCCGGCGCTTTTCCAGACTTTCTATTTTATCTTTATTCTCGCCAATATCAGCCGTGATATCCGATATGGAACGTTCCGCTTGTTTGCTTGGCTTGATGCCATAGCTTTCTTCGGCGGTCTTCAGATCCTGGATGGCTTCAAACTTATCCAATAATTTCATAAGGTACTCGACAGCCGTTGCCATTGATTCGCGCTCGCTTTGCAGAGGCTTGTGTTCATTATGGCTTCCATGGCCGTAAATACGGAAGAATCTTTCTACAATTTCATCAAAAGTAATACCCCTCAGAAGTATTCTATACTCGTGGAACAGCCATTTGCGATAGTTCGGCACACTCATTTCCTCAATGACATGGAACTGGCTGTCGCAGCGATTCACCACGGACGGGCGGCTTGTGCTTCGAGAAAAAAAGTAGGAAAAGCCATCAAATTCAAAGATGAAGTTTATCGTGTGGTGATCAAGATGAGTGATCACATCCTTTGCGGATTTTGGGTAGTTATCCCCTCCAAATACAAAATCCAGTATCAGCAGAAAAGTGGACTTGCCAATAGCGTTGCTGCCATCCGAACTGCCAAGGATGACGTTAAGCCCAGGCCGGAAATCCTCCGGCTGAGTTTTAAACTTCTCGCATGTTATCCGCTTTAACATAGTGGAGTACCTCCGTCCCATCAGGTATTTCTATTTGCCCAAGTTTATACAAACAATCAAGAGCATCAAGAAATATGCTTATTTCCGATACCTTTGTCCGTGTCGCTTCGAGCAGTTCATGCGGGGTCATATCCCGCTCCTCTAATTTCTCCAAGATAGGCGCAAAGAGAGCAATGACGCTATCGGAGAAAGAATTAACTTTGCTTGGTATTTTCATTGAACAAATCACACCTTTTCACTAAATATCCAACAATGATCTCACAGGCGTCTCTATGTCTCTGTCCAACTTGTGAAAATAGTTTTTCAACTAAGAGATCTGCTATGTATTCCTGTGGATCGATGATATCTGATTTTTGCTGTATTCCACTTTCGAGCAGCTTATAAGCGGATTTCATTAACTCCCCAAACATATTCGTGTCAAATCCAATTTCCTGTTCAAGACGGGAGCAAGTGTTTTTTACAGTTTTATATAAGCGAGCCATACTCGCATTAATCTTGTCCTTCAGGAAAGGTTCGTGAATCTTACGATCAATCTCAACCAAATCTTTGATATCTGTTGGCTCCAGTCCTTGCGCGTTCTTTGTCTTATGAACTTCTCGCAGAACGGTCTCTATTTCATCCTGAAACTTAATGCCGGATATTCTGTCAAGAAATGCCTGAATATCCGCGCAACGGTGTTTTTTTTCAAGCAACTCTGCTATTTCATCAGATGACATCGCCGGAACAAGAGGAGCACATTCGTTTGTACATAATGCTACCGCATTTTCATAGCTGTCCGCTTCATCTGGTAACTGCTTCAAATAGACAATTTCACAGTTTTTAACCGGAATCTTCCCTCGCTTGGGAATTCCAAGATAACCACCGCAATATAAACACTTACCATTAGCTTCTGACAGCAGAGTAACAAGCAGGGAATCGTCCTGTTTTGATGGCTGAGGTAATTGCTTGATTTTGTCTATCACATACTCTGCGACACCTTCGGCGAATTCTGTATCGGTCTTTCCGTTTCTATAATCATAAGTGCAGATCCGATCTGACACATTATCCTCAAGGAGCGTTATTTCTTCAATCCGAGATGTGAAGGAAAGAACATACTCTTGTGTAACAGACCGAATCGTCTTTTTGCCGCTTCGGTTCGTAGTGTTTGTGACAACATATAAAAAGACTCCGGCCAAAAACGAATGAAAACAGAATTCGGTTTGGGATGCCAATTCTTTTTTTGTTATGCCATTGACCAGTTCGACTTTCGTATCATCGTAAATACCATGTATTTTCTTCCCATCTTTTTCAGGAAAATCATTACCAATCATGTCTTTAAGCGCCAGGATTATCTGCTTGGATAAATTACTGTCCAACAGATTGATGACATTGTTCTTAAAGTAGCTGGCTACTTCTTGTGGAACGGCGTTGCGGGCTGGCCCAGTAATATCTTTTGAGAGGTTTTGTTCACACCGCAGTAATTTTGATGTGGCATCTTCTCTGACACGATCTGCATTTTCCTGCCCTGAAAAGGTAAACTCATAATTGGGGGCAACAGAATGAAGAAGTGCTTCGCACAACTGCTTATTATCAATATTAACTGCCTTGCACGGAACAAGAATCGCTAAATATGAGCCAAAACATAACCTCATGCCGAAACCCTCCATTCAAACTGAACTGTATCCTATTTATTTTCTTCATCAATGTAATCGACGATATCCCCAATATTACACCTGAGAGCCTTACATATGCGCGCCAAAACGTCCATGCTGACCGGCAGTTCTTTGCCTAACTTTGCCATAGTAGTTGTAGTTAAGCCCGTCATAGCCATCAAATCTTTTTTCATCATTTTTCTATCTATCAGTATTTTCCATAGCTTATTGTAGCTGAACGCCATAATATCTCCTCCAAAGAGCTTTGCCCTCAAATAGCCTATTTGGAATATTTTATCACGTTTTGAGACTGATATCAAGGTTAACTTGATTAACGCTGATATTGGCTTTACATGTTTAGACTTCATGCATGAACTTGGTACAATATTAAAAATTCGCTACTCGCACTCTATCGGAAAGCTATTCCCACACCTCCAAGCTTGTCCCATAAATTAGTATGCTGTTATTGCGTAAGGCGATAACAGCTTTTGCTTTATATGCCTGAACACTCACAAATCAGTCGAGGGGAGGGAAGTATTTCTATGACCGAAGTAAGAAACCTGAATAAAAAACGCATCGGCGATATGAGCAGCGATCAACGTCTGTTTGAAATTCAGATAAAAGATTGCGTTACTCGCATCACCGTAAATACCGATGGCACGTTGAACATAACGCATGATCGTGTAAAACCTGTAGCATAACCGTACCTCAGTAATAAAAATGAAATCCGCCAGAACGCAAGACGGCAGTGCGGAACTTCCTGCAAAGGAGGTTCTCCTGCCGTCTTGTTTCGTTTATGCGGATTCGATGGCTCCGGCGGATTTCAAAAATTTGAAATTCAAAGGAGCAGATTTTATGAAAAGCATCAAAAGAGACACTCAGCATCAGAGGGAGAGCAAGAAAAAATACCAAATCAAGGTGCAGGGTCAGCTTGTGCCGGTCAGCGAAGAAGTCTATGTTACCTATCACCGCATGAAGCGCCGTGAAACCTATCTGGAGGAAAGGGATATGGCACACGGCGTCTTTTATTACAGTGCCATGGATACGGTGGAAACAACAGGTGAGGATGGGATTCCAGACCTTGCTTCTCCCCGTGTGGAGGATGTGGTCGTGGACAAGCTCATAGCGGAAAAGCTCCACCGATGCCTCGCACAGCTTTCTAAGGAGGAACAGGCTTTAATCTTTGCCCTGTACTTTCAAGGAAAATCTCAGTCGGAATTGGAGCGGGAAACCGGTATCAAGCAACAAACTATCAGCTACCGTGAACGACAGATTCGGCTGAAGCTCAAAAAAATGATAGAAAAGTAAAAATATTTTTTGTAGACCCCCTCACGAAATCGGCTTAGTAGTGAGGGGGTTTTTCTATTCACCCTCATTGCTCTTTGAAAATTTCATATCCGACGACCTGAATACGTTAGCTGACGGACCCCAAAAGGGAAAGCGACCCCGGAGGATGCGCCAAGACCACCTGTAGGACGGCGATGAGAACATGAAAGCAACCATATTATTTTTATTCTGTTCATGGTTTCTCATTTTCCACCCTATCAAAGACGGCCAAATAAGGTGCAAAGCGGTACCCATCCGTCCGAAAAGCAGGCTGTGGCAGCCTGTTTTGCAATGACCCCGTCAGCCCATATTGATACTTCTGTCCAGTCACAGCCCCCACAAGACCTGGGGACCACGCAATGAGGGCAGCCAGCGGAGATCCCGGTGGAGGTGAGATTCCTATGATGCGGTGAAGCCAGCCGCAGTTCAGGCCGTCGCCTTTTGAGCTCTTATAAACCAGAGCTCTGTGTGCTTGGGGAGTAGTGTCAAATTAAGCACAGAAGAAAAATCTTAATGTCAGAAGCCATGAGAACCTCACGCCATTAGGGATCGGCGGTCCCATATTGCGAAGCAACAAGGTTCTCTCAGCCGTCAAAATCTTTGATTTTGTAAACGGCGTGAGGTTCTTATTTTTGTGCCATTAAGAATACCGGCATAGGAAAAGAGGTGTGTATTTGAAACAGTTCCATAATACCATTTTACGAGGCGACATCTACTATGCAGATTTAAATCCAACGGTCGGCTCGGAACAAGGCGGTGTAAGGCCCCTTATCATTCTGCAAAATAACGTTGGAAACCGTTACAGTCCCACCGTGATTGCCGCCGCCATTACAGCGAAGCCGAAAAAGCCGCTCCCCACCCATGCAAGCATCGGTCATGCCTGCGGCCGCCTGAAGGAATCCTTTGTGCTTTTGGAGCAGATACGCACCATAGACCGCAGCAGGCTTCGGGAATATGTCGGAAGGCTGGATGAACAGGAAATGAAAAAAATTGACGAGGCGCTGGCAATCAGCGTCGGACTGGCTCCGACGCCTATTTTATCAGGGAGGGAAACACCATGACAAACGCACAGGTATCCGGTAATCTGATGTACGCTGCCGCCCTGCAGCAGCTCACACGTCTTGCGGCCGCCAAGAACATGACAGATCAGGAAATTGAAAGGATTAAAAAAGACTTGGAACGCAGGCTGCGACCCACCATCATCGCACTATGCTGAGTCGCGGAATTGTTTTCTGAATATTATCAACGATTCGGTAGCTATATGCCGGGAGGTGTGGTAGTGTATGTCGTTGAAAGGAGGGAAAAAAGATGTATCAACCCAATTCAACATCGGCGGAAGCGCCTAAAATCACATTGATACAGGCGCGAAAGCCGGAAACGGCAAAGCTCCGTGTGGCGGCATATGCCCGTGTGAGCAGTGATTCGGAGGATCAGCAGAACTCCTACATCGCACAGGTGGATTATTACACCCGGCATATCGCCGCACAGGAGAGCTGGGAACTGGCGGACATTTATGCCGACGAGGGCATCTCCGGCCTTGTGGCAAGCAAGCGGGATGAATTCAACCGGATGATTCAGGATTGCCGGGACGGAAAGATCGACCGCGTCCTCGTCAAATCCATATCCCGTTTCGCGAGAAACACCAAGGAATATATCCAGTATGTGCGGGAGCTTTTACGGCTGGGCATCTCCATCCACTTTGAAAAGGAGAACATCGACACCGGAAAAATGACGTCTGAGCAGATTGCCACCATCTACGGCGCTTTTTCACAGATGGAGTCACAGAACCACTCAAACAATATGCGCATCAGCGTCCGCATCCGTATGGAAAAGGGCGATTACCTATCGCCGTCCGAGCCTTACGGCTACAGGCTGGAGGGGCGCACCCTAATGATTATTCCCGAACAGGCCGAGGTGGTGCGCCGCATTTATGCCGCTTATCTCAGCGGTCAGGGAAAGGATGACATCGCAGACGAGCTGAACAAAGCAGGCGTCCCCCGCACCAAAGGGCGAACCGTCTGGCACCCAAGTACGGTGGCGTACATCCTCACCAACATCGCCTACACCGGAGATATGATCTGGCAAAAGAGCTTTGCCACCAACGAAATCCCGTTCCGGCAGGTGCGCAACAAGGGTGAGAAACCGAAATACTTTGTAGAGAACTGCCATGAGGCGATTATTTCCAAGGAGGACTTTCAGCGGGTGCAGGCACTGATGGATAGCCGACGGAGGCAGACAAACGGAACGGTTTCCTCCGCACTGCTGGCAAAGAAAATCCGCTGTGAAGGCTGCGGTACTCTGTTCCGCAGAAAAATCGTCAATGAAAAGATCTACTGGACTTGCCGGAGGCATGACCGTGATAAAGACCTTTGCCCCACCTCACAGATACCGGAGGAACAGATTGTCACGGCAATCCTCCGCATGTACCACAAGCTGAAACGGCATCGTGCGCAAATCCTGTCCCCGGTCTTAACCCAGCTGACCGAGCTTCGGGAAAAGGAGCTTCGCTCCAACCGCAGAATCAATGATATCGACAAAGAAATCGCCCAGCTCACCGAGCAGAATCTCGTTCTTGTTCGACTCAAGTCGAAAGGATACGTAGATTCTGCTCTTTATTTATCCCAAACCGGCGAAATTGACTTTAAGCTTCGGGAGCTGCGCCGTCAACGCCGCCGTATTATGGAGGCCAACGGCGAGGACAGTCAGATCAAAGCGACCCAAGCCATGCTGGATTATCTGGAGGACAGTCCCGAATATTTAGAGGCACTCACGGAGGAAGTGTTTGAAACGCTGGTGGAGAGCGTCTTCATCTCTTCGGAAACCGAGATGAATCTCAATCTCTACAACGGTCTGATGCTGAAAGAAACCATGGAAAGGACGGTGCGGTAATATGGCATGGCAGAGAAAAATCCCCTTCGGGTACACCATGAAAAAGGGAGAGATACAATGCAGCCCCACAGAATCGGCGGCGGTCAAAGAAATTTTCAGACTTTATGTGGACGGCATGGCCTACAGCAAAATTGCCGCTGAAATGATGCGCCGGGGGCTTCGTTACCACAGCCACACGGCTGAATGGAACAAGCACATGGTTAAGCGCATCCTCGAAAACGAACGCTATCTTGGGGAAAAGGAATATCCCCCCATCCTTGAGCCGGAAGACTTTTTGCGTGCCCAGCTTGTCCGGGGAGAAAAGAATACCTATACACCCTGCCCGGATTACATCAGACCCATCCGTGAAAAGGCGGTCTGCGGCGTGTGCGGCGGCAGGATGCTCCGCGATACCAGAGCTGGGGGAAAGCCCCGCTGGTACTGCGAAAAGGAGGGCTGTACCAACCGCCGTTACATAGAGGACGAGGACATCCGCACAGCCCTATCCGAAAGGCTGAATGTGCTGGCGCAGAACCCGAACCTCTTAGACTGGCTCCTGCCGCAGAATACAAATGAATCGACGCTGGAGGCGGTACGCATCCGAAACGAGGTCATCCGGGAACTGAACAAAGCCGAGCCGGGTGCGGAATATACCAAAATGCTGATACTGGCCTGTGCCGCCGAGCAATACAGCGGACTGCCTGATTCTATGCCTTATGATCAGATGCAGAGACTGAAGGAAAAAATCCTCACACAATCTATCAATGAGGAACTTCTCAGAGAGCTTTTCACAACCGCAGTGCAGGAAATCCAATTTACCGCCCACGGCGGTCTCCGCTTGCGGCTCATCAACGGAAAATCCCTTGAAGCAGATGGAAAGGAGGATGCAAAGTGCCCGAAAGCGCAGTGAGAAAAGTCACGGTGATTCCCGCAGATCCCAAGCACAACCAGAAAGATATCCGCAAACAGCGCCTGCGGGTAGCGCCCTACTGCCGCGTTTCCACCAACTCCGAGGAACAGCTTGACAGCTATCAGGCACAGATTGAATATTACACCGAAAAAATCGCCGCCCAGCAAGAGTGGACCATGGTGGATATGTTCGCGGACGAGGGCAAAACCGCAACCTCTACCAAAAAGCGCAAGGATTTCCTGCGGATGATCAAAGCCTGCGAAAAGGGCAAGGTGGATCTGATTATCACCAAATCGGTGTCCCGGTTCTGCCGGAATACACTGGACGGTCTGGATTATGTCCGCAGGCTTAAGCGGATGGGCGTGGGTGTTTTCTTTGAAAAGGAAAATGTCAACACCCTCTACATGGACAATGAGATGATCCTAACCTTTATGATGAGCCAGGCACAGGCCGAGAGCGAATCCATGAGCGGCAACATCCGCTGGGGACACCGCAAGAATTTCAAGGATGGCAAGGTTTACTTCCACTATGCCGGATTTTTAGGCTATCGCAGAGGCGAGAACGATCTGCCTGAAATCGACCCGGAGGAAGCGGAAATCGTCCGCAGGATTTTTTCACGGTATCTGATTGGGCACAGCGTAGCCAAAATCATCGCAGACCTTGAGGCGGACGGCATCAAAACGGCGCGGGGGCATAAAAAGTGGAATGACGGCGTGATACGGGGGATGCTTCGAAACGAAAAATACATGGGGGACGCTCTGCTCCAGAAAACCTACATCGCAGACCTTTTCACCCGCCAGACCAAGAAAAACACCGGTGAGCTCCCCCAATACTACGTGGAGAACAGTCATCCCGCCATCATCGACCGGCTGACCTTTCAGCGGGTGCAGGAGGAAATGGCACGGCGATCCAGCCTGAAAAAAGTCAGTACAGCCGCCAAAACCGAGCTTGCCAAATACAGCGGCAAATATGTGCTGACCGAGCTGTTATCCTGCGGGAACTGCGGCAGCCCTTACCGCAGGGTGACATGGACCAGACCGGAGGGTAAAAAAATTGTCTGGCGGTGTATCAACCGTCTGGAGAACGGCAAAAAGTTCTGCAAGGATGCCCCTACGCTGGAGGAAAGCCGGATTCACACTGCGGTGGTCAGTGCCATGAACGAAATGTTCAGCCAAAAGACCTTGAAAGCGATTCTGCAGGACAGCATCCGAACAGCCCTTTTGCCGGAGAACGGCGAAACCAGCCTCGCAGCCATCGACAGCAGGCTGTCCCAACTGCGGGAACAGCAGTACAGGCTTCTCCAGCTTGCTGCCGCCGTGGGAGCGGATTCCACCCAATACGATGAGGAACTGAAAAAGGTCAGTATGGAATTCTCCGCACTGGTGGCCAAACGGAGCGAGCTGGAGAAAAATCGGCAGGATACCGAACAGGCGGATGAACGGGCGGAGCAGCTGGCCGCCGAGTTGGAAGCAGTGGACACCGGCATCGCCACCTTTGACGAGGTCACGGTGCGGCAGTTGATCAGTGCCATCACGGTACTCAGCGAAGAAAAACTGCTCATCCGTTTCAAGGACGGAACGGAGATTGAGCAGATTATATAAGGGCAACGGCAATCAGGTGCGGGGAAATATCCCGCGCCTGATTTTCTATATTGCATGGAACTGGCAGAAAATTTGAATCAGGAGGAATGAAAATGTTTTTTGATTACCAAAAAGCACAGCGGATGAAGGAGCGGTATCCCAGCGGAACCCGTATCCGCCTGAACAGCATGGAGGACCCATACGCCCCCATTGCGCCGGGTACGGAAGGGACGGTAAATTTTGTGGATGACATCGGCACGCTTCACTGCACCTTTGACAATGGACGCACCCTCGGTGTCGTTCCCGGCGAGGACGGCTTCTCAGTGCTTTCACGTCCGGCACCGTCTGAGCCGGAGGAAAGCCCCACTCAGCAGTTCGGCATGAGGATGGAATGAAAGGAGGCCATACCGTGAAACGGATTACGACAGATGAGCTTCGCACCATGACAGACCGTGAAGGATTGATTCTTCAAGGCTGCGGCGGGGAGCTTTCAGAATGGGTAAATGGTATTAACGAGCTGCTGACACAGGAAGGTATCCTGCAAAACGGCGATACCTTCAAGGAGGTTTTCGCTTTTGAGCATGACGGCTGCACCAATCTGCTGTTTTCCATGGAAAATGTGGATTTGCATATGGGAAAGCTCGCCATATGGCGTTTGCAGTCACACAGTGCCTTCGGCGGCACTTGGCTGAGTGATTATCTTCCCAACCGGCTGGGCGTTCATATGGATGAAGCAACTGCACAACAAGACGGCGGCCTTGAAATGAAACAAAGCTACTAACAATTCCAAGCATTTCACCGGTGGAGCTTGCTCTGCCGGGTACATAAAAAAACAGGCTCCCACGGAGCCGGAAAGGAGAAGTCTATGAAAGCATTGAAAAAGAACAGCGCCCTGTATCTGGAACAGGTTGCCTCTGCGGTAGCTGAATGCTATGAAAAAGACGAGAAGCCCTGCAATCGGGCACTGCTGGAGCTTTATACACGGATCGGTCAATGTATCTGCCGTCAGGGAGAAAAAGCATTTATCCCACATTTGGCTGAAATGCTCGCCAACCGGTTTCCATCGCTGAAAGGCTTCTCTCTTCGTAATCTCCGCAGGATGCGTGATTTTTACCGCACTTATGAAAACAACCCGGTTCTTATGGAAAGGGCACAGTCCCTTGGCTGGACACAAAATGCCGTGATACTGGAGTGTTGTGAAACCGATGAGCAGCGTTCATTTTATATTGACCTTGCGGCGGAACGGAACCTTTCCAAGCTGGCGCTCATGAAAGCCATTCAGGAGGGTGCCTTTGCCGATGCCCTCTATACAGAAAACTGCTCTGAAGGAATGGAACCCAGCTTCGCCCCTGTAAACGATAGCTGTCCCGATGAAGCAGTAGACACCACCGCAATCGCTGAAACGGCGTGTGGGCCGTTTGCGACAGCGTGTGAGCCTCCCCGCCAAGGGAATGCTCTGCTCCAAAGCAATGACAGCGGCTACAGTGAAATCATCGCAACGATTCCGACCGGCAGAAGAATGAAAAATATGCGAAAACATTCTTTTTTATGCTGGCGGGATTATCCGTTTCTTGAACGTTCTGTTTCGTCGAAAACATTGGCGCAGAAACAAATCATCTATTTGAAGCCACCGCCCGATATGGTTCAACCGAAGAAGTTCCCGCCGCCTTTCAGCAGAAAGCAGGACAGGAATTATCAATGGCAAGTACACCAAGCGCAAACAGTCGCATAAATATTTGAACACGACCATGAAAAGCTTGAGGATTTATGGTATCATAAAATTGGTAAGTGGTTGCGGAGAATCTGATTTATTTTGAGGACTTGGCGCTCTCTTTGGGGAAAGATAAGAAATCTTTTTTCCATGGTGTCCACATATAAGAACGTCAGTATTGATACAATGCTGGCGTTTTTATTATGCACACGGTAGCCGTCAGAAGGTCTTGATAGTAAGGCTTTTTGGCGGCTTTTTCATTTTCTGCCGTTTGTAGAGTGCAAAGAAAACATCCCATCTGCGGAGAGCGTTGTCGGTTTACGCCTTTCACTCGGCAAACGGGAACTTGGGGGTGTGCATAGGGTGTGCACTCGGCAAACGGGAATATTGGATGTTTCGCTCAGAAAACTACCATTG
>DATESB010000053.1:0-6195 GCA_035271065.1 Lachnospiraceae bacterium | reverse complement strand
TAATAATAGAGCGAAAGAAATTGCAACAGAGCAAGGAGTGCCATTTCTAGAATGCTATAGAGAGGTAGAAGAGATAGGAATTGATTTTGAAACTGATACGGTAGATGGTAAACATTTGAATGGCTATGGGGCAGAAAAGTTTTCCAAATACTTGGGAAAATACTTAAAAGAACATTATGAACTTGAAGATAGAAGAGGGGATGCAGACTATGCTTCATGGGATAAGTGCAGTGCTCTATGGAATCATGGTTTAATGGATGGCCAGATGCAAAAGATTGATTATGCGAGCGCCTATTTGGACATTGTGGCACAGATGTATCAGAAACAATATACGGTTATCATGAATGTGAAAGGGGAGAAAGCATTTTTGAATTTGGATGCTGATTCAAGGGATGCATATACAGCGATGGGTATTTCTGAAGAGGCATTATCAACACCGGGGCTTATTGTTGCTCAAGACGGCAATTTAGTAAAATATACGATGGATCAGAAATATCAACTTCAACTAGAGTTGCCAGGTGGAGAAAAAGCAGAAATCGTAAAACAGGATTCTGATTTATCTCCAAAGATTATTTATAAGGAACAGAATTATAATCTTGATGAAGAAGGAATTACTATCTTCATTTATGATAATTTACTTAAGGAATATGTCAGCAGTGCTTATTTCAGTTCAAATGACGAAATGCGTCTTAACAGAATCGTCTTGGAAGAGGCGGTTGATACAAATTGGTGATATAAATTTTATTTGAAACACATGGTTAGTAGTGATATACTATAAACCATATTCGTATGTGAGATAATAAGAGAAAGAAGTTGATTGAAGTGGGGCTAAAAAAATAGTCAGGAACAAATTATCCATTATTGTTAAATACAGTGTAATCTATCGACTCCAAGGCTTTTAAAGTTGTTAATGCATGCACCTGCGGGGTGTGCAATGCTGACTGAGCAACCCGGGATAGAAACATAATAAAGTCAAATGGAGGATTAGAAAATGTTAAATTATAAGAGATATCAAAGAGTTCCGGTGATTCATTACCCAGAGCGTGAATGGCCAAATCGAGAAATTACCAAGGCACCGATATGGTGTAGCGTGGACTTAAGGGATGGCAATCAGGCGTTGATTGATCCCATGGTAGTAGAAGAAAAGATTGAATTGTTCAATTTGCTGATTAAACTGGGATTCAAAGAGATAGAAATAGGGTTTCCTGCCGCATCACAGATAGAATTTGATTTTCTGCGTCAATTGGTAGAACGCAGAATGATTCCTGATGATGTAAGGGTACAGGTACTGACACAGTGCAGAGAAGAGTTGATTGATCGGACTTTTGAATCAATTGAAGGTATTAAGCAGGCGGTTGTACATATTTATAATTCTACTTCTACATTGCAAAGAGATGTAGTATTCGGAATGTCAAAAGAAGAAATTATACAGATAGCTGTAGCGGGAACCAGAATGGTAAAAGAACGTGCCAAGAAGTTTCCGGGAAAAATCATTTTGGAATATTCACCTGAGAGTTATACAGGTACTGAGGATGATTATGCATTGGAAATTTGTACTGCAGTTCAGGAGGAATGGGGTCCAACCAAGGAAGAGCCAATTATTATTAATCTGCCTGCAACGGTTGAACTCACAACGCCAAATGTATATGCCGATCGTATCGAATGGATGAATAAGCATTTTAAGAATCGAGAGACGATTATTTTAAGCGTTCATCCGCATAATGACAGAGGAACCGGAATTGCGGCTACGGAACTTGCAATGTTAGCAGGTGCTCAGAGAGTAGAAGGAACGTTATTCGGTAACGGCGAGAGAACGGGCAATATCGATATTCTGAATATTGCGTTTAATATGTTTTCACAGGGGATTGATCCGGAATTAAATATAGAACATATCAATGAAATTGTTGAAGTATATGAGAGATGTTGTAAGATGCCGGTTCATGACAGGCATCCATATGCAGGAAAGCTGGTATTTACTGCTTTTTCAGGATCACATCAGGATGCCATTAATAAGGGCGTCAAAGCGATGCGGGAAAGAAACAGTGAGATATGGAGTGTACCGTATCTTCCGGTGGATCCGGCTGATATCGGTCGGGAATATGAACCAATTGTTCGCATCAACTCACAGTCCGGCAAGGGTGGAGTGGCTTTTGTCATGGATACTTATTTTGGTTTCAAACTTCCCAAAGGTATGCATAAGGAATTTGCCAAGGTGATTCAGGCACTTTCTGAAAAGCAGGGTGAAGTGGCACCAGAGCAGATTATGGAGGCATTCCAAAAGAATTATATTGATATGAAGGAACCGCTTCATTTCAGAAAGTTAAAAGTGGATGACAGAAGTGACGCTGATGATTCACAATTTGATACACATATTATACTGACCTATACCTATTATGGCGAGGAAAAGACAGTGGAAGCTGTCGGAAACGGACCTATTGATGCGGTACAGCGTGGCTTGAAAGAGGCGCTGGACATCAATATTAAGGTGCTTGATTATGAAGAGCATGCTCTACAGGGCGGTTCTAATGCACAGGCAGCTGCATACATTCATTTACTAGATGTAAATGAAGGCGCAGTGACCTATGGAGTTGGTGTAAGTTCAAACATTACAAGAGCTTCTGTCAGAGCAATCTTTTGTGCCGTCAATAGATTGGGACTGTGTAAAAAGTAAGGATAGCGACAATTAATGATATATGTAATAAGAAACACGCAGCTGAAAGGCTGCGTGTTTCTTCTATAAACTATATGTGCAAAAGTACATGCTTATACAATCAATCGAATGGGCTTCTCAACATGATTCCTGTTATAGATTGTTTGCAGAATCAGCAGAAATGCATAAAAGTATGCCGTGAAATATACCGGAAAATAGTACTTGAAATAGGAAGCCGGTGCAAGTACGAAGACAATAAACCAATGTGCAATCAGACCTCCGGTTACAAAAAAGGTAAACCAGCGCTTCTTGATTAAGGTATAAATACAGAGCAGTAAAGTAATGATACAGGGAATAAACAAATTATAAGCAATTGTTTTTACAATGCTGATGCCAAAACTGATAAGTGATCGTAGGCTGAGTCCTTCAAATACAATCTTGTAGGGTTGTGCCGCGTAGCAAAATGCACCCCATCTTGTCTGGAAGAAGACGTCAAGGTTGTTTAGACAAATATGTTTCATAGCATTTGCATAGTTGAAGAAATCTGCAACAGTAGCTTCAGGACGAACGCCGATGAAGCCTTCTTTATATAGAATTAGTACATCTTCGTAATTGATTTCACCATAGTATTCATTGATTGCATCAATTGTTTCCAGTGATAGATACTTGTCTACAATATCCAAATCTTCTTTATTAGTTTGATAGTCAAGACCGTTGCGATACATATTTGTAATTGTATAGGCGTAGAAAGGTTTCATTCTGTCATCAGCTGCAGCGCTCATTTCACTTGCAACAAGACCGTTCTGTGGTATTGAAATGACATACTGTAATACAATTGAGGAGAGAAGAATGATAACTGAGGTCTTTTTCGTACGAATGTTGGAATATACAATAAAAAGAAGGATGGGTATCAATACTGCGAGATAAATACCTTCGGTTCGCCATTGTGTTAATACACTTCCCAGTACCAGCAGCCAGAAAGCACGAGTCTTTGTCAAGGATACATGTTCAAGCAAATCAAACAGAAGTGTAGTAATTAGTATAAAATATAGCAGATAATAGATTGGCAAACGGTGAGCTGAGGTAGTATAGGCAATTACCGGATACATGAGAAACAGAAGGTAGCCATACTTGCCATATTTAACACCAAGAAATCTGATAAGACGGTACATAGCATAACCAACCACCAACAATTGAATGATAACTTTGATTATGATAGGACCAATCCAACTCGGAATCAGCATAAGGCAGATAATATAGTAATAAGTAGTTATATAGTAGAACCAGGTGTAATGTTGTAGGTTGATTGCAGACTCAAATATCAAACTTTCATCATTGCTTAGAAATCCCTGAGGTAATTTAATCACAAGAATAGCAAGTACAGGAAGCAAATATACCAAACTATATCGTAATACACCATATTCAGGAAGATTGTTCTTATCCTTTGTAAACAGTATGCGATATAAAGTTCTGTAAAAAAAGTATAGTATGACATACAGGAGTACCTTACAGATGATGTAGTCAGACAAGTTCACAGTAGGTGAAACCACGAAGATAGATTTATCCGTGAAGAAAGTAATCAGCCAGTGTATCAATGCAATTCCGCATATCGGCAATAGGTGATTTGTTTTGATGTAAGTTTTCATACTGATATCTCCATTTCATAAGCGTTAGAATGTGATACAATTCTTGCACGCACAGTATAGCATGTTTTTGTGAATCATGCTATACTAACGATGTATGTAAATTATGATTTGAAAGAGGGATACGCAATGAAGAAAATAATCGTAACAGGCTGTAATGGACAATTGGGACGAGCCATTAACAAGCAATATGCGAATAGTGATAGTTATACGCTTGTAAATACAGATGTCGGGGTTGAGGGCGTGACAAAGCTGGACATTACTGATATCAATCAGGTGATGAAATTTGTGGAGGAACAGAAGCCATATGCTATTATCAACTGTGCAGCACATACAAATGTGGATGCATGCGAGCAACAGGTGGATGCAGCATATAGAATTAATGCAATCGGACCGCGTAATCTGAGTATTGCAGCAACGAAAGTTGGAGCAAAACTCATGCATATCTCTACCGACTATGTATTTGCGGGAAATGCAGAGACACCGCGTATTGAGTTTGATCAGGTGGCACCACAGGGAGTATATGGAGTAACAAAACTTGCGGGTGAGAATTTTGTCAAAGAATTTGCAAAAGAACATTTTATCATTAGAACGGCTTGGCTCTATGGGGACGGAAAGAATTTTGTGAAGACGATGTTACGACTTGCAGAGACAAATCCGGAGGTGAAGGTGGTAAAAGATCAGTTGGGAACTCCAACAAGTGCCACTGAGTTGGCGAAGATGATTGCATATCTTCTTCCGACCGACAATTACGGAACGTTTCACGGAACATGTGAGGGCCAATGCTCATGGGCAGATTTTGCAACAGAGATATTCAGACTGGCAGGAAAAGATACGAAAGTGACATATATTTCATCAGAAGAATATGCCACAATGTATCCTGCATCGGCAAGACGTCCGGCATATTCTGTGCTTGACAATTATATGTTGAAATTAACAACGGATTTTGAAATGGCAGATTGGAAAAGCGCCATTGCAGAATATATGGCTACAATGCCGGAAACATAAATACAGCAATCAGAATTCCGAGAAGTGCACCGGCAAATACCTGTAACGGAGTATGACCAACCAGTTCCTTTAGTTTTTCTTCTGTAAATTGAGAAGAAAGACTTTCGTCCATATGTGCAAACATGTCTAAAAAGCGATTCAGGACAACAGCTTGCGTACCGGTTTCGCGACGTACACCGGCAGCATCATACATGACAATAATAGCAAGTACTGCAGATATTGCAAATTCAAAAGATGCAGTGCCATATTGCATGATGACCGCAGTAGTTAATGCGCATACGGTTGAAGAGTGTGAACTGGGCATACCGCCGGAACCAAATAATCGTTCAGGATTAAAGGAACGCGTAAGCGCCAGAGTGATAAGTGTTTTGAGTATCTGTGCTACAGCCCAACCGGTTGCAGCTACAAGAAAAATTCTATTTTGAAGTAACCCCTGTAATATTTCCATGAAAACCATCCTTTGCATAAATACTGATTTATTATACATGACAGCAGACAAAATAGCAAGGATTGCCCACACATTATGGACAAAATATCAGATTTGGGGTATACTACTTTTTGTTAACGAAATTACGTATGTAGTTAAGGAGAATATCAATGAGAAATGTAGCACTGATTACAGGAATCACAGGACAGGATGGCTCTTATCTTGCAGAGTTACTGTTGGAAAAAGGATATGAAGTACATGGCATCATTCGTCGCCATTCATCGATTGCAACCGAACGAATCGACCATTTATATTATGACAGAGAAGTAAGGGATAAGACTTTATTCCTGCATCATGGAGATTTGACCGATTCCAGCAATCTGAATCGTTTGATTGAGCAGATTCAACCAACTGAAATTTATAATCTTGCGGCACAGTCGCATGTAGCGGTATCTTTTGAGGTGCCG
>DATESB010000052.1:0-9213 GCA_035271065.1 Lachnospiraceae bacterium | reverse complement strand
ATCATCATTAGGTATATCAACGATTTTTTCAGAGTCTTCTTTCTTACCTACAATAACTATCATTTTATGTCTCCTCGTATCTGTTTGTATTTTCGAATTCTTTCTCACCTTATATTCAAACAATTTCTATTCATCAATTTCATTTTTCTGCTAATATTTTACCCCTTATTGCGAGATAATAGCATTGCTACTTTACTCCCTTCGCCGTCGTATTAGTAGCTAAGCAGTTTGACTGTTTTGTTGCTGTAGAATTACTTGCTCCCACATGCGTTGTAAAATACCATTCATACTACTTGACGATATTCTGTTAGAGATTACTTTAAATTCTCATCAGTTACCAAATCAATTCTATTTGTCCATATATATCCATCAAACCCTTGAGGAATAGCTTTCATTTCTTCAGCATTGTCATACCCTTCTGCTGGAGACCCATCTCCCTTTACAAGAATAACAACTGTATTGACTGAATCCATCCTTGTAATGAATTTCTGTGGGAATCCCCAAATAAATGTTGCATAATCAGCAGGCAATAATATTACTTTGTTCTTCATAGATTCCGGTATGATTCCCGTCCAGCCAATCAGCTCGTATTGAATTAAAAAATTAACCATCATTTTCTTTGAAAATATTTTGTATTCAGGATTATGATTCTTTAAGTATTGAATAGGATCATCGTCACCGTAAAAACACAATAAATTAGAGTAATCAGATGGTAACTTCGAAATATATTCACTGAGAAGCTCTACTGTCTTCATGTTTCCGTCTTTAATATGAATTAGGAACTCCTTATCAGTAAAAGTATTTAGAACATTCTTCAATTCTGGCATGAGTCCTATTCCTTTTCCCCTAAACGGATAAGTTTTACCATTGTCAGAAGTATATCCATAACCTATATCGAGCATCTTTAATTCTGCCATGGTATAGTCTCCAACTTCTCCGGTTCCATCAGTTCGGTGTTCTAGTGTCGAATCATGAAATACAGCGAATTGGTTGTCCTTAGTTAGTTTTATGTCCAGTTCGACAATCTTAGCTCCATGGTCAAATGCTACTTGAATAGAATCTAAGGTGTTTTCAAGGTAGGGATGAACTGGAGAATCAATCATTGACGCTGTATTAGAATGATAATCAGTCTTGCTTTCATCATATGTTTGTGCTAATCCACGATGTGCTAAGAATTGAAAATCGGATTGTTTAGAATAAAATATATTAGTATTGTTGCATCCTATAAAGCTCGCTAAAATGGCTAAACTAATTAGAAGCCTATTCCTAATTTTATGAATTTGTTTGGTTTTATTTTTTTTCATAATGGTTTTCACCCTTCAGCACTTTTTATAACGCATCCCTATTAGTTCCTATTTATAGAATTATAATCTAAAACTTTATTCCCAAATATCAATCTTATCTTCACAACCTACCCAAAAGTAATCTTGTCAACTCAACCCTATCACTTTCAGAGGATTTGATATGTTACCGTAAACAATAAAATTAAGGGTTTCCTGATATAAGCATCATTGGCAATGTCGCATCGGATAAAAACAGTATATGGACATGCTTTGTTTATAGACATTTACAGCCCTACTATTTATCAACCCGTGACATCAATACAACTGTCTCCACATGAACAGTTTGCCCAAACTGGTCCACTGCCTGCACCTTCCGCACTGCATACCCTCCCTCGCAAAGGTACTTCAAATCCCTCGCAAGTGTTGCGGAATCACAACTGACATAGACAATTCTTTTAGGCTGCATCTTAATCATGGTATTCAAACATACTTCATCACAGCCCTTGCGTGGCGGGTCTACCACAATTACATCTGCGGTTGCCGCCCTGCTTGCTGCCGCCTCTTGCTCATAAAAAGCAGGCAATACCTCCTCTGCCTTGCCAACAAAAAATTCCGCATTCACAATACCATTAATCTCAGCATTTCTCTTTGCATCTTGAATGGCTTCCGGTACAATTTCTACCCCATAAACTTGCTTTGCTTGTTTTGCAAGAAACAGCGATATTGTACCAATTCCACAATACAAATCCCATACCGTTTCATTCCCTGTAAGTCCGGCATATTCAAGTGCCTTACTATATAACTTCTCTGTCTGAATCGGATTGACCTGAAAGAAGGATTGCGGTGATATCTGAAATACAATATCCTTAATATAGTCTGTAATATAGGGTTGTCCCCAAAGTACCTCTGTTCTATTTCCCAGTATGACGTTTGTATTCTCTTGATTACTATTAAGTGACACGCTTGTCAGTTTCCATCCATTCTGCGCACTTCCGGAAACCCCCTCAACACTCATAGAATCAGAAGGTACCCCAACTGCTTCCCTTAATCTCTCTATCAACTTCTCATTATCCGGCAATGACTTCCCGTTCACCACCAGACAGACCATGATTTCTCCCGTCCGAAATCCTTCTCGAATTAACACATGTCTTACAAGCCCTTTACCACTCTCTTCATCATATGCTAAAATATTGTGTTCCTTCATATAAGAAAGAACTGCCTCTAATATCGCACGGTTAATATCCACGCCAAGAAGACAATCTGTATTTGCAATAATACTGTGCGTCCTACCTGCATAAAATCCGGTAATCAAATTCCCGTCTTTATCTGTCCCTACCGGATACTGCGCTTTATTGCGATAGCGAAAACCACCAAACTGTGTACCATTACTTCCTTGCACAATTGTCTGCACTTCTTCCTGCATCCCCACAATCGGTTCCATAACCTCATCTATCAATTCCGCATCAAACTTCCCGATTCTCATCAGGTTATTCCGGACTTTATTTTCCTTATACCGCAACTGCGCATCATAAGAAAGCGCCTGTATCTGACAGCCACCGCATTGTCTGTGATAGAGACAAGGGGGTTCTATACGGTCGTTCGAAGGTTCTAATATCTTCTCCAGGCGCGCATAGGCATAACTCTTCTTTGGTTTCAATATCTTTGCCTCAACCAAATCCCCAATCAGAGCATCTTTCACAAAGAGGGTATAGCCGTCTATCTTGCCAATACCCTCACCATCTGTACCCATATCTTCAATTTTTACCACTACAATTTGATTCTTCTCAAAACCCATTCCAGATTACTCCATCCGTGTCTTGCGCACATTTGTCTCAAGCAATCGATTATATCCTAGCCAGCCCGTTTCCTGTGTTGCACTAAACAACTCCGTCAATGTCTCCATCTTAGCATCTGTGTTATCAGCAAAATTAAGCGCAACTGCTTCAATCAATGCCGGCTTCTTCGGTGAACCATATTCAAATTCGCCATGATGTGCCAAAATGCAATGCTTTAATTCACCAAGTAACACTGCCGGAAATCCCTCAATCTTCTTAGCCTTTTCGCCAATCATTTCACTTCCGATGACAATATGTCCAAGTAACTGTCCGTCGTCTGTATAATCATTTTCCGGGAACAGTGATAATTCCTTTGTCTTACCAATATCATGAAACAGTGCTGCTGTAATGAGCAAATCTTTATTGAGTGCCGGATATGCCTTTGTATAGTACTCGCACAACTTCGTAACACTCAGCGTATGTTCTAATAATCCACCAACAAATCCATGATGAACCGCCTTTGCTGCCGAACTTTTCTTGAATGCCTTGGCAAATGCTTCATCCTGTACAAAAAAGGCTTCCGCAATCTTTCTTAAATATTCATTCGAAATACCTTTCACAAACCCAAGCACTTCCGCATACATTTCATCAATATTCTTACTGCTGACCGGAAGATAATCTGCAGGATCATATTCGCCCTCATGACAGGCACGAACACGCTTTACGCTCACCTGCAGCGCACCCTGAAAACTATTCACATCACCAAATACTTCTATATAATCCAGTGTCTCAAAATCTTCAATTCCGGCAGAATTCGGGTCCCAAATCTTTGCATCTATTGTCCCGGTTTTGTCCTGTAAAATCAGATTTTCATAAGCCTTTCCGTTCTTTGTAACGGCTGCTTGCTTATGCTTGCATAAATAGATATCCGAAACTCTGTCGCCTTCTTTAAACACTTCAATATACTTCATGTTATCTCTCTTTCTTCTATTCCAATGTTCCTAACGTAATTTCATAAGACAGTTCAATATATCCGCCTTTGCCAAGTCTCTTGACTGTAATCATCATCAAATCGCCGGGCTGGCTCTTCATCATGGCTGCGCGATAATCCGCAAAGGAAAGAATGTCCATCGTTCCCATTTTCACAATGACATCGCCACTCTGAATTCCTTCCTGCATTGCCGGAGAATCCATAATGACTTCCGTCACATACGCACCAATCGGCACACCCTGTTCTTCACTGATTTTTTCCGTTACATCTGTTCCCTTAATACCAAGATATGCAATGTCCTGACCATTTAGCAGTTTATCAATGACTGTAATAATATCTGATATTGCATATGCCTTCAGGAGATTATTTTCGTCTGTTCCGAAGTTTTCCAGACATACAATACCCAATACCTTACCATCCAGATTGATAATGACGCCACTTCCCGCCTTACTTCCATAGATATCCGTGGTAACCAGTTTAATACTGGTATCAACCATATCCACAACGTAAGAATTTGAAGTAATATATCCGGTGCCGACAGACTCTGCATATCCCAAAGGATTGCCGACCGCAATGACCGGAATACCGATAATAGAACTGGACTTTGTATTACCAAACGTTGCCTGCGTAATTGCATTCATCGTTTCTTCACTGATTTCACTCAGTTCAACCGCAACAATCGCAAGCCCTGTATTCGGATCTACCTTTTTGTTTGTAGCAGCCACCTCAGTGCCGTCACAAAATGTAACCTGTATACTCTCCGCATTCTCTATTACATTTTTATGTGCAAGAATCAGAAGTTCTTTTCCGTTATCGGCAACAATCAATCCCGATGTTTGGTTTTCATTCTCGTAAGAATTCATAAACCAATCCATATCCGAGGACAGTCCTGTCACTGTAACCATTGACTTACCCGCTTCTGTTGCAACACCATGTAGTTTTTCCGAAAGTATCTTATAGTCATCTATCTCAAGGTCCACCTTCTCGACCTTCTCGACAATCTGTGTCACAATCTGCTCCGGAGCCGGTTCTGCCGGTGCTGCCGGTTCCTCTGCAACAGGTTCTTCCGGTTCTTCTTCCTCTTGTGCAACCTCTACCTTCTGTGGTTCTACAGGATTAATGACCGGATCAAGATACTTCTGTGATAGCAAAAAGACCAGACCTGCCACCAGCCCAAACATAACAGCCAGAAATAAGGTCAACAAAATCTTGCCCAAGATGCGTTTTTTATTAATCGGCTTTTCCTTGATGGTTTCTGTAATAAATTCAAAATCTTTTTCCTTGTCAGTACCGCCTTCACTTGTGCTGTCTTCTGCACTGACTTCTTCCGACTGATCGTCCAGAATATTGCCATGCTCGTCCATAAAGTTTCTCCTTCTCCAAGCCAAAACTTGCTTTGAATGCTCCCCCATTTATAAACCAATACTATTCATGCAATTTGTGAACTCGACGCTAAAATTTATTATACTAAAATATCGGAAATATTACAACACAAAAAGCCCTTTGCAGCAAATGCTTCCGTTGCTTTATCAAACAATCTCTGATAAAATGTAAGAGGTCATAACAGAATGGAAAATAACGATGAACGAAAAAGTAATCAGAATTTTAGAATACAATAAAATAACCGAGCAACTGGCATCTCATGCTTCTTCGCAAGCGGGAAAAGACAAGTGTCTCTCCCTGCTTCCTTTGTGTGATTTGGCAGAAATCGAACTTGCCCAGACACAGACCTCGGATGCATTGAGTCGTCTGTTCAAAAAGGGGACTATCTCATTCTCCGGCGCAAAGAGTATCATTGGTGCCATGAAACGATTGGAAATGGGTAGTATCCTTTCTATAGAAGAACTCCTTTCCATTGCTTCTCTATTGGAAAGTACCAATCGAGCAAAGACTTATGCTCGTAAAGAGACACCGGATCTTCCCGATGATTCATTGGATACATTGTTTGAATCCTTGGAGCCACTGACGCCGATTTCTTCTGAAATCAGACGCTGCATTTTTTCTGAAGAAGAAATCAGTGATGATGCCAGTCCGACACTGCGACAAATCAGACGTAATATCAAGCAGACCAATGATAAAATTCACTCACAACTTACCTCTATGGTTAATTCATCTTACCGGACTTACTTGCAGGATGCTGTTATCACTATGCGCAATAATCGTTACTGTATTCCGGTCAAAGCAGAATATAAGAATAACGTACAAGGCATGATTCATGACCAGTCTTCCACCGGTTCTACCTTGTTTATTGAGCCGGAGGCTGTTGTAAAATTAAATAATGAACTCAAAGAACTTCATTTAAAAGAAGAACAGGAAATAGAAGTCATTTTGGCTAAACTGAGTGAAAGCTGCAGTGAATACACTGAGCAAATCACTCTGAATTATCACACCATGGTTGAACTTGATTTCATTTTTGCGAAAGCTGCACTTGCCATGGAACAAAATGCCACAAAACCCATGTATAATACAGACGGTCGTATCGTAATTCGACAAGGCCGTCATCCTTTAATTGATAAAAAAGCAGTTGTACCTACTGACATTCATATCGGCCGTGATTTCAACCTTTTGATTATTACCGGTCCAAATACAGGCGGTAAGACAGTTGCACTGAAGACGGTGGGGCTTCTGACTTTAATGGGGCAATCCGGTCTTCACATACCAACGTTGGACCGTTCGGAATTGTCTATTTTTACAGAAGTGTTTGCAGATATCGGTGACGAACAAAGTATTGAGCAGAGTTTGAGTACATTCTCTTCTCATATGACCAATATTGTTTCTATTCTAAAGCATGCTGATGATAAATCGCTATGCCTCTTTGATGAACTTGGAGCCGGAACGGATCCGACAGAGGGAGCCGCCTTAGCAATTGCTATTCTTACACATTTGCATGAACAGGGTATTCGTACCATTGCCACCACACATTACAGTGAATTGAAATTATTTGCACTCTCCACTGCCGGTGTAGAAAATGCATGCTGTGAGTTTAATGTAGAAACACTGCGTCCGACCTACAAACTGCTGATTGGTATTCCCGGTAAGAGTAACGCATTTGCTATTTCAAGCAAGCTTGGATTGCCGGATTATATCATTGACAGTGCCAGAACGCACTTAAGCGAACAAGACGAAAGCTTTGAAGATGTCATTGCCAAACTGGAACATAACCGTGTTGCCATTGAAAAAGAAAAGGTTGAGATTGAACAGTATCGCAGAGACATTGAAGCACTCAAGAGTGATTTAGAACAGAAGAAAGAAAAGTTGAATGCTTCTCGGGATAAAATTTTGGCAGAAGCAAACGAACAAGCCAGAGATATCTTGCAGGATGCCAAAGATATGGCCGATGAGACCATTCGTAACTTTCAGAAATACGGCGTTGGCAAAGGCAACATTCAGGAAATGGAGCATGACCGGCAAAAACTTCGTGATAAGATATCCAATACCGGTAGTAAACTTGCTTTGAAAAAAGAAGATGCAGGTAAAAAATCTTATAAACCTTCTGATTTCAAACTTGGTGAATCCGTAAAAATCTTATCTATGGGATTAACCGGAACTGTAAGTACACTACCTGATGCAAAGGGAAATCTGTTTGTACAGTGTGGCATTCTTCGTACCGCTGCACACATGGATGATTTAATTATCATAGATACGCCCGATATTACCGGACCCGGCTTTAGACAACGTAAAACCGGTAAAATGGATTTATCCAAATCCTCTTCCATTTCATCAGAAATCAACCTTTTGGGAATGACCGTTGATGAAGCATTGGCTAAACTTGATAAGTATCTGGATGATGCTTATCTGTCACACCTAAGCAGTGTCCGTGTTGTACATGGCAAGGGTACGGGTGCTCTCAGAGCAGGTGTGCATTCACATTTAAAGAAAGTCAAATATATCAAAGAATACCACCTTGGCGCTTATGGGGAAGGTGACACAGGTGTCACAATTGTAACTTTTAAATAGAACCGGATAGAAAGGAAAAGGGATAGGACTACCATGGCAAATAAGCAGAAGATATTAATTGTAGATGACGATACCAATATTGCAGAACTGATTTCATTGTACCTAACCAAAGAATGCTTTGAAACGATGATGGTAAGCGACGGAGAACAGGCATTGGCTGCTTTTGACTCTTTTGAACCAAATCTGGTTCTCTTAGATTTGATGCTTCCGGGAATAGACGGATATCAGGTTTGCCGTGAATTGCGTGCCAAAACCACCACTCCGATTATTATGCTTTCTGCAAAGAGCGAGATATTTGATAAGGTGTTGGGACTGGAACTTGGTGCAGACGATTATATGGAAAAACCTTTTGATACCAAGGAATTGGTTGCACGTGTGAAAGCAGTCTTACGAAGAACCTCTGTTGTGAAACCTGCTGCACCTGTTTCAGGTGCAAAATGCGTAGAATATCCTGACTTAATTATTAATCAGACAAATTATTCCGTTCTCTATTATGGGGAATCTGTTGATATGCCTCCGAAAGAATTGGAATTGCTGTATTTTCTGGCGTCCTCACCCAATCAGGTTTTCACAAGGGAACAGCTTTTGGACCACATCTGGGGATATGAATATATCGGTGACACCAGAACCGTTGACGTACATATCAAACGTCTCCGCGAAAAGATTAAGGATCATACTGCATGGAAACTCTCTACTGTATGGGGAATTGGTTACAAATTCGAGGTGAAGTAATTTGCACATGAAGCATACGCTCTATCTGAAGTTCATATTGGCATATTGTATCTTCGGCTTCTTAAGTTTTGTAGCGATAGCCACGTTTACCTCTGAATTGTCTCTTAATTATCTGATTAAAGACAAGGCTACTGCCATTTACAAAGAGGCTAATTTGATTTCCAATAAATACGCCGCTAACTTCTACAGCCGCAACCTGTCCGAAGATGATGTTACAGAACAATTAGATGCCATTGACACTTACTTGTCCTCTGCAATTTGGATTATCAATTCTGACGGTAATGTCATTTATAGTTCCCGTGATAACGTTTCTGTCGAGAATCCAATCTATGTGGAGCATTTCGATCCAACTGATACAGGTAATGAATACTATATGACAGGTAATTTTTACGGCTTGTTCGATGAAGATGTCATCAGTGTGCTCTCTCCGATTACTTCTCAGTTTAGAGTACGCGGATATGTTGTCATTCATTCG
>DATESB010000051.1:0-3775 GCA_035271065.1 Lachnospiraceae bacterium | reverse complement strand
AGATTGTCCGTGGTTTGATTCAAACAGAAGCAGAGAAGTTGATTGGAAGTCATATCTATTTGGATGTTGTGACAGTTGGTGCAACCATTAATATTATGATGGCAGCAGCAATGGCAGAAGGCAAAACGATTATTGAAAATGCTGCCAAGGAGCCACATGTTGTTGATGTAGCGAACTTCTTGAACAGTATGGGAGCCAATATCAAGGGCGCTGGGACTGATATCATCAGAATTAAGGGAGTAGAAAAACTTCATAAGACAACTTATTCCATTATTCCGGATCAGATAGAAGCAGGAACTTTTATGTTTGCAGCCGCTATTACCAAGGGCGATATCATGGTCAAGAATGTAATTCCGAAGCATTTGGAATCAATCAGTGCAAAGTTATTGGAGATTGGCTGTGAGGTAGAGGAATTTGATGATGCTGTTCGTGTTGTATCATCGAAGCCATTAAAGCATACACATGTTAAAACATTGCCATATCCCGGATTTCCGACGGATATGCAGCCACAGATTGGTGTGGCACTGGGACTTTCTGATGGAACCAGCATCATAACAGAGAGTATATTTGAGAATAGATTTAAGTATGTGGACGAGTTATCCTGTATGGGAGCCAATATTAAGGTGGAAGGTAATACAGCGATTATTGAAGGAGTCAGCAAATATACAGGAGCAACTATTTCAGCACCGGATTTACGTGCAGGAGCAGCACTGGTATTAGCGGGACTTGGAGCAGAAGGAATTACAGTCATTGATGATATCAGATATATTGAAAGAGGATATGAGGACTTCCCGGCAAAATTGCAAGCGTTGGGGGCAAAAATAGATAAAGTTTCATCCGAGAAAGAAATACAAAAATTCAAATTAAAAACAGGCTGAGAAGCCTGTTTTTTGTTGTACTATACAAATGTTTCTATGTAGATATCGGGTTCTTTTGATAAATCAATAAAAGTTTTTCCACATTTAATCATGGGCTTGGATAGGCTGTTTCTGTTCATAAATACAACTTCGCCCTCTTTCCCGTTACTTAAGCGTACTCGATTGTTCATATAGGTGGTGGCAATGTGTTCCAGGAAAGTAAGGATATACTTGCCGTCATATTTCTGCAAACCTTCTGTTTCAAAGATGCTGATTACCTTAAACGGACAAAGCGGACCACGATAAATTCTGGCAGCAGTCATAGCATCATATACATCTGCAATTGCTACAATCTTAGCATATTTATTGATACGATCTTCTCCGAGTCCTAACGGATAGCCGGAACCATCACAGCGCTCATGGTGCATCAGAGCTGATTCTTTAATGGCATCATTGATGTTATATTCCATCAGGATGTTATAGCCTTGCAGTGTATGTGTTTTAATGACATTATATTCAGCCGGAGATAACCGATCCGGTTTTTTGATGATGTTATCCGGTATCAGTATCTTTCCAATGTCATGTAACAGTCCGCACAGTGTGAGAGTTTCAACTTCTTCCGGAGAAAATTCCAACCATTTAGCAAATATATTGCATATCAATGCCACATTAATACTGTGCATATAGGTAAAGTCATCATATTGACGCATATTGTGCAGCATATCGAATACAGTGATGCTGTTCATGTTGTCTGAAATCAAACTCATGACATCACGATACATGGCATTTGTGTCAATCGGTGCGTTCTTTTCTACGATTTGGCGAATGTTCTTTTCGAATGACATTGTTTCATTCAGAAACTTCTTTTCGAAAGCCTTGAATTGCTTACTCGATTTTACACGCTCTGAATAGGAGGATGTAACTTCAACCTCGTCCTCTTCAACTTCTGCTGCATCTGCTTCAAAGGGATCATTCTCCTGTATCTTAATGGCAAGAACAGAATAGAACTCAAGACGTGTAATCATCTTATCCGTGAGAACCGTATTCTTAGGAAGAATCATTTGATTGTTATACGAATATACATCTTCGGCAGTTTTCATGCCGGGAGTCAAATCGGCAGTTCGTATTCTTTTCATGTGCTCACCGTTGTGCCTTTCAAGGTCTACTTATAATACAGTATAGGAATTATCGCTGAAAAAGTCAATAAATTCGATAAAATCTTCGTTGTTTTTCATCGAAAATCAATAATCTCTTGACGAATGATATAAAAAGAGGTATGCTACGTTCTAGATAATAAAATTCCATATTGTAAATATTTTCTCTTATTCAGAGTGGTGGAGATACAAAGGATCTGTGAAGCCACGGCAACCCCATAACGGAAGGTGCCAACCTGAGCGAGTTTATCGAACAATAAGAGGATTTGATTATCAAATGTCGAGTCCGCTTATAAAAGCGGATTTTTTTATTTCTATCTTAAGGAGGATAAAACCAATGGAAAAATTACTATTTACATCAGAGTCAGTGACTGAGGGACATCCGGACAAAATGTGTGATGCCATCTCTGATGCAGTGCTGGATGCGCTGATGGAGCAGGATCCGATGAGCCGTGTAGCTTGTGAGGCGGCAACTTGTACAGGATTTGTACTGGTAACCGGAGAAATTACAACGAACGCATACGTAGATATTCAGAAGATTGTTCGTGACACAGTCAAGGAAATCGGATATACAAAGTCTGAGTATGGCTTTGACGGCAATACTTGTGCTGTACTTTGTGCAATTGATGAGCAGTCATCCGATATTGCAATGGGCGTTGACAAGGCGCTTGAAGCCAAAGAAAACAAAATGAGTGATGCTGAAATCGAAGCAATCGGTGCCGGCGACCAGGGAATGATGTTCGGATATGCAACCAATGAAACAGAAGAATATATGCCGTATTCTATTTCGCTGGCACATAAACTGGCACTTCAGTTAACAAAGGTTCGTAAAGACGGAACCCTTAAGTATCTGAGACCGGATGGCAAGAGCCAGGTGTCTGTTGAGTATGATGAGAATGGCAAGCCACTTCGTCTGGAAGCAGTTGTATTATCAACACAGCATGATGAAGATGTAACACAGGAACAAATTCATGAAGATATTAAGAAGTATGTATTTGATGTTGTACTTCCGAAGGACTTGATTGATGCGGAGACAAAGTTCTTTATTAACCCGACAGGCAGATTTGTAATCGGTGGACCTCACGGTGATGCAGGTCTGACACGTCGCAAGATTATTGTTGATACCTACGGCGGATTTGCTCGTCACGGTGGCGGTGCTTTTTCCGGTAAAGATTGCACTAAGGTTGACCGTTCTGCAGCTTATGCAGCTCGTTATGTAGCAAAGAATATCGTAGCATCAGGTTTGGCTGATAAGTGTGAGATTCAGCTTTCTTATGCAATCGGTGTTGCACAGCCTACTTCTATCATGGTTGATACTTTTGGTACAGGAAAATTATCAAATGAGAAAATGGTTGAAATCGTTCGTGAGAACTTTGACCTTCGTCCTGCAGGAATTATCAAAATGCTGAATCTGCGTCGTCCTATTTACAAGCAGACAGCTGCATACGGACATTTTGGTCGTAATGATTTGAACCTGCCTTGGGAAGCACTTGATAAGGTAAATGATTTGAAGAAATATTTATAATTCCATAAAGGGATACAGGAATAAAAATGCAAGGGCATTGCAGTTATGAGATATTGATAACTGCAATGCTCTTTTTTTGCGGTTAGAGAATAATCTAAGAAAATCTATCAAAGAAAATCAAGACAAAAAATGATTTATGGAAGCAAAGGTTTGTGCTATACTGAAATATGTATGAAATCCGTTCATAGGGAACTGATTTTGAAAACAATTAGGAGCAGTCAACATGAGTTTTGTACATC
>DATESB010000050.1:0-3967 GCA_035271065.1 Lachnospiraceae bacterium | reverse complement strand
GGAAGAGAATATCCCCTGGAGAGAACCAGGAACATCGGTATTATGGCGCATATAGATGCGGGTAAGACTACCCTCACTGAGCGTATCTTATATTATACCGGTGTCAATTATAAGATTGGTGATACCCATGAAGGAACTGCTTCGATGGACTGGATGGAGCAGGAACAGGAAAGAGGTATTACAATCACATCAGCCGCTACGACATGTCATTGGACATTGCAGGAAAAGAATCAGACAAAGCCGGGTGCTCTTGAGCATCGTATCAATATCATTGATACCCCGGGACACGTTGACTTTACCGTTGAGGTAGAGCGTTCACTCCGTGTTCTTGACGGCGCTGTTGGTGTATTCTGTGCAAAAGGCGGTGTAGAACCACAGTCAGAGAACGTATGGCGTCAGGCTGACACCTATAACGTACCCAGAATGGCTTTCGTTAACAAAATGGACATTTTGGGCGCTGATTTCTATGGTGCAGTTGAGCAGATTAGAACTCGACTTGGTAAAAATGCTATTATGCTTCAGTTACCGATTGGTAAAGAAGCCGATTTTAAGGGAATTGTTGATTTGTTTGAGATGCAGGCTTACATCTATAATGATGATAAGGGCGAAGATATCTCAATTACAGACATTCCTGCTGATATGAAGGACGACGCTGAGATGTACAGAACAGAACTCGTTGAGAAAATCTGTGAATTAGATGATGATCTCATGATGCAGTATCTGGAAGGCGAAGAGCCGAGTATCGATGAATTAAAGGCAGCTCTTAGAAAAGGTACTTGTAATTGTACCGCAATCCCTGTTTGCTGTGGTACAGCATATAGGAATAAGGGCGTTCAGAAGTTACTTGATGCAGTACTTGAATTTATGCCGGCACCGACTGACATTGAGTCAATCAAAGGTGTGGATGAGAACGGTAACGAAGTAGAAAGACATTCTTCAGATGAAGAACCTTTCTCAGCACTTGCATTTAAGATTATGGCCGATCCTTTCGTAGGTAAGCTTGCATTCTTTAGAGTATATTCAGGTACTATGAACTCAGGTTCTTATGTATTAAATGCAACAAAAGGCAAAAAAGAGCGTGTAGGACGTATCCTGCAGATGCATGCAAATCACAGAGCAGAACTTGATAAAGTATATGCAGGTGATATCGCAGCTGCTGTTGGTTTTAAGTTAACAGGTACAGGTGACACGATTTGTGATGAGAAGCATCCTGTTATTCTGGAATCCATGGAATTCCCGGAACCGGTTATCGAGTTGGCAATTGAGCCGAAGACGAAAGCAGGTCAGGGTAAAATGGGTGAGGCTTTGGCAAAACTTGCTGAAGAAGATCCTACATTCCGTGCACATACAGATCAGGAAACAGGACAGACAATTATCGCAGGTATGGGTGAACTTCATCTTGAAATTATCGTAGACAGACTGCTTCGTGAGTTTAAGGTAGAAGCAAATGTTGGTGCTCCTCAGGTTGCATACAAGGAGACATTTACGAAGACGGTTGAAGTTGACAGCAAATATGCAAAACAATCCGGTGGTCGTGGACAATACGGACACTGTAAGGTTCGCTTCGAGCCGATGGATGCGAATGGTGAAGAACTGTTCAAATTCGAATCACAGGTTGTCGGTGGTGCTATTCCGAAGGAATATATCCCCGCAGTCGGCGAAGGTATCGAAGAAGCTGCAAAGGCTGGTATCTTGGGAGGATTCCCGGTACTTGGTATCCATGCAGTTGTATATGATGGTTCTTACCATGAAGTCGATTCAAGTGAAATGGCATTCCATATTGCAGGTTCCTTAGCATTTAAGGACGCTATGCAAAAGGGTGCGCCGGTACTGCTTGAGCCGATTATGAAGGTTGAAGTAACAATGCCTGAAGAGTATATGGGCGACGTTATTGGCGATATCAACTCACGCCGTGGTCGTATCGAAGGTATGGATGACCTTGGCGGTGGTAAGATTGTAAGAGGGTATGTACCCCTTTCAGAGATGTTTGGTTATTCAACAGACCTACGTTCCAAGACACAGGGTCGTGGTAACTACTCAATGTTCTTTGAGAAGTACGAGCCGGTACCGAAATCTGTTCAGGAAAAGGTACTTGCAGCGAAAAGTAAATAACCGCGTATTTGCGGAAAATGTACTTGAAAATCTCGGTGGAATGAAATATAATCAAAGATAGCCGAGTAAATCTTGGAAATTATTAACCTAAAAAAGAAAAGCGTAGAAGACGCGTAAATAAAGGAGGACTTTAGAAATGGCTAAAGCTAAATTTGAGAGAACCAAACCGCATTGTAACATTGGTACCATCGGTCACGTAGATCATGGTAAAACAACACTTACAGCAGCTATTACAAAGACACTGAGTGAAAGAGTTGCAGGTAACGAGGCTGTAGACTTTGCAAATATCGATAAAGCTCCGGAAGAAAAAGAACGTGGTATCACTATTTCAACAGCTCACGTAGAGTATGAGACAGAGAAGAGACATTATGCACACGTTGACTGCCCGGGACATGCCGATTACGTTAAGAACATGATCACTGGTGCAGCTCAGATGGATGGTGCTATCCTCGTTGTTGCTGCTACTGATGGTGTTATGGCTCAGACAAAGGAGCATATCCTTCTGTCACGTCAGGTTGGTGTTCCTTATATTGTAGTATTTATGAACAAATGTGATATGGTTGATGATCCTGAATTACTTGAATTAGTAGAGATGGAAATCAGAGACTTATTATCAGAATATGACTTCCCTGGCGATGACTCACCGGTTATCCAGGGTTCAGCTCTTAAGGCTCTTGAAGATCCTTCAGGAGAATGGGGCGACAAGATCATGGAACTTATGGCTGCAGTTGATTCATGGATTCCTGATCCTCAGAGAGATACAGATAAGCCGTTCATCATGCCTGTAGAGGATGTATTCTCAATCACAGGTCGTGGAACAGTTGCAACAGGTAGAGTTGAAGCAGGTACACTTCATGTTTCAGAAGAAGTTGAAATCGTTGGTATCAAGGAAGAGACACGTAAGGTTGTCGTTACCGGTATCGAAATGTTCCGTAAGTTACTTGACGAAGCTCAGGCTGGTGATAACATTGGTGCACTTCTTCGTGGTGTTAACCGTGATGAGATTGAAAGAGGACAGGTTCTTGCTAAACCTGGTTCAATCAAGTGCCACACAAAGTTTACAGCTCAGGTTTACGTATTGACAAAAGATGAAGGTGGACGTCATACTCCTTTCTTCAACAACTACAGACCTCAGTTCTATTTCAGAACAACAGACGTAACAGGTGTTTGTAACTTACCTGCAGGCGTTGAAATGTGTATGCCTGGCGACAACATCGAGATGACAATCGAATTGATTCATCCGATCGCTATGGATCAGGGTCTTACTTTCGCTATCAGAGAAGGTGGAAGTACAGTTGGTTCAGGCCGTGTTGCTAGCATCATCGAGTAATTAATAAACCTAGTATTTTCAAGGCTTCCGAGAGTTTTCTCGGGAGCCTTTCTATTTGTGATAACTTAGGGCGCTTACCATTCCTCTATTGCGAAAGGCTCATAAGTATTATATAATTGAAACCGTGTAATGCTTCAGATAATTCCATGAGAAATGGGCAGAGGAGAAGTAAGAGTGGAACAAAAGGGACGAATCGTGTTTCAATATAGCTTGCCCGCGATACTGACGTTTCTGGTGGTTAGTATTGTGTTGGGAATCAAGCAGATATTTCCGTTTGGCAGTAATACCATAGATTATTATGATATGGGGCAACAGATTGCTGCATTCTATTACCATGTCTATGATGCGCTGCATGGTGAAAAGTCTTTATTTTTTGACTGGTATAGTGCACTTGGGACGAACATGACGATGAATACGTCCGGCTGCAGTAGTATCAGTTTGTTTAATTTACTCCTCTTTCTTTTCCCGCGTGATATGATTTTGCAAGCATTATCTGTTTTCACCATGATTAAAATGGCGTGTATG
>DATESB010000049.1:0-8177 GCA_035271065.1 Lachnospiraceae bacterium | reverse complement strand
GCACACAATATAAACGCTTGGAATAATCCTGCAATAATTGTTAATTCACTCATGTTTTTATTATGCCTTTCTAGGCAAATGTTGTCAAGAACAGTAAGCCATTCCTCTGACTGATTCCGCTTGCTAAAGCAGTAATGCTAATGTTCCTGCCACAATTAAAACTAAGCCCAGTCCCGACTTCACCGTAAGCTTCTCTTTGAATACAATATAGGAGAAAATAATTGTCACTAAAATACTGAGTTTATCAATCGGAACCACCACACTTGCCGGTCCGGTTTGCAATGCACGATAGTAACACAGCCATGATGCTCCGGTTGCTATTCCGGATAAAACAAGAAATATCCAGCTCTTTTTATCAATGTCTTTGATTGTATTCTGTTTCCCCCGTCACAAAGACAACAATCCACGCCATAATCAAGACAACGATTGTTCGTATCGCTGTTCCAAGATTTGAGTTGATGTTTTCAATTCCACTTTTACCAAGTATAGCCGTCAGACTGGCAAATACTGCAGCACCAAATGCGTATAGTAAGCACTTTCTGTTTTCTGTGACCTTTTCTTCCGTAGGTTTCTTCTGAATCATCATATAGGTACCAATCCCAATCAGCACCATTGCAATGAATTTGATTACTGTAATACCTTCATGCAGAAAAATAAACGCCAACAACATCGTTAATATCGTGCTCGACTTGTCGATTGGAGTGACTTTATTTACATCACCTATTTGTAATGCCTTAAAATAGCACAGCCAAGATGCTCCGGTTGCTATTCCTGATAAAATCAAGAAAATCAACACCTTACTGTTGAGCGTTGCAAGTCCGCTCTGTGCACCGACCACAAACACCATAATCCATGAGAATATCAGTACAACGATTGTCCTCAATGCCGTTGCAACATTAGAATCCGTATTCTTGATACCGCATTTTGCAAGTATTGCCGTTAACCCTGCAAAAACAGCAGAACCAAATGCAAATAAAAGCCACATTCTAACTCTCTCCTTTTCCTATGACAGCGTTCTTCTGCCATTTACCACTCAAATAGTAACTCCATGTAATCAAACACCCTACGCCAAATCCAAACAGACCGTTCCACCAGATAATCGAATAGCCAAAGATAGGACTATATCTGAAAAAGTAAGTGACAAATACTCTCGTTCCCAACGCGCAGGTTGCAACAACCGTTGGTGCGCCTCCATGACCGGCTCCCTGAAATACACCGAACAATGGAATATAGAGAGACAAGATAATATTGACCAGTGCAATCGCTCTCAGATGCTGCATACAATAAACAGCGGCTTGTGCGCTTAGTCCAAACAGATTAATGATTTTTCCTGAAAATATCCATACCAAAGCCGAAATACACAATGTCATCAGTACTGATATCAGTAATGCCTGCTGTGTTCCCTTTTTGACCCTGTCCATTTTGCCTGCCCCGATATTTTGACCTGCATAGGTTGCAAGTGTTGTCTGGAACGCATTACATGGCAGGTTCATATACATCTCAATTCTTTGTCCAACCGTAAATGAAGCAGTCATCACCTGACCAAATCCATTAACTGCTCTTTGAATAAAGGTAAGACCAAAAGATACTACAATTAGCTGCAGAGCCATTGGAAATCCCACAGTCAAAGTCCGTCTTGCCAATTCAAAATCCCAGATATATTCTTTCAATTTGAACCTAAACAAAGGATACTTACGGGTCATATATATGTAAGCAGCAATAAAGGAAGCCGCCTGTGCAATGTCCGTCGCCACTGCAGCACCTACAACACCCCAATGAAAACCTGCAACAAAAAGTAAGTCCAGAAGAATATTCAGTACAGAGGCAATCAGCAAAAAGTACAGTGAGGCAGCACTATCACCTACCGCTCTTAAAATGGATGCAATGATATTATAGCCAAACTGAAAAATCAGACCAATTGCATAAATTCTGAAATACTGCAACGTGAGTTCCAAAATATCATCCGGTACAGCAACCAGACTCGTATAGGCAGGACGAGATACCAAAAGTCCGATGAGCGTAACTACAATTCCCATTCCCATCAGCAGCAGAATGCCTGTCGATGCGTTGGCTCTCACCTGCTTCTCATTACCGGCTCCGTAACTCTGCGCAATCAGTACACCATTACCAGCTGAGAACCCCATTGCAATTGCCAAAAACAAAAACGCAAAGCTTCCCGTGGTACCAACCGCCGCCAAAGCCTTCTCACCTGAGAAATTGCCTACTATGATTGTATCTGCCGTATTATATAACTGCTGCAGCAGCGCACCGGCAAGTACCGGGAGCGCAAACCGCAAAATATGTTTCCATGGAGTTCCCTCCACCATTGATTTTCCCTTCATGTTTCATGCCTTTCTTTGACTATTCTATCTATCATACAGTAAAATTATTTGATTTCCAACCGATATATGGTATGTAGGCCATGATTCTAAACTTGTCCGCTTCGGAGGTGTTCATATGCCAGCTAACGCAAATGAAATCAAACTGACTCATTCATCCATTCTCTCCATACAAGGAAAGCCTTTTGTTTCTGTACGTTTTGACCGAGGTGAAGACTTTGCTGAGGGTAGCATTCCGGACGCTAAAATAATGAAAAGCGTAGGCTTCACCGAGGATGAACTTGTTGAACTGGAAACTTATTTGGCTGACAATGCCAAAGACCTCTTCGTCCGCGCAAAAGACATCAGCGGGATTATGCATTGGTTTTAGTCAGCATTGTTACTGCCAACTCCACATCTTCTTTTGTCAGACCAACTACTTGATTTGTTTTGATTTGATGTTTAGCCAATTCAATATTGTGCAAATCCAAATCGTCCAACACGACCCATTGCTCAACTTCAGGATGCTGCTTCAACCATTCAAATATTTCTGATGCCTTAACAAGACTAAATTTTCTGGTTCTTCTGATTTCTTCTGTCGTCAAATCCGGCGTAACGTCGCTAATGGTAAGTCCTTCATTTTCTAACAGTTCTACTAACCTCTCAGCTTCTTTCCTGTTCGGTTCCAAATCTTGATTGAACCAAAATCTCCATCCTGAATGCAGGACAATATCAGCTGAAGTTCTTCGTATGATTTCACCCAGCAATCTAACTTTTTCTGCATCAATCAAAGAACCATCACTAATTTCTCTCTGATGGCTTTCATTCCAGAAGTTAGAATTCAATACACCGTCTATATCAAGGAAAATAATCCTTTTATTCATGGTTTCCCTCCTGTCTAACGAACTTAAATGATAAAATTGACCATTCCATAAATCAAATGACATATCGTGAAAATAGAAATGGGAATGACTGCAATCATGTTCTTCCTATCAATTGCAAAGAAGAGAAAAGCCAAACAGGGAAACACGCACAAAATCAGAATTACAATCGCATTTACAACTCCGCTATAATAGAGCACCCAACCTGCAAAATAAAGAAGGCAACTAACTATCGCGGCAATTATAAGTGGCGATAGACGGATTTTCTTACTTTGCTGATTAATGAGAGCACATAAGCAGGCAACGATTAAGACCTGACACACTGACGCTACCATATCTACAGTTCCTGTCACCGAGTCTGCTCTCAGCACATCATTGGGTGCCGGAATTGCAAACCACACAAAATTCGGCAGCATAATAATGAAAAAAATCACCAATCCCCAAATATCAAAGCCAAACTTGTACTGTTTCATCATTTCTTTTCTCCTTTTGTCGATAATGGAAACCAAAATATACGCCCACCTTGTTTCATCATTTATAGTGCACTTATCCAAAAACATACCGATGCAATCAGCGAAAGTGGTGTCATAACATATTTTTCTTTTTTACTATTTGACATGAAGTTCATAATTGTATTAAGTGAAAGATACGCAGCCATGACAATACAGATGATCTTTGTAACATTCCTTGAAAAACAAAATGGTATAAATCCACCCATTTGCAAGATTATGACCACAAAAAATATTTGTAAAATTAGCTGTAGCAATAATACAATTCTCAGTTTCTTAGGATAAACTTTGTATTTTCCTCCCATTGTAAACTCCCCTAATGGCAATCCACAAATGATAAGAATTGATAGTATTATGACAATTGAAAAAGCACTTGCCCCTATGATAGCTATCATAATGCACCTCCAAATTTTTAATTTATCTGCTCTAATCGTGGTAAAATTAAGTCTCATCCATATAAATCTCTGTTTTAATATACTCTTCATCGTCATTTGGAAACTGTCTGACTAGCGAGATTTGAAACAGTGGCTCTCCTGTAAAAGTAAAGGTTCCCGTTTCAAATAGAATCATATCCGCTTCAATCGGGATGTTACACATCTGCTCAAATCAAGACTATACCTATAAAACGACAATAAATCATTATTTTGTAGGTAATAAACAGTTGATTGAACCGACTCAGAACTGTAAGATACCAATAAAATGCTCAGAAATCAGCTTTTTAGAGGTATTATTCAGTGAGTTCAACCTTTTCAGAGTCATATAATACCAATAGAATGCTTGGAAATCATCTTTTTAGAGGTATTTTCAATGAGTTCAACTGATTCAGAGTCATATAATACCAACAAAATACTCGAAAAACCTCTTTTTAGTGGTAATGTACACGGTGAGCAAGCTTTTCACTTGATATCTTTTGACCTCAAGCAGATAAGCCGGAAGTTAGTGTTCTTCTCCCGTAATCCAATCCTCATTAATCATGTCATGACATAAGGATTTATCTCATATCTCTTCTGTTCAACTTCAAAGACTTCTACAAATGGCTTGTTATCGATATAAGTCCACTTTTCAATATAAGTTGGCTCAACCACAAACAGTCTTTCATCTTGCAATGAAGAATACATTTCATAAGAATTCTTGAAACATTCTCGGTACAGTCCGCAAAATTCCTCATGGTCCATAGGATGCCCGATTTCTCTACACATTCCTTCAATTTGTATATTATCAATACAAAGTGCCACATTTGGGTTTTTGCATATTTGATGATACTTTCTGAAATTCCGATCTGTTTGAAAATAGAACTTTCCGTCTATCATCACGATACTCATCATTCTTGATGTCACCTTATCACTTAATGAAGTTGACAAAACCATTTTTCTGCCTCTTCCGTACTCTTCCATGAACTTCCTGTATTCATTTTCAAATTGCATGCCTCTTACCTCCCATTGCAAATTTATATTTCAGTTTTTCATTTCAACGCTTCAAGGTCTGATTGCTCGTAACGATTATGACCTTGCACTTGCTTTTTATATTTCCAACATTGAATGGCTTCTTCTAAAGATTTACCCTTGTTATCGGCAAAAAAATCACGGATATAAGTATTATACTCGAACTGCTTATCAATTTGAGTTGTTCCATTTTTCTTCTTCTCAAAGATTTGATAGTAAGCATCAATTGCTTCTCTATACGTCTTCCCTGCATTGGTTTTTAACCACTTTTGAAAAGCAACATTAAACGAAAAATGATTTCCGATATGCTCTTTAAAAAAAGCTCTGTGTTTTTCCGAACAAACAAAATCTGTTTCTATCTTTGTCTCTTCATCAATCTCAGTAACGGTTGGTGTGCTTTTCTTCTGCGTTTTCACAATTGGTATTTCCCCGGTATCCAAAAAGCAAGCAATTCTATCTGTAATCTCTATCTTCCCACCGGTAGTAGGCAACTTGTTTTTTCTGCAAAAATCCACTAATTCTTCTTTTAGGTAATAAAACTCCCGAAATGTTTTACAATCCAAATTTCTGTCTAATACGGGTCTGTCTTGCTTCATTTGTCTTCTGCCACCTGTTATCCTTCATCTGATAATAAAATATCATACCATTCCAAACAATACCTTGTCCATTCTTGTATATCCTCTTTCAACTCCTGCTCCAAGTCGGTTACATCCGGCATATACTCTTCTTCCTTGCGTTGTTGCAAATGCTTCCAAATCATTTGCACTCTGTCTTCAGCCACTTCCATGGGTTTTGCCGCTAATCCAAGTTTCCAATCCAGATACGCTTCTTTGGTCCCGATTTCTTTTAGTCTGTGTCGTTCTGCCTTTGGAACCGCCCTGAGTCCTGCAATCATAGCCTGCTCTTCGGCTTGCATCAAGGCAGACAAATCCTCTCCGTCGCCCCTACGGCTGTGCTCCAAATAATGTTCATATCCAAATGGATAGTACATCACAGACTGCCCTTCAAAAACAAGAATTGCATCTGCTACCTGCTTGATAAAATAGCGGTCATGAGATACAAATAAAATCGTCCCGGCATATGCGCGAAATGCTGATTCAAGCGTTTCTTTTGCCTGCACATCCATATGGTTGGTCGGTTCATCCAACACCAAAAAATTAGGCTTACTTGTCAGAATTTCAGCCAATATTAGCCTCGCCTTTTCTCCTCCTGAAAGGTCTGAGACTACTTTCGCTGCATCTCTGCCATGAAACAAATATGCCCCCAGCGTCTGTCGCATTTCCTTTTCCTGCATTCCCGGAAATAAATCATGAAAATGCTCTGCTACTCTTTTATCTGAAGTAATCGATGCCGTCTGCTGATCAAAATATCCCATCTCAATATTGTTTCCCAAAGTACATCTCCCTGACAGTGGCTTCAGTAATCCCGCTACTGTCTTCAGAAATGTCGTTTTCCCAACTCCGTTATCTCCAATAATGCCTATTTTCTGTCCTCGTCGGATGCGTAGTGAAATTTCTAACAGCACCTGCTCATATCCTATTTTCAAGTGCTCTGCTTCCAGCACCCACTTGCTCCCCGATACCAGTGGCACCAATTCGCCTGTAAATATATGGGCTTCTCCCTCCTCGGGCTTTTGAACCAATTCCATTCGCTCCAATATCGTTTTACGACTTCTGGCAAATGAAGCCTTTGTTGGTTTATGTTTGAATTGCTCAATCAAATCATTGAGCTTCTTTATTTCTGCCTGCTGCCTATCGTAAGCCTTCTTCTGCAACGCGGTGTCTTTACTCTTTTGGACGCGATACTGCGTATAATTACCTGAATATCGTTTTAGGCTTCCTCGTTCCAGCTCGTAAACGGTATCCACCACTTGATCCAAAAAAAATCGATCATGAGATACAAAAACAACCGCCTTTTCATAGCGGTGCATATACTGCTCCAGCCATTCCACAGTTTCTATATCCAAATGATTCGTCGGCTCATCTAACAGCAGAATATCCGGTTTCATAAGCAACAATCTAATCAAAGAAATCTTTGTTTGCTCACCACCTGAAAAAGAGGAAAATTTCCGCTTTTTCTCCTCTTTTTGAAACCCAAATCCGGTAAAAAGTCTATCATACTCCAATTCATAGAGAAAGCGTTCTTTCGCATATATATCTGTAACAGGGCATGCCTCTAAAAGAATTTCCTCGACTGTTCGGTCATGATATTCAAGGCTATTCTGCGCAAGCATTCCTATACTGATTTTCCTTGCAGTCACAATCCCGTTTTCCACTCTTTTGTCATCACGGTCCAAATTTAGTTCACCGGCAATCAGCCTGAGCAATGTAGTTTTTCCCGCTCCATTCCGACCAACAACCGCTATTTTCTCCTGCCCTTTGATTTCAAAATCAATATGAGATAAAAAGTAAAAACGGGAGATGTTCTTATAAGATTTTTTCTGATGTAGAAGAAATAGAGCGATACCTAAAGAAAAATAAGGAGAAAACGTGTGAGACTATGAAACCTGTTTTCAAAATGGAACCGTATCAAGAATATGCGAATACGCAGATACGGAAATTGACCGATGATGAGGTAGAACAGTATATGTTATCTCGATAAAAATTAATGTATGTGAAAGCAGAGAGGAGAGGGATTATGGCAACTTCAGTTGAATACATAGAATTTGTTTGTGTCCAAGTCAGGGGAGTAGGCGAAGTTCGTTATAAAAAGATGTTTGGAGAGTATATGGTTTACGTCAATGATAAGCCGGTCTTGTTGGTTTGTGACAATACTGTATTTGTTAAAAAACTTCCCGAAATTGAAAGCCTGATGGAAGATGCAGAAATGGGATTTCCATATGAAGGTGCGAAAGAACATTATATTTTAGATATTGAGGATATAGACTTTTGCAGCGAAGTGATTGGTATTTTGGAAGAAGTTACTCCGGTTCCAAAGCCAAAGAAGAAGCCGGCAAGTAAGAAATCATAAGGTGCCGGAAGAGGGATACGAAATGTTGTATCAAATTCGTAATGGAACCGTCAGTGT
>DATESB010000048.1:0-3125 GCA_035271065.1 Lachnospiraceae bacterium | reverse complement strand
CACGCAGGACTGCTCGGGATATCCATTACATTCCTGTATGATTCCGTCAGAGTCATCAGAAGAGTCATCAAGCATGGAAATGTCTTGATTGCAGTTGAGGATTTTGTATTCTGGATGATATGCAGTTATCTGATATTTGATATGCTGATGCGGGAAAACAGCGGTGCACTCAGGTGGTTTGCAATTGGTGGTTCACTCCTTGGAATGATTGTTTTCAAAGGAACCCTTAGTCATTTTTATGTGAAATATGGGGCTTTTATTCTGAACAAGACAATAGAAATCATCATGAAATTACTATTTCTGATTTTACGTCCGATATGTTTTATTATGAAAAAAACATACTTATTACTTCGAAAGATATGGCGTATTTGTAAAAAGAACGGACAAATCATCAGAAACCGGTTGACGAAACGAGTAAAAATGGTTAAAATAATGTTATGTAAACAACATTCAAAAGGGGAATGACTGTTTATAAGGGGAGATTTGTATGGCAAGGAAAAGTGCCTTTAGAAAAAGAAGACAAAACCGAACAGGTATGATATGCGTAACCGTGATTGTGGGTATGCTCTTTGTGGTTATTATGATTAGCAGAGTGAGTCTCAAAGAGAAACAGGAAGCATATATTAAGCAGGAAGAAGCAATCAGTGCACAGATAGCGGAAGAAGAGAAAAGAGCAGAAGAATTGGTTGAGTATGAGAAGTATACCAAGACCACCAAGTATGTAGAAGAAGTTGCTAAAGAAAAACTTGGACTGGTATATGAAGATGAGATTGTATTTCAAACAGAGGAATAAAACGGCGGATATCATAGGGTATTCGCTTTTTTAATATTTTAATTAACTTGAAGCACTTCGAAATGACAAAAGCGAAAAATACATTCGGATATAATAGCCCTCTAAATGATTATTTTCAGGAGGGAGTACTTTATAATGAAAAAAGAGAGATTTAAACAACTGTTACTTTGCGCGATGGGGTTTGTCCTGTCATGTGGAAACGTATATGGTATCAATCCGTTTGGATTGGTATTTTTTACGGCAATGTACATGGAGAAGATATACAGAATACTATTATGTCCGATTGTTTTGGTGGCAATGATGTTTGCGCTGCCGATAGAACAGGTAGTCAGGTACGGAATACCGATGTTTCTTGTAATGGTAGTAGTTGAATTGTCCGAACGGCAACACAGAATATGCCGAAAATGGAAGGGGTATCTGACAGCCGGAGTTGGTTTGTTACTCATGGATATCTCTGCCAGACTGTTGTCACCGTCAGGGAATGAGGTTTTGCTGGCAGGTGCTATAGAGAGTTGCCTGGTAGTCAGTGCTTCCTTTATTATGGGCGGGTTGATTCGGTTCTTATTGAGCAGCAATCAGAAGTATCCGGTTGAAAACCATAAGGAGGAATTGTTGCTGCAGGGGCCGGGAAAGGGTAAGTTGCTTGCATATGCGGAATCATTTCGTAATCTGGCGGGAAGTTTTGCCTGTATTCCGGAGGAAAGCAACAATCCGCTTGAAAAACAGGAGATGCTTTGGAAGAGCCGATTTATGGAGAACCGAGTTGCGCTAGCGGGGCAACTGAACGAAATGGCGCAGATTATCTCAGAAGTGGCAGAGGAAATCTACAATGTAGTGGATGTCGGAGAAAAGCTGGAAGAGAAAATCAGGCAGAAACTACGGAGTGAAGGTATTTTATCAAAGAATATTCTGGTAGTTGAGAAGAAAGAGAAGCGAATAGAAATCTATGTAACACTGAAGGTGGAACGTGGTCATCGGATTGCAACCAAAGAAATCGGGGGACTGGTATCTGAAGTCTGCAAGAGGAAAATGATACCGTCGCATGACAGCTCGCCGATGATACATAAGGAATATACAACGGTTTTCTTTGAAGAAGATGCAGAATATAAAGTACTCACAGGGGTTGCCCGTCTGACAAAAGATAATGAGGAGATATCGGGAGACAATTATGGATTTACGAAGGTTGGTGCAGGCAGGATGATTGTCAGCCTGTCGGACGGAATGGGATCCGGAGAACGTGCCTGCAAAGAGAGTCAGAATATCATTGAATTATTAGAGCAGTTTTTGGAAGCAGGATTCTCAGGAGAAGCTGCGGTGCAGATGATTAATGGTTCTTTGGTGGCAAGGTCGGATGAACAGGTGATTTCAAGTCTGGATATTGGAGATATTGATTTGCATAACGGTGTCTGCAATTTTATCAAAATAGGTGCCTCTACCACTTTTATTAAGCGGGATTCCAAAGTTGAGACGCTGGTATCTACAAGCCTGCCGCTTGGTATCTTTCATAAATTGGATTATGATACGGTCAGTAAAAAACTTTATGATGATGACTACATTGTCATGGTAACAGACGGTGTCATGGACAGGATTGCATCGGAGCAGCCGGAAGAGGTGATGTGTGAGATTATCAGGAAAATGAGAAACATCGGTCCACGTGAAATGGCCAAGAAAATCCTGTCCAGAGTTCTCTCAACATCGGAGGGAGAAGTAAAGGATGATATGTCGGTTTTGGTCATCGGAATATGGAAGAAGTAAGCACACTTGCATTTTATGGGATAAATCTTTATAGTTAAGATATATTTGGTGAATGAAAGAGGCTTCGGAGACAACATGACAGATAAAGTTCTGGCATATATCAAACAATATCATATGATTTCAGAGGGAGACGGAATTGTTGTTGGTGTGTCCGGTGGGGCAGATTCTGTCTGTCTTCTTCTTATGTTGCTGGAGATTCGTAAGAGTCTGCCGATAGAATTGTATGTGGTGCATGTGCACCATGGTATTCGCGGGGCGGAAGCAGACGAAGATGCTGCGTTTGTAAAGCAACTATGTGAGGTAAATGATATTTCCTTTTATCTATTTTGGGAGCAAGTGCCGGAATATGCCAAACAGCATGCTCTTTCTATAGAAGAAGCCGGAAGAAAGTTACGTTATGAGGCATTTGAACAGGTAAAGAGAATATGTCATGCTGCTAAAATTGCCGTAGCGCATCACAAAGACGATCAAGCAGAGACGGTTTTGTTTCATTTATTTAGGGGAAGCGGACTGAAAGGACTTGGCGGGATGAAGCCGGTAAGAGGCGATATCATCAGACCGTTGTTATGTCTGGAAA
>DATESB010000047.1:0-7370 GCA_035271065.1 Lachnospiraceae bacterium | reverse complement strand
GAGTATGTGATATGTCATTCATTGATAGAATTAAGGAAAGAGCAAAACAGGACGTAAAGACAATTGTATTGCCGGAGACCAATGACAGAAGAACTTTGATTGCCGCAGCCAAGATATTGCAGGAGGGAATTGCGAATATTGTTATGGTCGGTAAAGAAGAAAAGGTCATGGACGGTGCCAAGTGGCTGGAACTCGACTTGGAAAAGGTGAAAGTGATTGACCCGGAAAATACGGAGAAGTTAGATCAATATGTAGAACTTCTTTATCAAATCCGAAAAGAAAAAGGCATGACACCGGAAAAAGCAAGAGAAATCCTATTAAGCGATTATCTGACCTTTGGTATTATGATGGTCAAGGCAAAGGATGCAGACGGAATGGTTGCAGGTGCCTGCCATGCTACAGCAGATGTATTGAGACCGTCACTTCAGATATTAAAGACAGCTCCCGGCGTGAAGTTGGTATCCGGTTTCTTCATATTAGATGTGCCGGATTGTGAATATGGTGCTGACGGAACATTTATCTTTGCAGATTGCGGATTGAATCAGGATCCGACCGCAGAGGAACTTGCAGATATTGCAGATACATCAGCAAAGAGTTTCACAACATTAGTAGGTGTAAAACCTGTCATTGCTATGCTGTCACATTCATCCAAGGGAAGTGCAAAGCATCCGTTGGTAGATAAAGTGGTAGAGGCAACGAGAATTGCACATGAGAGATATCCTCATTTGTTGCTCGACGGTGAGTTGCAGCCGGATGCGGCACTTGTTCCGGCAATTGCACAATCAAAAGCACCCGGAAGTGAAGTTGGCGGTAAAGCAAACGTTTTGATATTCCCGAATTTGGACTGTGGTAATATCAGCTATAAATTAGTACAAAGACTTGGTAAAGCAGATGCATACGGACCAATGCTACAGGGTATCAGCCGTCCGGTTAACGATTTGTCCAGAGGCTGCTCGGCAGAAGATATTGTCGGTGTTGTAGCCTTAACAGCAGTGCAGGCTCAGTTAGTATAATCATAATACGGAGGAAGAGACATGAATATTTTAGTCATTAATTGTGGAAGTTCATCCCTTAAATTTCAGTTAATAGATACAGATACAGAAAACGTGATAGCAAAGGGTCTATGTGAACGCATCGGAATTGACGGTAGTCGTTTGGTTTATTCACCGGCAGGTGGTGAGAAACAAATTAAAGAAGCAGATATGCCAACGCACACCGAAGCAATCAAACTGGTCATCAACGCATTGACCAATTCACAGACAGGTGTTATCAAGAGCCTTGACGAAATTGGCGCTGTCGGACATAGATTGGTACATGGTGGTGAGAAGTTTGCATTTTCTACCTTAATTAATGATGATGTCATCAAGGCAGTAGAGGAGTGCAACGAACTGGCTCCCTTACATAATCCCGCAAACCTGATTGGTGTAGCAGCATGCAGAGAACTGATGCCGAACACACCACAGGCAGGTGTATTTGATACCGCATTTCATCAGACCATGCCGGAAGAAGCATATCTGTATGGACTGCCATACGAATACTATGAGAACTATAAGATTAGAAGATACGGTTTTCACGGAACAAGTCATTCCTATGTTTCAAAGCGTGCAGCGTTATTGATGCATGAGCCATATGAGTCTTTAAAATTGATCGTTTGTCACCTTGGCAATGGCGCTTCTGTAACAGCAGTCAAGAACGGAAAGTCAATTGATACTTCTATGGGCTTAACGCCATTGGAAGGCTTGATTATGGGAACACGTTCCGGAGATTTGGACCCGGCTATTATCGAGTTTATCGCACAAAAGGAAAACAAAACACTTCCGGAAGTCATTCAAATATTAAATAAGAAATCAGGAGTTCTAGGTATTTCAGGTGGATTTACAAGTGATTTCAGAGATTTAGAAGAAGCTGCCGCAGCAGGCAAACAGAATTCAATCCGTACATTGAACGTATTCGCATATCGTGTTGCTAAGTATATTGGTGCGTATGTTGCAGCAATGAACGGCGTGGACGGTATTTGTTTTACAGCAGGTGTTGGCGAGAACAGTCATACGGTACGCTCTAAGGTATGTGAATATCTTGGATACCTTGGTGTAACGATTGATGAGGAAAAGAATGCAGTTCGCGGTGAAGAAATTATTATCACAACACCTGATTCTAAGACAAAGGTCATGGTGATTCCTACCAATGAGGAACTGGCAATTGCAAGAGAAACATTGGCGTTGCTGTAGTAGGAAACGTATTCAGGGAGCATATCTATAGGGGAATATATGAGAAAAAAAGATAAATATATATCGGTTTTGTTGACGCTATCGCTACTTTTGTTAGCGGGATGTCAGCAAAGCGAACCATATAAAGATGCAGAGTCCAATGAACAAGCGGCGTCCGCGGAAGAGACAGAGCCAATTGCGGAAAATGAATCAACAGGCGGGTTCTCAGAAGAACCGGCAGTAGAGACGGCAGATGAGCCAACAGAAGCAGCCACAGAGAAACCGGCAGAAGAAGCACAGGAGGCACCTACTATGAAAAGTGCAATTGCATATCCATCTACAAGCGGAAAACTTAAGGTATCGGGAAGCAAACTTGTAGACCAAAACGGCAATCCCGTACAGCTTAAGGGCATTAGTACACATGGAATAAACATATATTCCAATTACGTAAATGAAGCATGCTTCAAGCAATTCCGCGAAGAATGGAATGTGAACGTGATGCGCCTTGCTATGTATACTGCTGAGAATGGCGGTTATTGTGTTGGAGGCAATCAAGAGGAACTGAAACATGTCGTGCGTGACGGCATTCAATATGCAACCAATCAGGATATGTACGTCATCGTGGACTGGCACATTTTATCGGACAGCAATCCGTTAATGTATCAGAATGAGGCAATTGCATTCTTTGAAGAAATATCAAGTGAATATGCAGATTACGATAATGTGATTTATGAAATTTGCAATGAGCCAAACAGCGGAACGTCATGGAATGATATTAAGACATATGCAAACGCGGTCATTCCGGTGATACGTGCCAATGATGCCGATGCAGTTATTATCGTAGGGACGCCAAACTGGTCACAGTATGTGAATGAAGCAGCAGCTGATCCGATTACCGGATATGACAATATTATGTATACGTTGCATTTTTATGCAGCTACACACAAGCAGGAACTCCGTGACACCATGAAAGCAGCAATTGATGCAGGATTACCTATCTTTGTATCCGAATATGGGATTTGCGATGCAAGCGGAAACGGTGGCTTGGATTATGAACAGGCAGATTTGTGGGTAAAAGAAATGAATGAGTATGGAATTAGTTACCTTGCATGGAACCTGTCAAATAAGGACGAGAGTTCTGCAATTTTGAATAGTTCCTGTACAAAAACAAGCGGATTTACGGATGATGATTTGAATGAATCCGGAAAATGGCTGAAAAATATGCTCACAACAGAATAATTTCAAAATATTTAGTTGACAAGTTTCTAAACGGTATGTATAATTAATCGAGTATGAAACGACTATGATTCGTTGCGTGCAGCGATTAGATAAGAAAGCAGAAGAGAATTAAGGAGGTGTAACAATGTCTATTTGTCCTAAGAATAAATCTTCCAAGGGAAGAAGAGATAAAAGAAGAGCGAACTGGAAGATGAGCGCTCCCACATTGGTAAAGTGCAGCAAATGCGGAGAACTGATGGTACCTCACAGAGTATGTAAGGCATGTGGTTCTTATAACAAAAAGGAAATTATACCTCAGGATTAATTTCGATTTTTCAGAGACTTTTCGGCGAACCGAAAGGTCTTTTTTTATCCTTTTTTTTGTAGTTTTTTGCGTAAAAAGTGATTGATTTTTACTATGATGTCTTGTATAGTTATTAATAGAGTGCGGGCAGGATGCACATCGTACCGAGAGGATGAATAAAGCATGCAGATGAAAGTCAATGTAGCCGTAGATGCCATGGGAGGCGACAATGCGCCACAAGAGATTGTAAAGGGTGCAATTGATGCGGTGAATGCAAGAGAAGAAATCGTAGTATGGCTTCTCGGGCAGGAAGAGGCTGTCAAGGCAGAACTATCGAAATATAGTTACCCAAAAGACAGAGTACATACTGTCAATGCCGATGAAATCATTGAAACAGCTGAGCCGCCTGTTATGGCAATTCGCAAGAAAAAGAATTCGTCAATTGTAAAGGGTATGAATTTGGTAAAGGAAGGAACCTGTGATGCCATTGTATCAGCAGGAAGTTCCGGAGCAATCCTTGTGGGTGGACAGTTTATTGTAGGCAGAATTAAAGGTGTAGAGCGACCTCCGCTTGCTCCCTTAATTCCAACTCAGACCGGAGTTTCGTTACTTGTGGATTGTGGCGCCAATGTAGATGCAAGAGCATCTCACTTGTTGCAATTTGCCAAGATGGGTTCTATTTATATGGAACACATCATCGGGGTCAAGAATCCGAGAGTAGCCATTGTAAATATAGGCGCAGAAGAAGACAAGGGTAACATGCTTGTCAAGGAAACCTACCCGTTGTTGAAGAATTGCCCTGATATTAATTTCATCGGAAGTATCGAAGCAAGAGATATTCCAAAGGGCGATGCAGATGTGATTGTATGTGAGGCGTTTGTGGGCAATGTCATATTGAAGTTATATGAGGGTGTCGGTGCTACACTAATCAGTAAGATTAAACAAGGTTTGATGACATCGTTGCGTTCTAAGATTGGCGCGTTACTTGTAAAACCGGCTTTGAAAGAAACTATGAAGACCTTTGATGCGAGCGAATACGGTGGAGCACCGTTACTGGGCTTGAATGGATTGGTGGTTAAGACACACGGCAGTTCAAAGGCAAAAGAAGTCAAGAATTCCATCATTCAATGTGTGGCATTTAAAGAACAACACATTAATGATATAATCAGGGGAGAGGTCTCGTTGAAAAGCAATGAGAAGCCCCTGATATAAAATAAATGAAAAAATCAATATGATGAATGAATAAGGAAGGGCGAAAAAATGGAATTTGAAAAACTTAAAAAAATTATTGCCGAGGTACTGAATGTTGATGCAGACGAAATTACGATGAATACAACGTTTAGTGATGACTTAGGAGCAGATTCATTGGATGTATTTCAGATTATTATGGGAATAGAGGAAGCGTTTGATATTGAGATAGCGACTGAAGACGCAGAGAAGATTGTTTCTGTCGGAGATGCGGTAGAACAAATCAAAAGTGCATTGAACTAAATCATATGGAATCAAATCATATGTAACTGAGAGTCGCATGCGACTCTCTGTTGCTGTATAGAGAAACGGAGAGGAATTCAGAGGATGAACAATCTGACGGGATATATGGAACTTGAGCGAAAAATTGGGTATACTTTTAGAGATCAGGCGCTGTTACGGCAGGCATTGACGCACAGTTCTTTTTCCAATGAAGAAAAACAATGTAAGGTTGAAGATTATGAACGTCTGGAATTTCTCGGTGATGCAGTGTTGGAATTAGCAGTGAGCGAACATCTTTATACAGAGCAGCCGAACATGTATGAAGGTAATATGACCAAGACGCGTGCGAGTTTGGTCTGCGAATCAACGTTAGCCATCTGTGCCAGGAATATTAAGTTAGAAGAATATATTCTTCTTGGCAAGGGAGAGGATTTGACCGGAGGACGACATAGGGATTCCATTGTTTCAGATGTATTTGAGGCTGTCATAGGTGCAATTTATCTGGATGGCGGTTTTGAGGAAGCAAGAAAGTATGTGCATCAGTTTGTTTTAACGGATATTGAAGATAAGATTCTGTTTTATGACAGCAAGACCATTTTACAGGAACGCATACAGCAAAAGGGCGGCAAGCTAACCTATGAACTACTTGAGGAAATCGGTCCGGCACATGAGAGAACATATCGTGTACAGGCAATGGTTGACGGCATCAAGGTCAGTGAGGGCATGGGAAGAACCAAGAAAAGCGCGGAACAGCAGGCAGCTTATAACGTATTAACTACACTAAACGATAAGTAGGGAAAGAAATGTATCTAAAAAGTATCGAAGTGCATGGGTTTAAATCCTTTGCCAATAAAATCACCTTCAAATTTCATAACGGAATTACAGCGATTGTAGGACCGAACGGCAGCGGAAAGAGTAATGTAGCAGATGCTGTACGCTGGGTACTTGGTGAACAGCGTGTAAAACAGTTACGTGGTGCAAGTATGCAGGACGTTATTTTCTCCGGAACCGAGACGAGAAAGCCTATGGGATACGCTTATGTTGCCATTACACTGGACAATTCAGACCATGCGCTTCCGATTGATTTTGAAGAGGTGACGGTATCCAGACGTGTCTATCGTTCCGGTGAGAGCGAGTATTTGATTAACGGTGCTACCTGTCGTTTGAAAGATGTTTATGAGATGTTTTATGACACTGGTGTCGGAAAAGAAGGCTATTCGATTATCGGACAGGGTCAGATTGATAAGATATTATCCGGAAAGCCAGAGGAGCGTCGTGAGTTGTTTGACGAAGCTGCCGGTATTGTTAAGTTTAAGAGAAGAAAAGATACAGCAGTTAAGAAATTAGAAGAGGAAAAGAATAACCTGATTCGTGTCAGCGATATTCTTGCCGAATTAGAGAAGCAGGTAGAACCCCTTGAGAAGCAGTCAGAAATCGCCAAGGACTACCTGAAGAAAAAAGAAGAATTAAAGGTTCTGGATGTGAATATGTTCCTATTGGAAGCAGAACGCATCAAGACACAGTTGGTATCTGTGGATGAGAAATTAAAGATTGCCAATCACGACTTAGAAGATGCAAAGGGACATTACGAGAATACCCGTAATGAATACGAAGCAATTGAAGCCGAGATAGAAAAACTTGACCATGCGATAGAGGAAAAGAGAAGTCTGCTGTCAGATACAAGCGTCCTGAAGGGAAAATTAGAGGGCGAGATTAATGTATTAAAGGAGCAGATCCATTTTGCAGAAGCAAATGATGAGAATCTGCGCAGCCGCATGAATTCTGTGCAGGCAGACATTGAAGCGCGTGAGGCAGAACAAAAGAAACTGACAGAAGGCAAAGGCGATTTGGATGAACAACTGGCTGATTTATTAAAGGTCAGAGATGAAGCAAAAGGCTCTTTGAACATCGTTCAGGAGAAGATTACAAAGTTAACCACTGTCATTGAGAACGGTAAGAATGAAATTATAGAAATATTGAATGAACGTGCCACGATTAAGTCAAAAATGGGACGTTATGATATGCTGCTTGAACAGATTAACATCAGAAAAGCAGAACTGCAGTCACGTCTGCTTCGTGCAAAGAGCGATGAGGTAGAGCAGGAAAATCAAATCAAGCAGTTATATGATGAATTGAATGAAATCAATGCAGACATACTGAAACTGAATGAG
>DATESB010000046.1:0-14600 GCA_035271065.1 Lachnospiraceae bacterium | reverse complement strand
GTCTCATCCCACTCAGAAGAACGTTCTGACATACTTTCTGATAATCGGTCTGCTTTCTCACTGATGGGATTGGCAATTGCTTTTAATCCGCTTTGCAGGCCGGTTGGAATATTGGTACTGACAAACAGTAATATCAGAGTACAGACCATTGCAATCGATACCTTCATCGTGTAATAAAACATCTGCATTTTCTTCGGTATCTGCTTAGCATGTGCTTCTATCTGCATTGGTAATTGTACTTGCACGCTTTGACTTTTCTGTATAATATTGTCCTGTAAATAATGCGGAGCCGTTATTAAGTCACCTTCTGCAAATTCAATCAATTCCTCAATTGATAACTCTTCCATCGTTCTATTCATGGTCTGCCTCCTTTCCCAACTCTTTTCCTAACTCTTTTCGTAACATTCCCTTTGCTCTGTAAATCTGTGTTCTGAGCGTCTTTTCATTTCTCCCTAGCCTTTTGGCAAGTTCTTCTACCGTTCGTTCTTCATAGAAGAATGCTTTTGCAACCTCATCATATGGAGGTGACAGCGAGTTGCAGGCATGTAGCAATTCCTCTTTGACTGCATTATTGAGACAAATTCCCTCGGGCGAAGCACTCATATTGGAAGCTTCAAGTGTGAGGAAGAAGGAATCCTCTGTCGGAACGCTTCTCGCATCTGCACGCTTTATGTAGTCCAGGCATTTATTCTTGGCTATCCTGCACAGCCATGCTTTCGGATTTTCCCCGTCAAAGTGATTGAGGTTTCGATAGGCGGATAAAAATGTATCCTGGGTCAAATCTTCTGCATCAAAATAGTTGTTTGTAAACCTGTAGCATACTGTGAATATCAAGTTCTGATATGACGCAATCATATGCTCAAGCCATTGCTGCTCATTAATTATCTCCGCCTCCTCTCCAATCACCCGGAATGCCTCCCAAGCGATGTTCCTCAATGTATATAACGAATCATATCTTCAAAATACTTCAAATTGTTTCAAAAAAGCATAATTTTATTTCATTATACTGCAAAATGTATTATAATGGGAATATATCATACTCGAAAGGAGAACGAATCTATGAATATGAAAAAGTATGTTGCAGAATTTATCGGTACCTTTGTTTTGGTTGTTTTCGGCTGTGGAAGTGCAGTAGGAATCAACACCTTGTTATCCTATGCAGGTGAGCCTGTACCACTGGCTATTTCCACGCTTTTAATTGCATTTGCATTTGGACTTGTTATTGTTGCCATGGCATATTCTGTCGGCAATATCTCCGGTTGTCATGTAAACCCTGCAGTATCGCTGTCTATGCTCTTAATCGGCAAACTGAACATCACAGATTTCATCGGATATATTGTAGCACAGTTCGTTGGTGCCATTGCCGGTGCCGGTGTACTTGCCTTTTTATTCAATGGAACAAGTGCTCTTGGTGCCAATGGTTTCGGTACAGCCAGCGCACTCGGCATTACTATGGGACAGGCTATTGTAGTTGAAATTATACTGACCTTTGTATTTGTCTTCACCATCATTGGTGTTACTTCAAAGGCTGAATTCAGTGCTGTTTCCGGCCTTATTATCGGACTCACATTGACACTGGTACATATTCTTGGTATTCCCTTTACAGGAACATCGGTTAATCCGGCAAGAAGCTTTGGTCCCGCATTATTAACCGGCGGAGATGCTTTGGCTCAGGTATGGGTATTCATCGTGGCACCGCTCGTAGGTGCAGCAATTGCCGCTTTCGTATATAATTTGTTACGTGGCTCCAAATCAGAAGGTGCAAAACGTGCACAAAACGAAGTGGTGGCTGATGAAGTAGAGTAACTGCCATATTAAATATAATATCATTATCATACATAATTCACATCATAAAACACCCTAAAATCAAAATCTTTAGGGTGTTTTACTTGCATTTTTCCCTATTTCATGTAAAATAAGGAATTGGTACGTAACTCTAAATGATTTTGGAAAGGATTTTGAAATAAATGATCAGTGCAAATAATGTAACATTAAGATTAGGAAAGAAAGCGTTGTTTGAAGACGTTAACATCAAATTCACAGAAGGAAACTGCTATGGACTCATCGGTGCCAACGGCGCAGGTAAGTCTACATTTTTGAAAATACTCTCCGGCAATCTTGAGACAACAAAAGGTGATATCGTTATCACACCCGGGCAACGTCTGTCGGTATTAGAGCAGGATCACTTCAAATACGATGAATATACGGTTATGGATACAGTCATTCTGGGAAATGAAAGATTGTACAAAATAATGAAGGAAAAGGATGCTATCTATGCAAAAGAGGATTTCTCGGATGAAGACGGTATCCGTGCCAGTGAGTTAGAAGCTGAATTTGCAGATATGGACGGCTGGGAAGCAGAATCCAATGCTGCTATGCTCTTAAACGGATTAGGGATTGAAACAGATTTACACTATTCTATTATGGGCGACTTGACCGGTTCTGAAAAGGTGAAAGTATTGCTTGCCAAGGCACTCTTCGGCAATCCTGATATTCTGCTCCTTGATGAGCCGACAAACCACTTGGATTTGGATGCCATTGCATGGTTGGAAGAATTTCTGATTAACTTTGAGAATACCGTTATTGTTGTATCCCATGACAGATACTTCTTAAATAAGGTATGTACGCATACTGCTGACATTGATTACGGAAAGATACAGCTCTATGCCGGCAATTATGACTTCTGGTATGAATCCAGCCAATTACTTGTGAAACAAATGAAGGAAGCCAATAAGAAAAAGGAAGAGAAAATCAAAGAACTGCAGGAATTTATCTCCCGCTTCTCTGCCAATGCTTCCAAATCAAAACAGGCAACCTCTCGTAAGCGTGCATTGGAAAAGATTGAATTGGATGACATCAAACCTTCTTCTCGTAAATATCCTTATGTAGATTTCCGTCCGGAACGTGAAATCGGTAATGAAGTACTGACAGTGGAAGGCATCAGCAAGACAATTGACGGTGAGAAGATTCTCGACAATGTCTCTTTCATCCTTGGACGTGAGGATAAAGTGGCTTTTGTTGGTGGAAATGAACTTGCAAAAACTGTTTTATTCAAGATATTAATGGGCGAAATGGAACCGGATGAAGGCTCTTATAAATGGGGTGTTACCACTTCACAGGCTTATTTTCCGAAGGATTCCACAGAGGAATTCAATAATGATTTGACGATTACAGACTGGTTAACCGGCTACTCTCCTGTTAAGGACGTAACTTATGTACGTGGTTTCCTCGGCAGAATGTTATTCCCCGGTGAAGACGGTGTTAAAAAAGTAAAGATACTCTCCGGTGGTGAAAAGGTGCGCTGCCTGTTATCCAAAATGATGATCAGTGCTCCCAATGTTCTAATTCTGGATGAGCCGACAAACCATTTGGATATGGAATCTATTACTGCACTTAATAATGGATTGATTAAATTCCCGGGTGTCATTCTCTTTGCATCACATGACCACCAATTTGTAGAAACTACCGCAAACCGCATTATGGAGATTATGCCGGGCGGTGCATTGATTGACAAGATTACCACCTATGACGAATACCTTGAAAGTGATGAAATGGCTCGTAAACGTTTCGTTTATACTGCCAATAAGGAAGAGGATGAAAACTAATATGAACCAAGTTGACCTGCATGTGCATTCCAATAAATCAGACGGCTCTTATTCACCGACGGAACTTGTGGACTATGCCATGGAAAAAGGGCTTTCTGCCTTCGCTCTCACAGACCACGACACAACGGCGGGATTGGATGAAGCAATGGATTATGCCAAGGTGCTGTCTAACAAACAGAATGTTTCCTTAGAGGTTGTTCCGGGCATTGAACTTTCCACGGAATACGAAGGTCGCGATATTCATATTCTCGGTCTGTATATTGACCACCATAATGAGCACTTTATCAAGTATTTGACGGATTTTCAGAATTCCAGAGAACTCCGCAATGAAAAAATGTGTACAAAACTGCGTGAACACGGCATTGACATTACAATGGAGCAATTGCGGGAACGTTTTCCCGATTCTGTTGTGACACGTGGGCTTTATGCAAAATACATGTTGGAGACAAATCAAATCAAGAATATGCAGGAAGCCTTTGAACGCTACATCGGAGACAACTCTCCTTGCTATGTGGCACGTGAGAAGGTCACACCCTCACAGGCAGTCTCATTGATTAAGTCTGCCGGTGGTCTTGCTGTTTTGGCACATCCAACCCTCTATCATATGGGGAAAGACCGTTTGGACAATTTGGTCTCTCAACTGGTTGCTTCCGGTCTTGACGGAATTGAAGCAGTCTATTCTACCTATCATGCAGGTGAAGAACGTGATATGAAACGCCTTGCCATGAAATATCAATTGTTAATAACAGGCGGTTCGGATTTTCACGGTACAACAAAACCTGGTTTGGATTTAGGTGTTGGCTACGGTCATTTATTTGTTCTCGAAGAGTTGTTACTGAATCTCAAAATTAGAAAAGGGTTGTTGTAATACAGAAAGGTTTCTCGAAAATGGATACAAAGATTTTATTTACTGATTTGGATGGTACATTATTAGATGACCAAAAAAAAATCAGTACCCATACAATGGATATGATACACCGTATGTTAGATGCCGGTCACAAAATCATTCTCTCCTCCGGACGCCCACTCAACAGTGTGCTTATGGTTGCAAAAGAATTTGGATTTGATGGTCCCGGCTCTTATGTATCCGCTTTTAACGGCGGTTTGATTTATGATTGTGGTGCCAATCAGATCTTGTTACGCTCTGCCATTCCCATGGAATATGCAGAGTATTTATTTGCAGCTGCAAAGAAAGCTGATTTACATATCCATACCTATTCGGCAACTCATATTGTCAGTTGTCGCAATACCCCGGAACTGAAAGAATATCAACAGCATATCAAAATGCCCGCCCTCATTTCCGATGATCTCTCTTTGGTTCTAACCGAAGAGCCCATGAAAATCATTGTCATGAGCCTCGAAGGTCGTAAGCGTTTGGAACAGTTTCGTGCGGAATATGCTGATTGGGCAAAAGATAAAGTCAGTTCTACATTTTCCAGTGAAAGACTTTTGGAATATGGTTCTTTGGCGTCCACAAAGGGGAATGCCGTGAAGTATTTCTGCGATTATTTCAACATTCCGATTGCTAATGCCATTGCTGCAGGCGATGAAGAAAATGATACCACCATGATAGAAACTGCCGGTATTGGCGTTGCTATGAAAAACGGGATTGAACTCGTCAAAAATACCGCCGATTATGTCACCGTTAACGATAACAATCACGACGGTATTGCTGAAATCATTGAAAAATTTATTCTGTAACATCATTCATTTGCTTATGTTTATGCTTCCACGATCAGATATCTTCCATCCGGAATCTTGAATACTTCAGATGCATCCTCGATATCTTCAAGTGACATGCCTTCCAGATCAGTTCCGTTCTCATCAAAGTACTCCCAGACTTCCTGCAATGAGTCAACCACAACTGCAAGGCAATCCTCCAAGAAAGCCTCAGCTTCCTCGATTGTCTCTGCTACTGGTTCATCAAACAGTCTTCCCTGATCTCTTAAAAATACAGCCAGCACCTCATCATCATATTCATGCATACTTTCACCCTCCTATCATAATGTGATTTTCATTTCTTCACATATGTGAGCAATCGGAAATCCTACAACATTATTATATTCGCCCTTTATTTCCTCAATATAAACACAGCATTTGCCTTGAATTGCATAGGCTCCAGCCTTGTCTAGTGGCTCCTCGGTATCAATATACCCTTTTATCTGTTCTTCATTCATCGGATACATCCGGACATCCGTAGTCACATGGAATGAATGTGTCTTGCGCTCATTTTGCTTGGTATACACAAACGTAACACCTGTATATACCTGATGTACATTGCCCTGTAACAAAGATAACATTCTGAATGCATCCTCTCGATCCTTTGGCTTGCCAAATATCTGACCTTCATAGGCAACCACTGTATCCGCTCCAATAATCATATAATCATCTGTTGCATCCAATAACTCTGCTACATTTTCTGCCTTTTGTCTTGACAGGTCTTTCACAATCTCTTCAGGCTTAGTCTGATCTGTCACTTCCTCGGTCAAGGTCGGAAGAATGATTTCAAACGGGATACCGGCCTGCTCTAATATGTCCTTTCGACGTGGCGAACCTGATGCTAAAATCACTTTTCTCATTCCACATGTTCCTCCGGGACAAAGACTCTGTCATTTAAAACTTCCTTGACTGTCTTACCTGCCGCTATCGCCTCCTTGCAAAATTCCTCCTGACAGCTCAGAAGTACTTTTCCTCTTTTATCTATTCTCTCATATGTTCCCTTGTCTGTCAAAACATGTGCCTTCAAAGTATCATCCAATTGTAACTGCAAGATATGCAGTACTTCCTTCATCAATGGCTCATCTTCAATCGGGAACATAATTTCCACGCGACGCTCTAAATTTCTCGGCATCCAGTCTGCAGAACCTAGGAATATCTTTTCTTTTCCCGCATTCTGAAAATAGAATATGCGACTATGTTCCAAAAAGTTTCCAACAATGGAACGTACTCTGATATTCTCACTAATTCCCGGTATTCCAACGCGCAGACAGCAAATACCGCGTACAATCAGATCAATCTGTACCCCTGCTTTTGATGCTTCATAGAGTGCCGCTATAATATCCTGATCGCAAAGTGAATTAACTTTGGCAATAATACGTGCCGGTTTCTTCATCAGTGCATTTTCGCGCTCACGCTCGATTAATTCCAAAAACCGTTCTTTTAACCATAAAGGTGCTAACGATAACTTATTCCAGGATACCGGCTCAGAGTATCCCGAAAGCATATTGAAGACTGCTGTGGCATCTTCTCCGATTGCTTCAGAACATGTCAGCAATCCCAAGTCTGTATATAACTTGGCAGTAATATCATTGTAATTACCGGTTCCCAGATGCACATAACGTCTGATACCGTCCTCTTCACGTCGAACCACCAAAGTAATCTTACTGTGTGTTTTCAATCCAACCAGTCCATAAATAACGTGACAGCCTGCTTTTTCAAGCATCTTTGCCCAGACAATGTTGTTTTCCTCATCAAATCTTGCCTTTAATTCAACCAACACAGTAACCTGTTTTCCGTTTTCAGCTGCCTGTGCAAGTGCTGCAATGATTGGTGAATTACCGCTGACACGATATAATGTCTGCTTAATCGCCAGAACTTCGGGATCTCTTGCCGCCTGTCTGATAAATTCCACAATCGGCTGGAACGTCTGATACGGGTGGTGTAACAATTTATCCCCTTCTCTTATTTGCTCAAAGATATCTTTATCTGTCTGCAAATTCGGAATGGTCTGTGGTGTATACGGTTCGTTTTTCAAATGTTCAAAGCCCGGTAAACCATACATCTTCATTAAAAAGGTCAAATCCAATGGGCCGTTAATCTTATATATATCTTCTTCCTTAATAGAAAGTTCCTGTCGCAGTATCTTCAACAAACGCTTGTCAATATCATCTGCAACCTCTAATCGAATTGCTTCTCCCCATTGACGTTTCTTTAACTGTTTCTCAATTTCTTTTAATAAATCAGCAGCTTCATCTTCCTCAATTGTCAGGTCTGCATTTCTCATAATTCTGAATGGATGTGCACAAATCACATCATAGTTCAGGAATAACTTATGAATATTCCGTTCAATGATTTCTTCCAACAAAATCAGAGTCGTTTCATCCTCTGCACCCGGTATGGAAATAATACGCGGAAGCACTGCCGGCACCTGTACCGTAGCAAATTCAAGTTCCTCATCCTCACCTTTTTGGGATAAAAGTGCACCGATATTCAGTGTCTTATTACGGATCAGTGGAAACGGCCGTGAAGAATCCACCGCCATAGGCGTCAACACCGGATACACATTTTCTGTGAAATAGTGGTCTACGTACTTGCCCTGCTCTTCTGTCAGGTCTTCATGTACCACAACCACGCGTACCCCATTCTGTCTGAGCAATGGCAGTAAAGAACGGGTATACGTTGAATATTGCTGCTGTACCAGTTCATGCGTTGCCTTATTTAACTTCTCAAGCTGCTTTTGCGGCGTCATGCCTGAAATGTCCGTTTTATCATATTTTGCATTGACCATATCCTTTAAGGAGGCAACACGTATCATGAAAAACTCATCCAAATTAGATGCAGTAATGCTCAGGAATTTAAGTCGTTCAAACAAAGGCAGCGTCTTATCCCGCGCTTCGTCTAACACACGATTATTAAATAACAGCCAACTAAGTTCTCTGTTATAGTAATATTCACTCTTTCGCAAATCAAATTTCTCTGCCATTCAAAATTCCTCGTCTTTCTTATATGCGGTTCAGATTTCTCTTCTGCTTAATGATTGGTTTAATACTGAATACTTCTTCAAAAAATCTTGTTTTTCTCTGAAAGAAGCCCTTTTCCAATGAAATATCCTCATCTGAAGTAACCGTCAATAACAATGTATCTTCCTTTAAGGCTGCTTTGACATCCATTACTTTCTGCCTCTGTGACCTGCACACACCGTCTGCCACTCGAAACATTGCCGTTAGTTTTGCTATTTTCAGATATGCTTCTCGATCTAATTGTGACTCCCTTGCAATTTCATCATAATACCTAAAATCAGCCTTATTGTACTTCACTATATTTGCAACGATTTCCCGCTCCTGATGAGACAGTCCAATCATCTCTGTTGCCATAATAATGTTATAACCGGACTCCGCTGAAGATTCTAACGAAATATACTTACCACAATCATTCAACAGGGCTGCAATTCTTAATAAAACCCGCTCACGTTTCCCCATGCCATGTACCTTTTTCATACTGTCATAAATCGTAACCGCAGTCTTATCCAAGAACAGATTTCGTTCCCTGTTTGCCTGATATCGTTTACCCATATTACCCGCACATGCAACAATATCCGCTTCAAAATCATGCTGTACCTGTATTAACTTATTCTTCTGCCCGTAATCATATGCTATTCCGTCTGCAAGTCCTACGCCCGGCGCCCATAATAATTCAGCACCCGTAATCTCCAATATTCTTTTGAACAGAATCGCTGATGGCGTCAATAACGAAGCATTTTCCTCCGGCATACCGATATATCTGGCAATCTGCTCCGGCGTTTTCATGCGCAAAACATCCAGAAACGCCATATACTGCTCCTTGGAAATAGTATTATCAACCTTCTCATCCTCGCTGAGTTTCTGCATGATAAAAGAGATATAATCGTCTACAACAATAATATTCTTAATTTCTCTGTTCTTTAAATACATATGCTTAAAAGAAATCAACTGATTATCCACAAGTTCTTCTATTAAATGCTCATAATCTTTGGTATGAGGCTGAATATCCACAAGCATTTCTCTCATTCTGAGAATACCAAGTCGAATATTCTGTGTTGCAACAAGGGAATCTTTATCAAACAGAGAAATCTGAATGCTTCCGCCGCCTACATCTACAATTGCAGTACCTTTTTCGATTACTTTACCGAAACGCTCGCCCTTTGATGCAACTGACTTATAATGCAGAAAACGCTGTTCGGAATTACTGAGCACTTCCACCTTTAAACCGGTACGCAATTTAACCTGCTCCAATATAATCATTCGGTTCTCTGTTTCACGAATTGCGCTTGTTCCGCAGGCACGATATGCTGACACCTTATAAGTCTTCATCATATCGGCATATTCCGAAAGCACCTTACAAAGTTCATCCACTCTCTCATGGCTGATTTTCCCGGTTGTGTAGGTATCCGTCCCCAACTCAATGCGATGCCTGATATGGTCAATCTGTTTCATACCACCCTTACCGGAAAATTCATATATCTTCATTGCCAGTTCATAAGAACCAACATCAATTGCCGCAAATGTCTGTATGCTCATTTGTTCATCTCCTTGCATCAAGTTTCCGAAACTTTATTCCTGTCCTTTTCCTAACAGATAATCAATAAACTGCTGTGCCGTTCTTCCCGACAATCCGCCATGATAAAGTTCCCATTTATTGGCTTCTTCCAATAGTTCTTCTCTTGACATTGTAATGCCGTAACGCTCGGCCAGTGTTTCTACGATATGATTAAATTCCTTCTGATCCGGTGCACAAAAGAATATAGATACACCAAACCTTGCAACCAGAGATAGTTTTTCCTGCACGGTATCAGAACTGTGCAAATCGTCACGTCGCTCTTCCTTATCCGAAAACTTCTCACGTACCAAATGCCGTCTGTTTGAAGTTGCGTAAATCAAAACATTATCAGGCTTTTTCTCCAAACCGCCTTCAATGACTGCTTTCAAATACTTGTACTCAATCTCAAAATCTTCAAACGATAAGTCATCCATATAAATAATAAATTTGTAATTTCGGTTCTTAATCTGCGCAATCACATCATTCAAATCCTGAAACTGATGCTTATATATCTCAATGATGCGAAGTCCCCTGTCATAATATTTGTTCAATATTCCTTTGATAGAGCTGGACTTACCTGTACCGGCATCTCCAAACAGCAAGCAGTTGTTTGCTTTTCTGCCACTGACAAATGCCTCTGTATTATCAATCAGTTTCTGCTTTGGTATCTCATATCCCACCAAGTCATCCAAATATACATGTGCAATATTCGTAATCGGAATAATCTGAGCACCTTGTTCATGATGTTCTACACGGAACGCTTTATGTAAACCAAATTTGCCAACCCCAAAATCCTTATAGAACTCTGTCATCGTTGATAAAAATACTTCCGGAGTCTCTGTCTCTGCCAATTTGACACTCAATTCACAGATGCGGTCCCGAATTCTTTTATTAAACATCCGGCTCTGGTCGTTAATGTTCTTGTAATGAAACAGCATCTGCACACAATCTGCATGTAATGTGCGCTCCAGAATTGTCAAATCACAATCAAATAACTCCTTGAATATCCTAAAATCATGTAATGCAATATCGTTAATACTCCCCTGCACCGCACCCTTAATCTCAGATGCCATACTGAAGGCATTCTCGTTATTAGCAAGCAGATATGTCAGATATGTATGCCAGAGATTTCCCTCATAGCCGTGACTACCGGATAATTCTATCAAACGGTGTACCACATCAAATAATAGTGTTCTCTTGTCCTCATCGTTATAGTAATCGTCCTCACAATGTTCCAATAGCCATGACATATCACTCAGGATATCGCCATGCTTAAAGTGCTTATGTAAAATCAATTCTTTTTCTCTCATTTTGTCTCTCCGTCCATATCCTTAATCAGCTTAGCCTGTAACTCCCTGCTGTCAGCCATAATCTGCGTAAATAAGTGTTCTATGGCGTTTGCATTTTCTTGATCCTGTGCCATAGAGCGCACTGTCTCAATCTTCTCCTGCTCACGTGTTGCATCCAGTATAGGCTTTCCGGTCTGATGCTTATATACCGCTACCTGACCGCAAATATCAAGCCTCTTTTCATATAACTGAACCAGATTAGCGTCTATCGTATCCAACTGTTTTCTTAGTGTTTCAAGACTCAGATTATCGCTCATAAAATCCCCTCTTTGTTTTCTTATAGTTTACCCCAATTTCTGCCCCATGACAAGGTCTCTTCCTTGCAAAATATCACTGCTTACTTTATAATAAATTTATCAAATAAAATACAAAGGAGGCAGCCATATGAAGACACGAAATATCATTATTCTGGTTCTGTCTGCCCTGGTTGTTGCTGCCTTGGTTATCTACGAAATATTCTTTAGCGGAGTCAGACCAAATGCTCCGGGCACCATCGGCAATACTGCCGGCAATCTGAATAATCATGGTCTATATTGTGAGGATGACGGTGTTGTATATTTCAGTAATGCATATGACAACGGATATCTCTATTCCATGAATTCCGATACAACAAACATCAAAAGACTGTGGAACGTACCTGCCAAATACATCAATGCAGGTGACGAACATCTATATTATTATCGGGATACAGACGCAGCCGGTAATGACGGCAGTGCTTTTGGTTTTCTTGGCAACATGTTAGGTGTCTATCGTATCCAAAAAGACGGTAAAAATGATAAAACACTGGACAAAACCCCTTCCGGCATTGTGATGCTTATGGACGACTATGTATATTATCAGCACTACGATAACAAAGAGGGTATGACACTCTATCGTGTTAAAACAGACCGCACACAAAAAGGTCAAATGATAGATGCCATTGTCAATCCGGCCTGTGCTGCAGGTAATGTCATCTACTATTATGATATGGATGACCGCTTCAAACTAATGGCATACGACACCACGTTCCAAAGTATCACCACCGTTTATGAAGGTAAATTATTTAATCCCATTTTACAGGGTGAATATTTCTATTACATGAATGTTGCCGATGATTATTCGCTCTATCGTTATAAAACAAGTGACCAAACAATAGAAAAACTCACTACAGATCGTGTGGATTGCTTTAATGTCAGCCCTTCCGGCTACATCTACTATCAAAAAAACAGCACAAGCGATCCGGCTCTGATGCGCATACAGCTGGACGGTTCCGGTGCTGAACGTGTTGCCACCGGAAATTATACCGATATTAACATTACATCAACCTATACTTACTTTTCGGAATATGACTCTCCGACTCCGGTATATATGACTCCTACTTCCGGCACTGTCAATGTAACAGAGTTTCAGGCAGCGGCCTCGGCGGTTCCTGTGGAGTAGCGCATAAAAAAATAACGCCTGTTATGGCGTTATTTTTTATTCTGTTTATTGTTCCAGTTTCTCCAAAAGTTGTGTCACTGTTTGGTTCAGAATTGGATGTCTCACATTTGGTGCAATCTGTACAATCGGCTCCAAAACAAACCTTCTGTTGTGCATATCCGCATGTGGCACCGTCAATTCAATGGAATCGATAATCAAATCATCATAGAAAATAATATCCAAATCCAACGTCCTCGGCCCCCATTTTGTGACGCGTTCACGCTTGGCCAGTTCTTCTATTTCCTGTAGCATGGCAAGCAGTTCCTCCGGAAGAAGCAATGTTTTGATTTCAAGCATTCCGTTCAAAAACTTTTCCTGCTCTTTATACCCATACGGTTCTGTTTCTATAAATCTGGAAATACGTTCTACATAACAGTCTTCACGTTCTTCTAAAACCTGTATTGCATTCTGAAGGTATTCTTCTCTCTTACCCATATTGGAACCCATAGCAACATATGCAATATGCCAACTACGTTCAATCTTTACCGCAATTGATTCAAGTGGCAGTCCAATTGGTGCCCATGGTTTCTTTACTTCAATTGCAACCTTTTCCACACGTTTGTATTTTAACAGAATTTCTCTTGCCAGATTTTCCGCAACTGCTTCAATCAATTGGTAAGTACGTTCCTTCATAAAATCATTAATAAAGTGACATACCTCTCCGTAATGAACTGAATTAGTAAGTGCATCATCATTGCCGGCTTCTCTGGTAGACAAATACAAATCAACTGACACCAAAAACTTCTGTCCCAGTTTATTCTCTTCTTCAAATACCCCATGCTTTCCAAACGTCTCTAAATTACAGATTTTAATACAATCCATTTTACTACCTCCCTGTTTGTTGCCTTTCGCACAATGCTTCTGTCATCTCAATAACACGCTTGTTTTGTGCCACATCATGTACTCTGACAAAACTATATCCGTTCATCACTGCAAATACCGTTGTCACATAAGTTCCCTCTTGCCGCATTGCTATCGGTAGCGGTGGATTCTCCATGGATGCAATCACTGACTTTTTAGACGCACCCAGTAAAAGTGGCAGGTTTAATTCTTTAAGCGCTCCAAGATTGGCAAGTATCTCTAGGTTCTGTTCTGTTGTTTTTGCAAATCCAATCCCTGGATCAAGAATGATTTTATCTGTCGATATTCCTGCCTGAGTTACTATCTTGACAGAAAGCCGTAATTCCTCAATCAAATGACTCATAATCGTTCCCTGCAACACTTCACTACGATTATGCATCAGGCAATATGCCACATCATACTTCTTAATCACATCAGCAAGTTCTGCATCGTATTGTAGTCCCCAAATATCATTTACCAGATCGGCACCTGCTTCCACGGCTGCTTTTGCTACCTTAGATTTATAGGTATCAATCGAAATCGGTATCCGAAAACGTTCCTTAATAGATTTAATAACAGGCGTTACTCTTTCAATTTCTTCTTCATCGCCTATCTTTGTATATCCCGGTCGTGTAGATTCTCCGCCAATATCCAATACATCTGCACCTTCTGTAATCATCTGTTCCGCTCTGAAAAGTGCAGCATCCACATTCTCATAACTGCCACCATCCGAGAAAGAATCAGGTGTCACATTCAAAATGCCCATGATATATGTTTTTCCTGTTGTCTCAAAATCACGTTCTCCGATACGTATCATTCGTTCCCCTTTTAATAATTCAATTCCAAGTTCTTTTTATCTGCTTTCCAGTCGCACATTGCTTCTGCCCGGCACGCAAAACAGGCTCTCGATAATTTATCAGCACGATATAGTAATCCATTCAAGTCTTTGTCGCACTTTACCTCTGCATTGCGATGATTCTGGATTGCTTTAATCATCTGCGCAATTTCTGCCTCATCATCATAACCGCATTCTCTTAAAATAGCCTCTGCAATT
>DATESB010000045.1:0-15011 GCA_035271065.1 Lachnospiraceae bacterium | reverse complement strand
GTTATCAGCTGCCACCAGAAGTTTCGAAAGAACACTTTCGATATCATCGCCGATGTAGCCTGCCTCTGTCAAGGATGTTGCATCTGCAATTGCCAACGGTACATCCAACAATTTCGCCAAGGTCTTGACCAAATATGTCTTTCCGCAACCCGTCGGGCCAATCATTAACATATTCGACTTCTCTATTTCAACCTTGCTTAAATCCTTTGCAAATGCCAATTCTCCCATAGATTCCGCTGCAACACGTTTGTAATGATTGTAAATTGCAACCGAAATGACTTTTTTGGCATGTGCCTGTCCAATCACATATTCATCCAGACTTTCCTTGATTTTATGTGGCTGCGGAATATTCTTGATATCAATGACAGGTTCTGTACGCTCGCCATCTGCTTTTTTCTTTTTAATCTTTTGCTTATTGCTCATAGGGCCCATCATATTCTGCAAGTCTGAAAGGTTTAGGAAACTGATATTCGGTATTCTTCCCTGTCCCATATTCTGATTGACATTTGGACTTTCGTCTGTCTCAGTCTCTGTTTCCGCCTCTGTATCAGCCTCTGAAGGAATTGTCTGGTTTGCCCCGGGTACGTTACCGATGTCTTTTAGAATGGTTTGATAATCCATCTGTGTCATCGTATCCATCGTTTTATGCATACAATCCGAGCACACGCATATATGATTGGGCAACTTAAACATCTTTCCTGCTGTCCGCTCTGTACGGTGACAAAGATAGCAAATATCTTCGTATTCGCTATCTTTATCATTGTTATTCAATAAATCTTTGTTGTCTGTATCTGACATAATCTCTCCTATTGTTGTGATGCCTTACTTCCCAGTGTGACCGTGACATTCACCTCATCATACTCATCACCGTCAGGTCTCTGAATCACCAGTTCTACTGTAGTACCTGCCGGATAATAAGTCAGTATCTCTTGCAGTTCTGCCATGGTGTCAACTCTCTGTCCGTCAAATTTGATTAAGATATCACCTTTCTGTAATCCTGCTGCCTCTGCTGCAGTTCCTTCCAACGCCTGTGCAATATAGACACCTGTCGGCATATTATATGTCTGTGAAACTTCATCCGTAACATCGACACCGGATATTCCAAGATAGGATTCCTCACCAAATTCTACTTTTTCTCTTGTCTGTCTGTTCATCAAATCATCAATAATCGGTTTTGCTTCAGAAATTGGAATTGCATATCCCATTCCTTCTACCATACTGGAAGAAAACTTTGCTGCATTGATACCGATTAATTCACCATTGATATTCAACAGTGCACCACCGGAATTACCGGGATTGATTGCGGCATCTGTTTGTATCAGAACTTTCTTAATACCGTCAATTGTGATTTCTCTGTCCAATGCACTAATAACACCCGTTGTTACCGATTGACCATATCCAAGGGCATTACCGATTGCAATTGCCGGCTCTCCAACTTCAAGTCCATCGGAATCACCCAATGTTGCAACCTTAATCTGCTCTAATGTCTCCTTACTGATATCTGATAACGGGATAGCTACTACTGCAAGGTCAACATCTGAATCAGCACCCTTCATGGTTGCCTCCGCAGTTGTTCCGTCTATAAACTGAATGGATAATGTATTGGCTGCATCCGCAACATGATTGTTGGTTACGATTAAAAGCTCTGTATCACTCTCTCCAACAATAATACCTGATCCGCTTGTTTCACTCTCATATTGCTGTCTCTGACCGAAAAATGTCATTGCCTCCTGTGTAGATTGATTGATAATAGATACAACCGAAGGCATCACTTCCTTCACAACATCTTTCACATCCATTGCATACACAGCCGCATCTGATTCCTCAAACGTGTGTATCACATCTTCTTCCGGTTCTTCAACCGGTACTGCCTCTGTGGTTACGGTTGGTGTTACCGTTGTTTCTACTGTTTTACTCACAGATGTTTCCGCAGTTCCTCTTGTTGCAAGATTGACTGCAAAAAATCCAAGTGCACCAAATCCTCCGAAAATCAAACCAAGTACCATGCAGGTAATAACCTTCTTAAACATACCACCTGTCTTCTTTTCTTTGATTGGTTCACGTACTGTATGGGAAGGAATCTCGTAGGAAGAGTACATACTTCCCATGTCACTCGCGTTATGATTCATACTGCTGTTTCTGTTTTCATTATCTTCGTACATAACAAAAACTCCTTTCTGTTTTATCTAAAAACAGTTTACAAACAAGGTGTGTTCGATTTGTGTATTATTTTTAAAAAAAATGTGACTGCAGTATTTTATTCTACCGTAACTGACTTTGCTAAATTTCTTGGTTTATCCACATCGCAGCCACGGCCTACGGATACATAGTATGCGAATAATTGCAGCGGTATGATTGCAAGTGATGTCACAAAATACGGATTGGTATGCGGAATATACAACACATAATCTGCTGCTCTTTCTATATCAATATGGCCTTCATTGGTAACTGCAAGCAGAAATGCTCCACGGCTCTTCACCTCAACCATATTGCTGATTGTCTTTTTAAACAATTCTTCCTGTGTCAGCACTGCTGCCACCAAGGTTCCTTCTTCAATCAATGAAATTGTTCCGTGTTTCAATTCTCCTGCTGCATAAGCTTCTGAATGTACATATGAGATTTCTTTTAATTTCAGTGAAGCCTCCAACGAAATTGCGTAATCAATTCCTCTTCCAATGAAAAAGATATCCTTTGCACCGATATATCTGTTTGCAAATTTCTGTATTTTTTCTTTATTGGCAAGTAACATCTCAATCTGATCCGGCAATCTTGCCATATCAGAAAGCATCGTTGCAAATTCATCCTCTTCTATTTTTCCTTTTACCTGCGCAAATTTCATTGCAAGCAGATAAAGTGCAATGAGCTGTGCTGTATAAGCTTTCGTTGTTGCTACTGCAATCTCGGGACCTGCCCATGTATACATGACATTATCTGCCTCTCTTGCAATAGAACTGCCCACAACATTGACGATTCCCAGTACCTTACAACCGCGTTTCTGAGATTCTCTGAGTGCAGCAAGTGTATCTGCCGTCTCACCGGATTGGCTGATTACAATCACCATTGCTCCCTCGTCAAGTATTGGATTCCGATAACGAAACTCCGATGCTAAATCCACTTCCACAGAAATACGTGCCAAGCCCTCCATCACGTATTTGCCCACTACTCCTGCATGGTATGCGGAGCCACATGCAACAATGTGAATGTGATTCAGTGCTTTGATTTCCTCGTCAGTCATATTAAGTTCTTCAATCTCTATCTGACCATCTTTAATACGGGGACTATAGGTATCTCTGACTGTCTTTGGCTGCTCATACATTTCCTTTAACATAAAATGCTCAAAGCCGCCCTTTTCCGCTGCATCAGCGTCCCAATCTATGCGCACGGACTCTTTGGTAATTTCTTCTTCATCCACTGTATAAAAATGCATATGGTCTGCACGTAATCTAACAACTTCTTGATTATTGATAAAATAAACATCTCTTGTATATTTTAACACCGCCGGCACATCAGAAGCGATAAAGCAACCATCCTGACTCTGACCTACAATCAAAGGACTATCTTTTCTGACTGCAAATATCTGATCCGGATGATCTGAAAACATAATTCCAAGTGCATAAGAGCCCTCCACGCGATGCATGACTTTCGTAATAGCCTCTAGCGGATTCCCTTTATAATAATAGTCAATCAATTGTACCAAAACCTCTGTATCTGTTTCAGAGACAAATTGATACCCTTTATCGGTCAATTTTTTCTTAAGTGCCAAATAATTCTCAATAATGCCGTTATGTACGACAGATATCGTTCCGGCGGTATTGAAATGAGGATGTGAATTAATGTCAGATGGCTGTCCGTGTGTTGCCCAGCGTGTATGTCCGATACCAACTGTTCCCGGAAGCGTCTCGCCCCCGTGTGTCAATTCTTCCAACACCTTCAGACGACCCATTGCTTTCACCATTTTGATTTCTTTCCCATCATAAACGGCCATTCCCGCTGAATCGTACCCTCTGTACTCTAGTTTTGCAAGACCATCCAACAAAATAGGCGCTGCCTGCATTTTCCCGATATATCCTACTATTCCGCACATATTTATGTCCTCCAATAATTCTGATTCATCGTACATTTCATAATAAATGCCTCTGAAAATCTTTGATATCTGTGTCCAAGCCAAAATCCTATATATTTGTATCCACAGGTAATAACAAACGGTATAATTTTAATCCCTTTATGGACACTCTTAAAATACACATAAGCGGCTTCCACATAACGAACACCTTCTGACTCGGAAGAGACCTTTGCAAACACTTCCGGATGTTCTGCTTGTGAAACCGCCAAATCAAAATTTCTCTTAAACTGCTGCATATTGGTATAATGATGTGCATGAATCACTTGCGCATCCGCTGCATAAGCAACACTGCCACCGTTATCTATCACCTTTGCCGCAAAAATCATATCCTCATTAAATATCGTTTTAGCAACAAACTCACCATATTTTTCAAATGTTTGACGCTTATATGCTGCACACACGTTGGAACAAAAATACGTTTTAATGCCCAACGCGCCCAAGTCTTCCTTACTCTTTATACTTGTCTTATCCGGATAATTGAATGCTCTTGTAAAACATTCTGCCACATCTGAATCCGGTGCCGGAATTTGCCTTGCATATGAAATATCAGCGGCGCTCTCCATGAGCGGTTTCACCAATGCCGAAAGCATCTCCTGATTTGCAGGAACCGCATCCTGTGTCATATATACAATGATATCAGTATCAGCATCGCAATAGCACCTTGCCTGATTCCGCGAACGTCCATGATCAAACTCTAACCGGGTAATATGATGTACCTCAATATTTTGATACTTTTCAGAGAAATCAGGGGCATATGTCTTTATCCAAGAAAGGAAATTTTCCTCTCCCGTATTATACAAGATTATTTTATTGACGGAAACACTCTGCTGAAACAGCATCTCAATCAATTGCCGCAGTTTGTCATCTGGTTTATAAACCGGTATACATATATCAATCTTCATGTTTCACCTGTACTCTATTCTACAGTTACATATGCGGATGTATCACTCTTAATCTGATCACTGATCTGAAGTACTGTTGCTGACGGTTCATAAGTCAGTGGATCCACATCAAACAGGAACCCGTGCAGTACCATAACATTCTGCTTCAAATCTGTCGGTACAACACAACTACCCTTCTTGCCAATGGTTCCGGTTGCTTTATTAATTGGGAATCCCACAGTATCCGCAATATTATATTTCATAAAATTCGCCGCATAACCGACCATTTCCGTATTTGTAAAACTGGTTGAAATCTTAGGAAATACGTTGTTAATAATCTGATTGATGGTTGCAAGGTCAGACTGCTTTGCTTTTTTAGCAACCTCCATCAATACTGTTCTTTGACGTTCCGTACGCTTAAAATCGTCACCTGCTGTATATCGGATTCTGCAATAAGAAGTTGCCTGCAATCCGTTCAACGTCTGCAAACCTGTTTGGGTTACCGGAATGATTTCTCCACCGGTTACCTCTTGTGTACCTATCTGATAATTATTCAAGTGCTCGATTTCATCCTCTTGTACATCTATCGGAATACCGCCAAGTGCATCAATTGTTTCTGTTAAAGCCCTAAAATCTATTGTAACATAATCTGTAATGTTCAAATCCAAGTTCATATTAAGCATTGTGATTGCTTGTTCCGGACCGCCTTTACTGTATGCAGAATTTGCTTTGTTATAAGTATCATTGCCTACATTCAAATACGTATCACGATAAATCGAGACAAGCTTTGCATCTCCGGTATCCTCGTTCAGACTCAAAACCATAATGGTATCCGTTCTGGCACCCTTACCCAGATTATTGCCCTTACTGATATCAACACCAAACAGTGCAACATTCTTATATCCCTTCAATGCTTCTTTATCCTCAACTTCTGCATTGATTACCAGGTTTTCTTCCTTTAAATCTACCTTTTCTATCTTGTCCATCTGAAGAACAAAATACAGCACACACATCATAATCACAAGCACAAAAAATTCCATGATAAATAAGAGAATTCTCTTTCTTCTCTTTGCTTTGGCTTTTTTACTGTTGCGAGGTGCCCCTCTTCTGCCACCCTGTTCACGTCTATACTCTGCCATGTTCCCTACAACACCTTTCTAAAGCAATTGCCCTAATACGCGTTCTCATTGATGAAACCTCTGAATACCGTCAAAAACAATATTTTAATATCCAGTCCCATTGTCCAATGTTCAATATAGTACAAATCATGTTCAACACGCTTCTCTATGGAAGTATCTCCTCTGAACCCGTTAATCTGTGCCCAACCCGTCAAGCCCGGACGTACCTGATGCTTTACCATATAACGTGGAATCTCTTCTTTAAACTTCTCGACAAATAGCGGTCTTTCCGGTCTTGGTCCTACCAGACTCATCTTACCTGCTAATATATTAAATAACTGCGGCAGTTCATCCATACTTGTCCTACGCAGAATCTTACCTACTTTCGTTACACGGGGATCATCCTTTACCGTCCATGCCTTTTCCTCAACTTCTTCACTTTGCAGATACATTGTACGGAATTTATACATTTGATAAGTCTTATTATGAAGCCCTACTCTCTCCTGGGCAAAAATAACCGGTCCCTTTGATGAAACTTTAATTGCAATTGCTGATATAAGCATAATCGGAGAAAAGATAATAATCGCACAAATCGAACCAACGATATCCACAAGCCTCTTTGCTAATATGTTCCATGTATTGGTCAATGGTACGTGTCTGATATTAATAATCGGAAGTCCCTGCAAATCTTCCGTATACGGTCTGTTGGGAATTACACCGTTATAATCCGGGATAAACTTGGTATGAACACCTGATTTTTCACATAATGCTACAATTTCTTCAAGTCGTCCGTATTCCTCCAAAGACAACGTAATTGCTATCTCATCCAACTTATTTTCAGGCAATATGACAAACAAATTATCAATACGTCCCAAAACTTTAATTCCCTTATACATTGTGCCACTTTCAACATGGTCATCCAAAATACCTCTGATGACATATCCCCATTGCGGATTCAGACGTATCCGATTAATATAAGCTTCTGCAGACTTTGAATATCCAACCAAAAGCACATACTTCAAATTAAAACCTTTTTTTCTGATATAACGCAGTATATAGCGGATTACATTTCTGACAACTGTCTCTGCAACAATATTCGCTCCCCAGAAAATGAATACCACCGTACGGGAAAAGTGAATCAGATCGCCTCTGACAAAGTACAAAACCACAATAAAAATGGCAAGACCTGCTGTATTGGCCTTCACAATATTGAATAACTCCCTCTTTCGTCCCGAAGCTCGCTTTGAACTGTATAAATCAAATTGATAATATAGGAACAGATAACCCGGTATGATAAAGTAAAGCGCCATAAAATAAGTCCCCGTTGACAGACCTTCTTCTGACGTCAGGAAGGGACTCATAAATTTCAAATACCATGCAAAAATATAGGAAACTGCAATCATGATTCCGTCTATTACTACATGCAATTGATTGAAAATCCTCTGGTTATCTTTTATCAAAGTATTCACCTTTATCTATCAAGTTATAGATGCATTCACTCATCGCTACATATTTTACAATAGTTTAGAGTAAAGGGCAACCTGTTTTGCCCCAATAATACTGCTCTAAATTATTAATTTTTTGTGAAATCATCCAAAAATTCTACGAAACAAATTCAGCCATAATTCCAACTGAATTTTCACATAATTCCTAAAAAATCGACCGGAATAAGGATATTTCTTGCCCTGTGTGCACATCAAATATCCACGCTTCATACCGGAAAGGTACTCCCGCCCGTATCCTTTGCAAATGAAAAAGATACACTTTACGGAAAAACCAATCAGCAAAAATGGGAAATTAATCACAATTTGCCAAAACGGCATATTTTTGTATATGACATACCAGCTGTTTCGTGCTGCTAATCTTATCTTAAACGGATTATAACGGGAACCCGAAAAACCGCTTCCTACATGATACACAACTGCCTTTGGTGTATAGAAGTTTCGATAACCCATGATTTTAGCACGGTATCCAACATCCACGTCTTCCAAATACGCAAAATGAAACTCATCAAAATATCCAATTACTTCGAATACATCTCTTCGATAAATTGCAGCCCCTGCACAGGCAGAAAATACTTCGCTTTCTTTATCATAATGTTTTTTATTCCAACCTTTTCCACGTGCAAATGCCCAGCCCAGAGCACAATACAAGTCTCCTGCGCCATCTATCTTATCCGGATGTTTTAACTGCAACATCTTTGCTGCAACAGAAAATACTTCATTACGACCGTCAATTGCCTGATAGAGTCCTTCAACAAATCCTTCATCTGCAACCGTATCATTATTCAGAAGGATAATATACGGCGTATCCGCTACGCGAATGCCCTCATTTACTGCTCTGGAGAAGCCGAAATTTTCCGTCAGACGAAGCAATCGCACTTCAGGAAATTTTGTCTCCAAAAGGTCTGCACTTCCGTCCTCGGAAGCATTATCAACCACAACAATCAAAAAATCCTTGAAAGTCTGATTCTGCAGAGAAGATAAACATTTCTCAATATATTCCATTCCGTTATAATTCGGGATGATGATTGTAATTTTCCTATTTTCCATAACAAATGTTATCCTCTTCTGAATTCTGCAAATGGATCAAATACCGCTATATAATCCTTGGACATGACATACTTTGAATCTAACAGCACCAAAGCACTTTTCTTAATCATCATACAATCCAGCGGAAGTCCATCCACCTCCTGTTGCAAACATGCTCGATGCAAATAGCCTGAATAATGGCGACGCATACCCTTAAAATTGGCCGTTAACCTGCCTTCTTCATTCTTTGAATATCCTGCACTCTCTATGCGTCCTCTGCTGTCATACACCTTACCACCCACTGCACCAACCTCTTTTCTCATGAGGTGCCCCAACAGTTCTGCCTGCCAGTTTCGTGTAAGCGGTCGCAGATTATCATTCATAATCACAATATATTCGTCTTCAATCTGTTCCAAATCAGCCGGTTCCATTGCATCCCATGCCTCTTTGGTTATAATGGAAACACTTGCCTCTTTCGGTATATATTTCACTCGAAAAAAGCCTAAATGCGGTGTATACAACACCTCTGCCTCTATATTCATACGTTCCAGATGCGCTTCAATTGCATGCTTCCCGGCCTCATAAGCATACAATTTGCTTTCCGGATTATCCGCAGTTGAGTCCTCATGTGCACGCCAGTGATATAGCACCTTGGGAATATGCTTAATGCTTTTTATCGACAAGTTTTCCACGCATCGAAGAATAAAATCATGATCCTGTGCTCCGTTAAATTCTGTTCTGAAACCGCCCGCTTCTCTTGCAATTCTGGTCTTCACAACAAAAAAGTGACAAATATAGTTATTGGAGCGTAACAAATCCAAATTGAAGTCCGGTTTCTTGTGATAATCAAAGTAGCGGCTGTCGCGACTATCTACCTTATCCTCATCCGAATAAAGGGCGCATATCGTATTCGTTGACACGCTGCCTACCGTCTTTGCACTGTCCTGCAGAGCCTGCATAACTTCAAACAAGGCATTTGGCGTCAACAAATCATCATGGTCTAACAATCCGATATAATCTCCTGTTGCCATTTCAAGTGCCTTATTTGTATTAATGGATATCCCATAATTCTTATCAAGTTTTTGATATTTAATACGCTGTCCGCAGACTACATCAGCATACCTGCCAACCATATCCATCACACAGTTCTTCACGATGTCAGAACGGCTGCCGTCAGCAATACAAAGTTCCCATTTTTGATAACTCTGTTCAAAAACAGACTCTATCATTTCACGCAAAAAAAACGGATTGGTCTCATAGGTCGGAACCAGAATACTGATTTTGTATTCATTCAGAAAAACATGCTTTCTCTGACGCATCAGTTCCTCTTCGTCCGGCAGATGAATACCGAGCCAATTGGCATAATCCGCTTCATCCTCATCACGCGACAATCGCTCAGATGCCTTAAAAAATGCCTCTCTGATTCCATTTCTCTTTAGATAGTTGATACCGCGCTCTATATTCTGTTTGTTAAGTCGCGATTTAACATTCATAATTTTCCTCGAATATTCTTAATTCTTCAGGTGTTCCAAGTACATGCACTTTACTGTAATCCACAATTGATATTCTAACATCGCCACCCTTTGAAATCAGGTAGTTATAGAGAGGTGCAACATACTTTTCTCCCTTTTCCAGATTTTCATTTTGAGAATAATACTCGTTATATAATTGTTCATACAGTTTGCAGGTCTTAAAGTAATATGCACCCAGCGTACAGTTATCGGAAATGCGCTCCTTTTCACGTACCAGAACAGCCTTCCCCGCTTCATCAAGTTTCACAAAACTCCAATGTTCACCATCCGCATGAAAACAGGGAATAAATCCATCCCCTGTAATCTGGTTTTCATTCATTTCTCCCGCTTCCACATATGTATCAATGTTATAAATCAAAAGTGCAGATTGTGAGTCCCAATATTGTTTGGCTAATAACGCTGTTGTTGCCTGACCGTCTGTCAAATAATCAATTTCAATGACTTGCACATTAGCAATTCCCATCTCATGACATGTCTCACAAATAAAATTTGAAGCATTATCTTCCCTACGTACAATGAAAATATAGGAATTATCTTCTGCATTAAATCCCGCAAGACTTTCCATTGACCACTCAAATAAGGTCTTTCCGTGTGCTTCTATCATGTATTTCGGCATCTCATACCCTGCCTGCTTAAATCTGGAGCCAAGTCCTGCCATGGTAATTACGATTGTCATCATGTGCTTACTTACACCTGCTCTTTCTGCATAATTCGTTCAGTTCATCCACGCTCATATTCAAGAACTCATCCGGGCGAACCGTTCTGTCATCCACATAGAATCCATTGTGTCCCGGCCATGGTTTTCCATAAATGATTTCATCATACGGGATTTCCCACTTGTCGAGCCATGCTGTCATCACTTTAGCTGTATTGGCATTAATCAGTCCAATGTTACCTCCGTAGCTGTTCATATTTCTGGATGTAAAAAGTACTATTTTAGCACCACCGGCTTTATATTCACGCAACTTTTCTATCATTTCGACATATGGCACCAAATCCGCATATTCTTCATCCCTTTTCTTAATTGGACAAAGCGTACCGTCCACATCAAATATGAAGCTCATTCCTTCGTATTTCATTTCGGTTCTATCTCCTTTAGAATTCGAATTGCATTCAGAATAAATCCAAAGACTTTCTTTTCTCTGTCAATATGCAAGGGCAGCATCGATAAAAATAATGATGCCTCATATAAGCGTATCAATGCATAATCAACTCCATATTGCTCCAAATATTCCATAAAGATGTTGCGATATACTGCATTGTCCGCTTCTCCCAATACCGTAAGTTTATATTGTAGTCCATCCTCCAGTGATATTTCAAACAAATCACTGTTAAAGAAATCATAATATCCGCATATGGAATGAGAGAGTTTTGCCATATCATAATAAGGATTCATATACAATTCTTCTTCGCTCAGTGCCCCTCTGGGATCAATCAATTTCAACAGCGAAGCTTCCCTGCTGTATAAGATGTTTGAAAAGCACAAATCCCCATGACCCACTACCAACACGTTTCTAAAAGATTTCTTCGAAACAATTGCGTCATAAATCTTCCGATACCAAATTATGATATCGTCCATTCCTTCAAATTCCGTACCCGTCTGTATCATACGATTGAGTTTTTCAAAGGACTTTGACTGTTTCAACTGCTCAATCCTGTTTTCAACCTTTTTAAGATACAGCTCATTTGCATTTTCTGCATAAATCTCATGTGGCACTTCTTTCTCCTTACGGTTTTTCAGAAAGTAAAACAATTTATCCAATATATCTCTAAATTCATCCTGTGTAATTGCTCCATGAACATACCGGATTGCAATATCGGTCATATGATAACGTTCCATCATATAAGAAGCTTTCTGTTCATCTTCCACATAATGAAACGGCATCACATACCACATTTTCATATTCTCAGGCAATAAGTAATAATACTCGAACTCACGCTTAATCTTTTTCTTATTTTCGGACTGTTTAGTCACCGTAAATTCATCCCCTGCAAGCACATTAAAAAACCTTGCATCAAAACCGCCGGTTATAAACTGTCTGAAATGATTAATATTTGACAAATCTACAAACGCTTCTGTTGAAATTTTCTCAAACTGCACCGTCTCAAGTGCGTCCGACACCGTTTCCTGTTCTCCTGACAAGACATTACGATTCAAAAAATCCAAGTATGCAGATACATCCGCAAACATCGCAAGTGCAATTTTATCATCACACATTGCTACAAAATTCTCGTTAATAAAGCCAGCCTTCTCCAACAATACTTTTAATGCTTCACGATTTCTTAATCCACAGTCTGAAAACAAATGCAATACGGAGCAAGTATTTCCTGCTGCCACTGCACTCAATGAAACGTTATTGAAATTTTCCGCCTTTTGATATGTCATAAAACTTCTGATATGTGAAAATCGCAGTAGTTCTTGTTTCATACGTTCTTTTAACGTAACCCGCTTAAAAATCGTATCACCGAAGGTCTTCTCTCCGGTAATACTTCTGATTTCCTGATTTGGTTTTCTGCTGTCATCATATATGATGATAATATCCTTCATCGTTGTTCACCTGCCTTACGTTGTATGTATCTTCTCGTGTAATAAATGATGTAACCCACAATTGTCACAAATGCAATGATAGTAGCTCCAATCATGGTATATTCCACCAACAGTCTGCTTCTGCCCGACATAAAAATCGTTGCAATATAATCCGAAAACGCCGTGGCCGTAAAAAGCATGCCACGCATTTGGGCCAGACACCACAAAACACCGATTTCCACAATCCATGCTGCGCATGACAGCAATACGATCAGAGCATATCTGCCTCTTACCAAATCACGCACGTGCTGATACCATGTCTTTGCTATTTCTAATCCTCTTAATGCCGTCATAGAACGCTTCGATGTTTTGTTTATTATGATATATTTATTCAAATATCCATAAATGCCGGGGAAAACAATAAACAAGAAAACGGCCAGTATCGCAAATGCTGTAAGAATACCTGTAACCAGTGTTATTTTCCCTGTCACAAACAGTTCAAACGGTATCAAAATAACCAGTAGCGTAACAGTATCGAAAAAGCGATCTACCAATACACCAAACAGACCTATCTGAAAGACTTTTGTTTCTCTGGAAAAACAGTAGATTCTGAAAATTTCTCCTAATTTGAAGGGAATAATCAGATTCGTAAGTGTCGTCTTTAAATACGTCAGTACAAAACGTTTAAATTCAATTTTCGATTCCAGCAAAATGAGATACAAGCGCATCATTTTAGACAGATGCACCAATGTAAACCCTGCCAGAAATAATGGTATCAGCCATAACAAAGAAAAGTTCATGCTATTATTTCCGCCTTATATTCTTCTATTGCTTTATCTCGATAGTCTTCCTCTATCACAGCAGGATTGCGATAGTATGCAAATAACATCTTTAATACAGTCACTGCCTGATTAACCATTTTCACATTGGATATCTGGTCTTCTTCGCGCCACGATATCGGATAAAACCGGATATTGTGTCCATAATATTGACTTGCTAGTATCATGCAATAATTAAACATCAAATTGTCAGGAAATTTCTCATAGAAAGAGTCTTCCAACATCTTCACACTGTAAACATTCAATCCGGAGCCCAAATCAAATACTCTCTTACGTACAACCGCTGCAAATAGAAAGTCATATACAATATTCCCAAACGTTCTGAACGCAGAATATCCTGTCAATCTAGACCCTCGCATGAATCTTGCTCCAAGCACACAATCATATTTGCAATGAATCCCTTTTCTGATGACCGGCAAAATATCACTAATGGAGCCCTGATCATCACCGTGCAGAACAATCACGTAATCAAAGCCATTTTCCTTTGCATAAGAAAACGCCACTTTATGTGAGCCGCCAAGACCATAATTGTCCTTATTTCTCAGAAGTTTCACCGGAATATAATCATGTTTCTCAATAAAATGCTTCACTACTTCCTCGGTATTATCGGTACTTTGGTTATTGACCACAATCACCTGTGTAATATACTTCATGACACTTTCATCCAACTGACCCAACACACGTATGATTTGCTTTTCACAATTATAACCCGGAATAAACAGAAGTATTTTGTCTTTCACCGGCATCTCCTCCTCTTATGCTGCGCACAGTATTTACTGATTCACCTTAATCATCGGTTCAATTAAAATCGGTTCTGCTTCCATATCGGCAGGATAATCAAAATGATCCGGGATATAGGTATTGTGATACTTATAATCGTACATACATGCTTCTTTTTTATTATTTGTATAATACGCTACATTCTTTCCGGCATCCTCGCCAAGTAAATTCAAAGCCGTCTGACAATAATGCCATTGATCCACCATATAACTTGTATCAAATCCCGCTAACAATGTTGATGCAAGCGCATAATAAGAACTATCTTTACACATCTCTGTCTGCGCCTGAATAATATCATCGAAAAAGTGCTCATCATCCAGCGTTCTGCCCGGTCGAATGATAAATACCTTCTGAACACCCTTGATAAATAATGGTCTGATAATATTATCCATGTTTTCACTATATTGTTGTGCTGTAATGCCTGCGTCGGCATCTGATTCACCCTGTAACCAAACAACATATTGATTTCTGACAGAGCACTCATTACTTTCTAGCCATACCACAGCTCTTTCATGTCTCTCCGCAAAATCATTCACAATAGCAGTACGCGTCCAGTATTCGCTTGTGGTGGCACCTGCCGATGCAGACACTGCAATGACAGGAACTCCTGTTTCCTCATAATATGAATTAACAAAAGAGGATACCAGTGAGCCTTTCTTTCCGCCCGGATATTCTATAAT
>DATESB010000044.1:0-3055 GCA_035271065.1 Lachnospiraceae bacterium | reverse complement strand
TTTCCAAGTACGCTCATTCGGTGCATGCGCCTGTGCTTCCTTACCCGGACCGAAACCAATACAGGGAATGCCATAACGTCCCATAATGGAAACACCGTTTGTCGAGAATGTCCACTTATCTACAACAGGCTCACCATACATACCTTGATAGGATTCAACCATTGCCTCAGTAGCAGGATGGTCTGAAGGAATGACCCAGGTCGGGAAATAGCAGTCCGTCGGATAAACAAGCCCCGTGTAGCTTGGACGGTCATATTTGTACATAGAGACTTCAGCCTGATACTTCTGAACGGTAGGCAGGTCTCGGATTTCCTGTAATGCAGATTCATAAGTTTCACCGTCTGTCAGACGTCTGTCAATAGAAATGGCACACATATCAGCTACTGCACAACGAGAAGGTGAAGTAAAGAAAATCTCTGAAACTGCAAGTGTTCCCTTGCCAAGAAAATCATTATCCAGTAACTTATCATTCAATGCGCGTACTTCCTGTAAGATATCACCCATCTTATAAATAGCATTATCACCACGCTCGGGCGCAGAACCATGGCATGAAATACCTTGTACTTCCACACGGATTTCGATACGTCCACGTTGTCCGCGATAGATATGTCCATCGGTAGGTTCTGTAATGACTACAAATTCCGGTTTCACTTTATCTTCATTGATAATATACTGCCAGCAGAGACCATCACAATCTTCTTCCTGCACAGTTCCGGTTACAAGGACGGTGTATTTGTCAGAGAGAAGACCGAGATCCTTCATAATCTTGGCACCGTAAACGGAAGAAACCAAGCCACCCAACTGATCCGAAGTACCTCTTCCGCCGATTTCTGTATCGGTTTCATATCCTTCGTAGGGGTCAAACTCCCAATTGGAGCGGTTGCCGATACCGACATTGTCAATATGTGCATCATAAGCAATGAGAGTAGAACCGGTTCCTATATATCCAAGAACATTACCCATTGGATCGATTTCAACCTTATCAAAACCAACCTTCTTCATTTCTTCCGCAATGCGTTCAATATGTCCCTTTTCATCACAACTCTCACCGGGAATGCGAACTAATTCCCGCAGAAACTTTGTCATGTCTTTTTCGTAGCCCTCGGCTGCCTTTCTAATTGCTGTAAAATCCATTGTAAGTCCTCCTTATTTATTGATATCAACATAACTATACAAAGTATATTTGGATATACCAAAGTATTTCGATACCTTGTCGCCTGACTTGGTAATCAGAAAAGCGCCTGCATCATTTAAGAAATTAATTGCCTTAATCTTGTCATCGCGAGACATCAGCGGTGCCGGAATACCAATTAAATCAACCGATTGCTGTATCAATTCATCCAACAGGTTATTGACATCACAGGTAATACGTTTCGGAGCCGTTTTCTCATCCTTTTCATCAGGACATGAAATCAGTGAAGACAAAGAATGATCAATGGCAAGCAAATTCGTGATATCAAAGTTAATGGAAAAAATGTAGAGCGGATTTCCCTCGTCATCCTTAATAAACAGTGTACTGGACTTCAAAATGCGTCCGTTTTCGGTTTGAGTCAGATAAGCCAATTGGTCAACCGGATTTTTGGGATGATGACTAATGGTATCCAAAACAATCGGGGATGGTCCGCCACCCACTTGACGGTTTGTCACGTGACCGTTCTCGATATGTACAATGGAGTGATTGATATTCACTTCCGACAAATCATGTACCAAAACCTCGCAATTATTACCAAACTGCGCTGCAAGACCCATAGCAAGTTGTTTCAAAATGGTCAGTGTTGAAGTGTCCACAATCCTTCCTCCTTTGTATTCTTTCTAGTTCTATCATATCACAGCAGATATGGAATGCAAGGGAAAACCTAAAAAATATTTAGGCAAAAAAATATTTTTTCGTATCGCGTTGCTTTTTACATATGAGGGTGATATGATTAAAATAACAGAAACAGAAAACCATTTACAGTATGAATAAGTGTGGAGGTGTACGAAGCATGATTGACTTAACAAAGAACGAGCAGGCGCTCGAGAAAAATATTCAGAAAGCAAAGGAAAATCAGATTATTATCCCAACCATTGCGCAGATGAAGAACCCGGATTTAATTCCGGAAGAAATCAAGGAAAAGTTGAAAACAGTAGGACTATGGGATGTTAATCCATTGAACTTATTCAGAATATCATGGAAGAATGAGCAAAAGGAGACCGGCGGACTATACGGAAGCAGCAATTACATTGTTCTTCCCTCCGAACTGACCGGAGTGAAAGCCAAGATTATCTGTATGATTGGCAAATGGTTCCCGACCGGCTGTCATAAAGTAGGTGCCTCCTTTGGCTGCCTAGCACCAAGATTAATCACCGGACAGTTCGATACCACCTATCACAAAGCAGTTTGGCCATCGACCGGTAATTACTGTCGTGGCGGTGCATTTAATTCAAAACTCCTAGGCGCAAATTCCATTGCAATTCTGCCTGCAGAAATGAGCAAAGAACGTTTTGACTGGCTCAACAGCATAGCAGGAGAAGTCATTGCAACTCCGGGATGTGAGAGCAACGTCAAGGAAATCTTTGATAAGACATGGGAACTTAGAACCACCCGTGAAGATGTCCTAATCTTCAATCAATTCGAGGAAATGGGCAATTACCTCTGGCATTACAATGTAACAGGCAGTGCAATTGCAGATGCCTTCGAAGAAATGAAGCAGCCGGGCGACAGATTTGCAGGAGCAGTATTCACCTCCGGCTCAGCAGGCACCATGGCATCCGGCGATTACTTAAAAGAAAAATATCCAACATCCAAGCTTGGAGTCGGCGAAGCATTACAGTGTTCCACACTTCTGGACAATGGATTTGGCGGACACCGCATTGAAGGTATTGGCGATAAGCACGTACCATGGATTCATAATGTAAAGAACACCGATATGGTCATAGATATTGATGATGAAGACAGCCAGAAACTCATCCGCTTCTTCAACGAACCGATTGGCCGTGAATATCTCATAAAGGAATGTGGCGTAGCGCCTGAATTTGTGCAGTTACTTGATTATTTCGGAATATCAGGCATTGC
>DATESB010000043.1:0-3171 GCA_035271065.1 Lachnospiraceae bacterium | reverse complement strand
AAGAAGATTATTAACATCATTCTATGGATTTGTATGATAAGTTTTATTGTTTTGCTGCTTGGAATTGTCTTTTTTATTGCTTGTTTTGCTCTGTTGGAGGGTGAAATCAATATAGATGAAGCAATGCTAACATGTGCCTTTGCGATGATTGCAGTTCTTTTGGTTATGTTTCGTTTTGGATTACCTCTGTTGGGAATAGGTATAACAGGACTTATGCTTAACAATGGAAAAGGAAAAGAGAAACCGGTAAAAGCAATATTGATTGCATGTATTATTTGGCTTGTATGGGGAATTGCTGTTGTTGCTTACAATATGATTGTTTGGTAGAAAATAAATAAGAAAAGATTATAATGAATGAAAACTCCAGTCATAGGAATTCTGGCCCATGTAGATGCCGGAAAAACAACATTATCAGAAGCGATGCTCTACGTCAGTGGCAGCATACGCAAACAAGGACGAGTGGATCATGGCGATGCATTCTTAGATACGTATGCCCTTGAGCGGGCGCGAGGTATCACAATCTTTTCAAAGCAGGCACAACTTAAAATCGATAACGCAGAGGGCGACTCAGAAGAAAATGCAGAAATCACTCTGCTAGACACCCCGGGCCATGTAGATTTCTCCGCAGAAATGGAGCGTACACTACAGGTACTGGATTATGCCATTCTTGTCATCAGCGGAGCCGACGGAGTCCAAAGCCATACCCAAACACTCTGGCAATTACTCGAACGCTATCACATTCCGACATTCCTATTCATCAACAAAATGGACCAACCGGGAGCAGACCGCGAAGCGTTGTTGGAGGAACTACGTACCCGACTTGACGCAAATTGCATTGATTTTACCTTAACCGAAACAGAAGAATTCAACGAAGCAGTTGCAACCTGTGAAGAGACAGCCCTGGAACAATACTTGGAGATAGGATTAGTTTCCGAGTCGGAAATAAAGAGTTTGATTTTAAGACGCAAGCTGTTTCCGTGCTATTTTGGTTCTGCACTGTTATTAGAAGGTGTTGAAGATTTTCTAAAAGGTTTATGCCGGTATACGGAAGAGAAGCAATATCCCCAAGAGTTTGGAGCGAAGGTTTTCAAGATTGTTCGTGATGAACAGGGAAACAGATTAACATATATGAAGATTACCGGCGGAAATCTTCTGGTGAAGAGCCTTCTACAGGAGGAAAAGGTAAATCAGATTCGTATTTATTCCGGCACCAAGTATGAGACCATGACAGAAGTGCCGGCTGGAACAATCTGTGCAGTGACAGGTTTAACGAAAACACGAGCAGGGGAAGGCCTTGGCATAGAAGCTGCATCAGAACAGCCAATATTGGAGCCTGTATTAAATTATCAAGTGCAACTACCCGAAGGATGTGACACGAGTGTCATGTTGCCAAAGCTGCGGGAATTGGAAGAGGAAATACCGGAACTGCATGTGGTATGGAATGATGTATTAAAAGAAATCCAAGTGCAGATTATGGGCGAAATACAGATAGAAATACTAAAGAGTTTGATTCAAGAGCGTTTTCAGACACAAGTGGAATTTGGAACAGGACGCATTATTTATAAGGAAACCATTGCGGATACGGTGGAAGGTGTGGGACATTTTGAGCCACTTAAGCATTATGCGGAGGTACATCTGATTTTGGAGCCGGGAGAACGTGGGAGTGGTATGCAGTTTGCACTTCGATGCAGCGAGGATGATTTGGACAAGAACTGGCAGCGACTGATTTTTACACATTTGGAGGAGAAAATACATCTTGGCGCGCTGACCGGTTCGGCGATTACGGATATGAAAATTACGGTGGCAGCAGGACGCGCGCATGTGAAACATACAGAGGGTGGCGATTTCCGACAGGCAACTTATCGTGCGGTTAGACAGGGATTATTTCAGGCAGAGTCAATATTATTGGAGCCATTTTATGAGTTTCGGCTGGAACTTCCGGATACCATGATTGGACGTGCCATGACGGATATAGAGTTGATGTGCGGTCGGTTTGAAACTCCATTCATCGAACATGGAACAGCAATACTGACAGGACATGCTCCGGTTGCAACATTTCAGGATTATCAAAAGGATGTCATTGCGTATACAAAGGGTGAGGGACGTGTATTTTGTGCTTTATCTGGATATGAACCGTGTCATAACGCTGAGGAAGTGATTGCGGCAATCGGATATGATGCAGAGGGTGATTTGGAGAACCCGGCAAGTTCTGTTTTCTGTTTACATGGCGCAGGTATTCTGATACCGTGGTATCGGGTTAAGGAACATATGCATGTGGAGAGTGTTCTGGAGAAGGCGCGTGCAGACGAGACAGAAATGAAATCACGTCCGCAGTCTACGGCAGAGCGCAATTGGCACATCAGTACCGAAGAGGTAGATGTAATTCTGAAGCGTGCTACCAATGCCAATAAACGTGATGATTCCTCGGAACAAAGGCGGATGCCGGAGAAAAAGACAACTTATATTGCGCCGTCAGGTCCAACGAAGGTAGCAAAGGAACGCAAGGTAATCGGCGAGGATTATCTGTTGGTTGACGGCTATAATGTGATTTATGCGTGGGATGATTTGAAAGAACTGGCAGCAGGAAACCTGGAGGGTGCGCGAGGCTCTTTGATGGATACGCTCTGTAATTATCAGGCAATCAGAAAGTGTAATCTAATCCTTGTATTTGATGCATATCGCGTTAAGGGACGTGATACGGAGATTATGGATTATCATAATATCCATGTTGTTTATACGAAAGAAGCTGAGACGGCAGACCGATACATTGAGAAGTTTGCACATGACAATGTTTTAAAACATCGGATTACGGTTGCCACCTCAGACGGTGTCGAGCAGGTTATCATTCGCGGACAAGGATGTCAGTTGATGTCGGCGAGAGAGTTGAAAGAAGAAGTAGAACGGGTAAATAGGGAAACGCTGGAGGCATTTCGCGCCTCGCACTAATCCCTATTTACGAGTTAAAAATAGAATAATTCCTCAAACTTCATATCCAATGCAATGCAAATAATCAGTGCCAGTTTAGCCGTTGGGTTGAACTGGCCTGTTTCTATGGAACTGATGGTATTGCGGGATACACCGACCATTTCTGCCAACTGGCTTTGTGACAGACTGTGTTCTGTTCTGGCTTTCTTTAAGTTATTTTTTAATACTAATTTGTCTTCCATATAT
>DATESB010000042.1:0-21033 GCA_035271065.1 Lachnospiraceae bacterium | reverse complement strand
CCAGTCAAGCCACGCAATCTCGTTGTCCTGACAATAGGCATTATTATTACCTTGCTGAGAATTGCCAAATTCATCACCGGCAAAGAACATCGGTGTTCCGCGACTGCAGGTTAATGCAACGCAGGCATTTTTAATCAGACGCTTCCGAAGTCTCAGTACCTCTTCATCGTCTGTATCTCCTTCCACGCCACAATTCCAACTGTTCCCGTTATTGTCGCCATCTTCATTATTCCATCCATTTGCTTCATTATGCTTCCTGTTATAGGAGTACAGGTCGCGCAGCGTAAAACCGTCATGACAGGTAATGAAATTAATGGATGCATTTCTGCCTCTGGTTTCAATCGGATATAAGTCGGCAGAACCGGTCATGCGAAGTGCAGCGACCTGTGCCTTTCCGTCATCCCCCTTTAAAAAGCATCGCATATCATCTCTGTATTTGCCATTCCATTCCGCCCATCTGTTCCATGACGGAAAACTTCCCACTTGATAGAGTCCACCGGCATCCCATGCCTCAGCAATTAACTTTGTATCGCCTAAGATCGGATCAAAAGCGAGACTTTCCAACAATGGCGGATTATTCATCGGTGAACCGTCTTCATTTCTCCCAAGAATCGACGCAAGGTCAAAACGGAATCCATCTACACGATAATTAACCACCCAGTATCTGAGACATTCCAATATCATTTGCTCACAATCGGGTGATTACAGTTTAATGTATTTCCACAACCGCTGAAGTTGTAATATTGTCCACCCGGTGTCAGCAGATAATAGATATTGTTGTCAATTCCCTTAAATGAATAGAAGGGTCCTTTTTCATTTCCTTCTCCGGTATGATTGAATACAACATCCAGAAATACCTCAATCCCGTTCTCATTTAATGTTTTGATTAAATCCTTTAATTCGTTTCCTTCGCGATTATATTCAAGCGCAGAAGAATAACAAGTATTCGGTGCAAAAAAACTTGTGGTATTGTAGCCCCAGCACTCATATAACTGCTGTCCGTCCACAACACGGCTATTATTGGTTTCATCAAATTCAAATACCGGCATCAACTCAACGCAATTAATTCCCAATTCTTTCAGATACGGTATTTTTTCTTTTACCCCTGCAAAAGTTCCCGGAAATTCCACACCCGATGTTTCTGATTTTGTAAACGCACGCACATGGAGCTCATAAATCACCAAATCTTCCATCGGTATCAACGGTTGCTTTGCATTGCCCCATTCAAATGTATTTCTGACCACACGTGCCTTATAAAACTCTCCGGTTCCATTCTGCACACCCCATACGCTCTGCCCAACAACTGCCCTTGCATAAGGGTCAAGAATATACTTTGTTTTATCAAATATAAGACCTTTTTACGGATCATTTGGCCCGTCTAATCTGTATGCATACTCAAATTCTTCAATATCCAAATCAAACACCATCATGGAAAAAACTTTTCCGATCCGATAACTCTGCGGAAACGGAATGATTGCATAAGGTTCTGTTTCTGTCCTCTTAAACAACACCAATTCAACGCTCGTCGCATTGTAAGAATGAATGGTAAAACTAACCGCATTCGGAAGAGCAAGTGCTCCGTTTTGCGAATAATAACCCGGACGTACCTTAAACCCTGCAACTTCTTCTAATGGTTCCAATTGTCCGGCATTTCTGATTAACGGTTGGTTCATGCAATCTCTCCTTTACAAGTCATATATTTTTTCTTGCAGTAGATTCCTAATAATAGAATACCCACTGACTCCATGATATGATAAATCAGTGCAGGCACCACCAAGCCCAATTGCGAACCATTCGGTAATGTGACCGTTATCATATTTTCCATACCATAGCAGGCAATATATGCCACACTTAACCCAAGACTAATCATTACAAGCCATTTATCCTTCAGTAAGGCTCCGGTTATAATAATTCCCATGGTAACTCCTATGAACATAGGCGCATACTTAAAGACATGCGTACTTGCATAGAATTCCTCATACGCATAAGGCGACATATCACTCATCATTTCATTCACCAATAAACTATAATAATGACTTGATATGTAATATAGTACCTGAACACCAATCGTAACAAATCCCCATATTACAATGAGTGGACGGTCTGATTCGCTTCCCTTCCGAAATATCAATGTTATAAACACAATGGCAAGTGCTATTTCAAGTGCTACCTTAATATATGGTTCTATCACAGAAAGAAATTGATACAAAGTCACATAATTTCTGGTAATGACAAGTTTCAGGAATAGTCTGATAGCCGCTACTGAAATCTCAACCAATACATTAATGGTTCCCAGTAATATAAGAAAGTTCGGAAAATAGTTCATTCGCTGCGTCTTATCCATAAATCCCCCTTAAATACCTTTTTCTGTCTATATTATACACGAAAAACAAAAGAGAGACAATTCATATGAACTGTCTCTCTCAATATCTTCTTTATGCTTTTAACTCAATCAATTAAGCCTTGCCGTTTGATCCAAGTACGTTAACGATCTTATGAGCAACCATGTCCTTAACAGCCTGACGAGCCGGCTTTAAGTACTGGCGCGGATCAAAGTGATCAGGATGCTCTGCAAAGTACTTACGGATATTACCTGTCATTGCAAGACGGATATCTGAGTCGATGTTAATCTTACATACAGCAAGGGTTGCAGCTTTACGTAATTCCTCTTCCGGAATACCAACCGCATTCGGCATATTGCCACCGAACTGATTAACCATCTGTACAAATTCCTGAGGAACTGAAGATGAACCATGAAGTACAATCGGGAAGCCCGGTACTCTCTTGATACACTCTTCCAAAACGTCGAAACGAAGTGGAGGCGGAACAAGGATTCCATCGGCATTTCTTGTACACTGATCAGCTGTAAACTTATATGCACCATGTGATGTTCCGATTGCAATTGCAAGAGAATCACAGCCTGTCTTATCAACGAACTCTTCTACTTCTTCAGGACGTGTATAGCTTTCCTGACCTGCTTCTACTACTACTTCATCTTCGATACCTGCTAATGTACCAAGTTCTGCTTCTACTACAACGCCATGAGCATGTGCATATTCTACAACCTGCTTTGTAAGAGCGATGTTGTCTTCAAAAGACTTAGAAGAAGCATCAATCATAACTGATGTAAATCCACCGTCAATACAAGACTTACAAAGTTCGAAGCTATCACCATGATCTAAATGAAGTGCGATAGGAATCTGAGGATTCTCTGCTACAGCAGCCTCAACCAACTTTACAAGGTATGTGTGGTTTGCGTAAGCACGTGCACCCTTTGATACCTGAAGGATAACAGGACTGTTCAGTTCACCTGCTGCTTCTGTGATACCCTGAACGATTTCCATGTTGTTAACATTGAAAGCACCGATTGCGTAACCGCCGTCATATGCTTTCTTAAACATTTCGGTAGTTGTTACTAATGACATATTATTCATCCTTTCTATTTTAAAAATCCATTTTTGTTCGTACCCTATTATATCTCACAAATTTCCTTTTGTATACTGATTTTTACGTAAAATCTGCATTTTGTCCAATACAATGCTTATAAAAGAATATGCATATCCTGCAATATTTCCAGTGATTTGACCAGCATTTCATCCGCATTTCCTGCATAACCCTTCTTCATTTTATATAGAAAATACGGCTTTGCGACAGGCTTTAGTATCAGATTTCCTTTATACTGCTCTAAGAGACTTGCAATCTCTTCATTGTTATATGCCGCACGCTCGTACACGCTGAATTTAATAGCACTGTTTTCACCTTTAATGTCTGTTACAAACACTTCTTTTGCAAGAATCCGCAAGTAGGCAATCTCCAAAAGGTTCTGTACCGGCTTCGGAATGGTACCGAAACGGTCGGTCAGTTCTTCCATCATATCTTCTTTTTCCTGCTCATTTTCAATGCTTGCAATCCGCTTGTAGACATCTATCTTTTGCAGTTCATTTACAATGTAGGTCGACGGAATAAATGCATCTACATTCATATCGACAGTTGTGGAATACTCCTCTTCCACCGCAATTCCCTTTTTCTTCTTTACTGCCTCATTTAACATCTTACAATATAAATCATAGCCGACAGCTTCCATATGACCGCTCTGCTTCTCACCAAGCAGGTTTCCCGCGCCTCTGATTTCAAGGTCACGCATTGCAATCTTAAATCCGCTTCCGAGTTCCGTAAATTCCCTGATTGCCTGTAACCGCTTCTCAGCAACTTCTTTCAGAAGTTTATCCTTTTTATACATTAAAAACGCATACGCAGTTCTGTTAGAACGTCCGACTCTTCCGCGTAACTGATACAACTGTGCCAGTCCCATATTGTCGGAGTCATGAATAATCATCGTGTTTACATTTGAAATATCAAGACCTGTCTCAATAATGGTTGTTGATACGAGCACATCAATATCTCCGTTAATGAAGTCATACATGATGCGTTCCAGTTCATGTTCCTTCATCTGTCCATGTGCATATGCAACATTTGCTTCCGGCACCAGTCTCCTGATAATCGCCGTCATATCCGCAATTGTCTGTACACGGTTGTACACATAAAAGACCTGCCCGCCTCTGGCCAGTTCTCGGCATATCGCTTCACGTATCATTTCCTCATTATATTCCAACACAAAGGTCTGTATCGGCATTCTGTCCTGAGGCGCTTCCTCCAGCACACTCATATCTCTGATCCCAACAAGGCTCATATGAAGTGTACGTGGTATCGGTGTTGCCGTCAGAGTCAGTACATCTACACTTTCCTTTAACTTCTTGATTTTCTCTTTATGTGTCACACCAAAACGCTGTTCTTCGTCAATAATCAGCAGTCCCAAATCTTTGAAGCCAACATCTGCTGACAGCACGCGATGTGTTCCGATTACAATATCCACAAGTCCCTTTGACAAATCTGATGCTGTTTTCTTCTGCTCCACCGGTGTACGGAAACGTGACAACAGTTCTATCTTAATCGGATAGTCCTTCATTCGTTGGATAAACGTATTATAATGCTGTTGCGCCAAAATCGTTGTAGGAACCAGATATACAACCTGCTTTCCTTCTTGTACCGCCTTAAATGCCGCACGTATTGCAATCTCAGTCTTGCCGTAACCAACATCTCCGCAAATCAGGCGATCCATGATTTTTCTGCTCTCCATATCTCGCTTGGTTGCTTCTATCGCCAACAACTGATCTTCTGTTTCCTCAAATGGGAACATTTCTTCAAACTCACTTTGCCATACAGTATCTTTCCCGTAGACATAGCCATTCTTTTCATTACGGACAGCATATAGTTCTACCAGATCCGTTGCTACCAAATCCACAGCGTTTTTCACACGACTCTTGGTCTTCACCCATTCTGAACTGCCGAGTTTATTCAGTTTTGGCTTCTTGGCATCCTTAGAAGCATATTTCTGTATTGCATGCAGTCCGGTTGCCGGAATGTATAGTTTTCCCTGATCACGATACTCTATCTTAATATAGTCTTTTGTAACCTTATCAACTTCAACCTGCTCAATTCCCTGATAGATACCGAGTCCGTGATTTTCATGTACCACATAATCGCCCACCGACAATTCGGTGAAACTCTGTATCTTTTGCCCCTCATAAGTTTTACGCTTTTTACGTTTTTTCTTCTCCGCCGTAAAGATATCGCTCTCGGAAATCACAACAAACTTAATCAACGGATATTCATAGCCCTGCTTAATGCGCCCATACATCACCATAATTTCGCCGGGTTGTACCTCGTGGTCACGATTTTCCGTATAGAAACTATTAAGTTCATGCTCCAAAAAGTCTTCCGCCAACCGCTTTGCACGTGTTCTGGAACCGGATAGTAAAATCACGCGATAGCCATTCTTCTTATAACGCTTCAAATCCGCTATCAATGCCTCAAAACTGTTGTTATAGGAGTTCATTGCCTTTGCATTAATTCCATATTTAGAATCGACTTTATACAATCCTTGTTTTACCGGAAGCGTTGCCAAGGCAACCGCTGTTTTCTTGGACAGTCGTGATAAAATCTCCTCCGTTGTATACAAGATATTCATTTGTCCCGGAAGCAAATATCCCTGCAGCAATCTGTTTCCCATGCTTTCACGGAATTCCAGTTCTACGGTTTCGCCCTTTTCCTGCAAGCGTCCCGGCTCATCCAGAAAGAATACTGCCTCCTCCTTTGCTGCAAAGTAATCCAAGAAGGAAACCGGCTCTTCATAAAAATAGTCTAAAAAACTTTCTATATTGCATGCACCGGATAATTCTAACAACTGTTCCTTGACTGAAGCAGCTATTTCACGCATACGATGCGCTTCTTCTGTCTTGAATTCCTTACGCAACTGCTCTGCGGCATCCTTTGCATCCTGCTCAATGCGTTTTACACCGGCAATAATCTCGTCTTGCGTCAGTATGGTTTCTGTTGCCGGATACACCGTAATTTGCTGTATCTGTTTCACATGTTCCGTTTCACCCTGCGCTGACTCGTCTTCTGTCTCTCCTACTTCCACAGAACGCTGGCTGAGCGCATCAAACATACGAAGGGAATCCACTTCATCACCCCATAGTTCAATTCGGATTGGGTTGTCTTCTGTCAGCGGGAATATATCTATAATACCGCCTCTGACCGCAAACTGTCCCGAAGCCTCCACCTGATAAACCTTCTCATAGCCAAGCGTTACCAGTTTGACTGCAAACTTTGCGGGATCCAGGGTATCCCCTTTTCTGATTTTAATGACATGCTTCTTAATACGTTCCAGCGGAACAATATGCTCCATAAAAGCATCTATTGTTGTCACTATCATAACCGGTTCATCCTGTAACAATGCTTTCAGACAATTAATCCTTTGCTTGGTAATCAGATTACCATGGATATCTGCCTGATAGAAAATCAAGTCTTTTGCCGGATATAGTTCTGTTTTCTTATCGTAAAATCGGTAGTTTTCGTATATTTCTTTTGCTTTTTGCTCATTAAAAGTAACGATGATTTTATACTTGAAACCATCGCTGAGTCCGTATATCATATGAAGTTTCTGTGGATCTACACACCCCGATACTTCTATAATACCTTTTGCTTTATTCAATTTTTTGCTGATTTCTTCAAATTCAGCCAGCTGCCTTAGGGGGCCAATCATTGCCTCCACAATATCACCTTACTCTTGGTTCTTTTTATTATATAGATTCATGGCACGGTCTGCACCGTCTGTTACCATTACTTTAATCGCTTCCGTTGCTTTGATAACGGTTTCATCCATAATCTCACGTTCACCTTTTGAAAAATGTCCAAGCACATAATCCGCCAAATCATATCCCTTTGGCTTCTCGCCTACACCCATACGAACCCGCATGAACTCATCTGTTCCGAGTTGACTGATGATATTCTTCATACCGTTATGTCCGCCTGCCGTTCCCTGTTTCCTTATCCGCAGTTGCCCTAAATCCAAACTCACATCATCAAAAATAACAATTAATTCGGTTTTGATATCCACTTTGTAATAGTCCACCAAAGACTTGACACTTTCACCGCTTAAATTCATATATGTCTGCGGCATTGCCAACACAACCTTCTGTCCCTCAATAAAGCCTTTGCCACAGAACGCCCTATGTTTTTTGACCTCCGTAATAATATCATATTTATCTGACAGCACATCTATCACATCAAAACCAATATTATGTCTGGTATTTTTATATTCACTTTTGGGATTACCCAATCCTACAATAATATACATTTCATTCACCACCATAAAATAATATAGCATAGTTTTCCTCAAGTATACCATACAAAATTAAAAACCGCGGAAAGTTTTCATTCTTTCCGCGGTCAAATACTTTTTTACTCTGCTGCCTGACCTTCCTCCAAAAGTGCTCTTTCATAACTTTCAAGGATAATCCGTTGGATAGTCTCTCGTGTTCCGGAGTTAATAGGATGTGCAATATCCCGATACTCGCCATCAGATGCCTTTCTGCTCGGCATGGCAATAAATAATCCTTTTTCTCCTTCGATTACCTTAATATCATGAACAACAAACTCATCATCAAGCGTAATCGAAACCACTGCTTTCATCTTGCCTTCTTTTGCTACCTTTCTCACTCGTACGTCTGTAATCTTCATCTGTCGCTCTCCTTCCCCGCAAACGGTCCCATATCCGCTCACCCATAAGCCGTTGTTACTGCCTTCATCATCCTCCTACAACACATATCTTTCATTTTTCTCTAAAACAATCTTGATATCATCCTCGCCACAATAGTAGGAGTTAGCGCGAATGGTATCTCTGCTTTCTACAATACAATTTTCAATGTGCGTATTATCCCCAATATATACGTCATTCAAAATAATTGAATTCTTGATAAAGCAGTTGTTGCCGACAAACACCTTCTTGAAAATGATAGAATCTTCAACCGTTCCGTTCACGATACATCCACTACTGATCAAACTGTTTCTGATATTGGCTCCCACATTATACTTTGCAGGCGGTAAATCATCCACTTTGGAATAAACATCCGGATACTCTTTGAAGAAATAATCCCTGATTTCCGGCTTCAGGAAATCCATATTTGTTCTGAAATAATCTTCAACAGAAGCGATATTGCTCCAGTATTCCTTTGTTTTATATGCATAAATTCGCTTCATGCTCTTATACCGAATGAGAATATCTCTTACAAAGTCATGTCTGTCCTCTTCGGCGCACTTCTCAATCAGTTCAATCAACTGTCTTCTTCTAATGACATAAATACCGCAGGAAATTGTGTTGGAATGTGCTACCATCGGCTTCTCTTCAAACTCTTCTATCCGACAGTCCTCATTCATCTTAACCACACCAAAACGCTCTACATCCTCGCCCGGTGCCATATCCTTGCAGACAACCGTGATATCTGCTTTCTTTTCAATATGATATTCGAGCACTTTATTGTAGTCCATTTTGTAAATGCCATCTCCGGATGCAATTACAACATACGGCTCATGCGAACTCTTCAAAAAGTTCAGATTCTGGAAAATAGCATCTGCCGTACCACGATACCAGGAACTGTTTTCCTGTGTTACGGTTGGTGTGAATACAAAAAGTCCACCTTGTTTACGTCCAAAATCCCACCATTTTGATGAACTCAAATGTTCATTTAAACTTCTTGCATTATATTGTGTAAATACAGCTACCTTCTGAATATGTGAATTACTCATATTACTCAGTGAAAAGTCGATGCTTCTGTAGCTTCCTGCCACAGGCATTGCCGAAATCGCTCTTTTCTTGGTGAGATCTTTCATCCTAAAACTGTTGCCACCCGCTAAAACAATCCCAATCGCTCTCATGATTCTTCACCTGCCTTAACCAATGATTTGCCACTCTCAAGCATATTGTTCGGATAATCCGATAAGTCTGTCTTTCCTGAAATAACCGTATTCTTACCCACGGTAACTCCCGACGGAACCACAGAAGTCTCTCCGATTGTCACAATCCCGTGCGCATAAATATGCGGGTCGGTCTCATTTGCAACCTCGTCTCCGATACCCAGACGAACATTGTTGCCAATCGTGACATTCTCGGCGATGATAGCCTTATTCAGTTCGGAATTCTCTCCTATTTCTACTTCATTCATAATAATCGAGTCACGTACTACGGTATTCTTACCGATTGTAACACCGCAGCCGATAACAGAATTATAAATCTTACCATAAATATTGGCGCCTTCACCGATAATACTTCTCTCAACAACACTGTCACCCGAAATATACTGCGGTGGCAGAATATCACTCTTCGTATAAATCTTCCAATATTCTTCATATAAATTAAATTCCGGAATGATATCAATCAACTCCATATTGGCTTCCCAATAAGAATTCAAAGTTCCGACATCCTTCCAATAGCCGTTATATTCATATGCAAACAGACGCCCGCCATTTTCATGGCAATACGGAATGACATGCTTACCAAAATCAAGTGCCGGCTGTTCTGCCTTAGCAATCAGAGCATTTTTAAGGGTCTTCCAATTAAATATGTAGATACCCATAGATGCAAGATTACTTCTTGGATTCTCCGGTTTTTCTTCAAAATCATTGATTTTTCTGTTCTCGTCGGTAATAACGATACCAAAACGCTTAGCTTCTTCCAATGGAACCGGCATAGCTGCCAAAGTTACATCTGCATTATTTGCTTTATGAAAATCAAGCATCACTTCATAATCCATCTTATAAATGTGATCTCCTGATAAAATCAACACATATTCCGGATTAAAAGTCTCCATATAATCTAAGTTCTGATAAATGGCATTTGCTGTTCCTGTATACCATTCACTATTTCCGGTCTTCTCATAAGGTGGAAGAACCGTTACACCACCGATATTTCGATCAAGATCCCACGGAATACCGATTCCGATGTGTGTATTCAACCGTAGCGGCTGATACTGTGTTAAAACGCCGACCGTGTCTACACCTGAATTAATACAATTACTGAGCGGAAAATCAATAATTCTGTACTTGCCGCCAAAAGATACTGCCGGTTTAGCTACCTTAGATGTCAAAACTCCCAGCCTGCTACCCTGTCCTCCTGCGAGCAGCATTGCTATCATTTCCTTCTTAATCACGCTATCACCTCTTGTATTATTAGTATTGTAATGCAATTAGTATACCATACTTTCCTGTCTACGTGAACAATTTTTACAATAATTTGCGTAGATTTTTCAAATTATGTAGCACATTACCCAAATATGGCATAAACTTTCACTTATTTTCCAATTGAACAATTCACTATTGTTTTTTGGCGGCATATGGGTATACTATAATAAAGATAGTTTTGAACGAACATAATAAAAATAGGAAGTGCTAATATGTATCAAATTGATTTTCAAAAACCTATCCATATTCATTTTATCGGCATTGGCGGAATTAGCATGAGCGGCCTTGCCGAGATACTCCTTGAGGAACATTTTCAAATATCCGGTTCTGATCAGAAGCCTTCTGAATTAACAGAGGAGCTTGAGAAAAAAGGAGCTAAAATATTCTATGGACAAAGAGCCTCAAATATTCAGGATGATATAGATTTGGTTGTATATACCGCGGCAATTCATCCGGATAATCTAGAATTTGCTGAAGTCATAAGACGCAACCTTCCCACCCTGACACGTGCCGAACTGCTTGGACAAATGATGAAGAATTATGATATGCCCATTGCTATTTCCGGTACACATGGCAAAACCACTACAACTTCTATGGTTTCTCAGATATTGTTATCTGCAGACACAGATCCTACTCTTTCGATTGGTGGCATACTGAAAGCTTTGAACGGCAATATTCGGATTGGTCATTCTGAACTTTTTGTAACCGAGGCTTGCGAATACACGAATAGTTTTCTGAGTTTCTTTCCGAAAATCAGTATCATACTTAATATAGAAGAAGACCATCTCGATTTCTTCAAAGATATCAACGATATCCGCCAGTCTTTCCGCCGTTTTGCTGAACTGCTTCCTGCTGACGGAACACTGATTATCAATGCAGACATCAAAGATTATGAAGAACTGACAAACGGTCTTTCCTGCAATGTCATCACATTTGCACTTGAAAATAAAGCAGATTACACTGCAGCAGATATTTCTTATAACGAAAATGCCTGTGCTGAATTTCATTTGATGAAGCATGGGGAGTTGGCTGATACCATATCGTTACAGGTACCCGGTCTGCACAATGTGGCAAATGCACTGGCAGCAATTGCATTATCAGATTTACTTTCGATTGATATCTCTACTACAAAGAAGGCTTTGTTAACCTTTTCCGGTACAAACAGACGCTTTGAATACAAAGGTGAAATCGGTGGTGTAACCATTATGGATGATTACGCGCATCATCCTACCGAAATAGCCGCAACGTTGTCTGCTGTCAAGAATTATCCTCATAAGACCGCATGGTGTGTATTTCAACCACATACCTATACCAGAACAAAAGCATTTATGAAAGAATTCGCCCAAGCTCTCTCGCTTGCCGATAAAGTTGTTTTGGCAGATATCTATGCGGCCAGAGAAACCGATAATCTCGGAATCAGTTCAAAGGATTTACTTGCAGAAATACAAAGTTTGGGAACAGATGCTTACTATTTCCCCTCTTTTGATGAAATTGAAAACTTTTTATTGGAAAATTGTATTCGCGGTGACTTGTTAATAACTATGGGAGCCGGAGATGTCCTAAAAATCGGCGAAAGTTTGCTCGGCCAATAGATTGTCCACATTATCCACATGTTTTTTCTTTTTCATCGAAAAAAAACATGTGGGTTTTTTATTTACATAACTTTTTCGTCGATTTTACATTTTCCCGCTAAACATCAATCTTTAGTTGGACGACATAAAAGATTAACCGTTTTTTCGTCCACATTATCCACATTATCCACTTTATCGCAATCCCGCTAAAATAGCGGGTTTTCGGGCAAATTGGGTGTTTTCTTTTTGAAGGGAGTATGCTATAATTCATTTTGCTCGGGAGTGACCGGGTATGCTTTTGAGAGGGCAGCCAATTATTAAGAATCAGGGTGAGATAATGAGTCAAATTACGCTTTATGGCGATTGTAATTTAGATGCTACAATCGTTTCTAATAAATTTATTGATGAGCACATGCAGAATGCAAATGATGCTCAAATTAAGATATATCTATATTTACTCAGATGCATGTCAGCCAATATGCCTGTTTCGGTATCTATTATTGCAGATTGCTTTAATTATACGGAAAAGGATGTTCTTCGTGCATTAAAGTTTTGGGAGAAATCAAAACTGCTTTCCCTTGATTTTGATGCAGGCAAAAACCTTATCGGCATTAAAATCCACGACTTGAACACAAGCAATCATTCCAAACCGACTTTAGTCGATGACGCTGCTCCGGTAGCCGTCCTGGTTGAAAAAGCAACACCGCAAAAAGATAATATTCTCCACCTTCCGTCAAAACCGTCTTATTCTTTGGACAAGTTAGCGGAATTTCAGGAGAAAGAAGATATCTCTCAATTACTGTTCATCGCAGAACAGTACATTGGTAAGACATTAAGCAGTACCGAAATATCAACTTTGCTATATATGTACGATTCACTTCATTTTTCAACCGATTTAATTGAATATCTGATTGAATATTGTGTGAATAATAAGAAAAAGAGCATGCGTTATATGGAAACAGTTGCTCTGGCATGGGCAGAATCCGGTATTACAACGGTAGAGGAAGCCAAAGAAAACGTGGGACTATATCGCAAGGAAGTTTATGATATCCTAAAGGCACTTGGACTTTCAGGCAGAAATCCGGTAGAACCCGAAATTGTCTATATCAAGAAATGGACAACCACCTATGGATTTGACACCTCGATTATCATTGAAGCTTGCAACCGTACTATGAAGTCCACACACAAGTCCAGTTTTGAATACGTAGACTCCATCTTAAGAAGTTGGAAGCAGAACAATGTAAAGCACTATGCTGACATTCAAGTATTGGATGACAAGTTCAAGAGTTCCAAGACACAGGGAACTTCCACAGCACAGAATACATCTGCTGCTAACGCTAAAGCAGCTGCCAACAATAAATTTAATAATTTTAACCAGCGTTCCTATGATTATTCGGAATTGGAGAAGGAGATACTCAGTAATTAGTTTTCATGGTTGTTTCATTTGGGGAGAATGTATATGGCACTTACAAATACGCAGTATAATGTAATATTCAGAGATTACGAAGAAGTACAGTTACAGAACAGACACCTGCTTGAAGAACACAGAGAAGAAGTATATGATTTAATACCCGAATATAAAGCAATTGACTCAACGATTGCAGAATTATCACTGGAACACGGCAAACGCTATATCTCCGGGGATGCAAATGCGTTGAAAGAAATGCGCAAAGAATTGAATGAACTAACCGGGCGCAAACAACACTTATTAAATGAATATGGCTTTCCGTCAGACTATCTGTCTCCTATCTATAAATGCGCAGATTGTAAAGATACCGGTTATGTGAACGGCAAGAAATGCCACTGTCTGGAACAGGCCATTATTCGCCTGCTCTATGAACAGTCAAATTTAGATGATATTTTAGAGCAAGAGAACTTTGACAATTTCTCTTATGCGTATTATAATCAGACCGAAGCCGCACAGATGAAGAAAATTTTTACGGAATGTAAAGACTTTGTCAGCACCTTTGACGATGACTACCGCAATCTGTTTTTCTATGGCAATGTCGGTGTCGGCAAGACTTACCTGACCAATTGTATTGCAAAAGAATTACTACAATCCGGTCATTCCGTTATTTATTTTACAGCTTTTCAATTATTTGATGTATTGGCAAAACACACATTTCATTCTTATGATGTATCTGAAGATATTGAAAATGTTTATCAACATATCTTTAACTGCGATTTATTGATTATTGATGACCTTGGAACAGAGAATACCAACTCTTTTGTTTCATCACAATTGTTTTTGATTCTGAATGAGAGAAATCTGCGTAAGAAATCAACCATCATTTCAACCAACCTCTCATTAGAAAATATGGCAAATCAGTATTCGGAACGTACTTTCTCGAGAATATCCGGTTTTTATAAGATATTTAAGTTTGACGTTCAGGATATCCGATTGAAGAAGAAACTGAAGAACAATCAGTAAAAGAGAGAGAGGATTAATCTATGCCAAAGCGCGAGGAAAAGCGTAATTTAGAAACAATTCCCGTTGGATCTCTTGGCATGATTCCACTTGAGGGCTGCAAAGCGCTTGGTGAGAAGATTGACAAGTATCTGGTAGAATGGAGAACGGAAAGGGAAAATGAGCACAAGCAAAATCTTGCATTTTCCGGCTATCAAAGAGACACATATATTTTAGACGCCAAGGTTTCCAGATTTGGAACCGGCGAAGCAAAAGGTGTTATTAACGAATCAGTTCGAGGCTCAGATTTATATCTGCTTGTAGATGTTGGTAATTATAGTTTAACTTATTCCTTATGTGGACATGAAAATCACATGTCTCCGGATGACCATTATCAAGATTTAAAGCGTGTTATTGCTGCTGTTGGTGGCAAAGCCAGAAGAATTACCGTTATTATGCCTTTTCTTTATGAAAGCCGTCAGCATAAAAGAAGCGCCAGAGAATCTCTTGATTGTGCAATCGCATTACAAGAACTGGTACACATGGGTGTCGATAATATTATTACCTTTGACGCACATGATGCCAGAGTACAGAATGCAATTCCGTTGCATGGATTTGAAACAGTTCAGCCGGCTTACCAGTTTATCAAAGGTTTGCTCAGAACAGTACCTGATTTGGAACTTGATTCAGACCACATGATGGTTGTCAGCCCTGACGAAGGCGGTATGAGCCGTGCAATCTATATAGCAAACGTGCTTGGCCTTGATATGGGTATGTTCTATAAGAGAAGAGATTACACAAAACTTGTAAACGGACACAATCCAATTGTTTCTCATGAGTTTCTCGGAAGTTCTATTGAAGGAAAAGATGTACTCGTCATGGACGATATGATTTCTTCAGGCGAAAGTGTATTGGATGTTGCAAGACAGTTGAAACAAAGAAACGCAGGACGTATCTTCATTGCTTCCACATTCGGACTTTTTACAAATGGTTTGGCCAAATTCGATGCAGCATATGAAGCAGGATTATTCGATAAGATATTAACCACCAATCTGATTTATCAGACTCCGGAACTGTTGGAGCGTCCTTACTATATTAATTGTGATATGAGTAAGTATATTGCATATATGATTGACACGCTGAACCATGATACCTCAATCAGTGATTTGTTAAATCCCAGTGAGCGTATCCAAACACTGGTAACAGCATACAAAAATCACGAGGTAAACACTGCGGCAGTTGATCACACCGGGCTATAAAATTGAGGGAGCGTAACCATGTTTCATGATTACCCTCTTTAAATTCAAGAAGTCACGATTCAGGAAAGTAATCGTGACTTCTTTTTCATTTGCTGCTTTCTATATGATTATCTTCTATACCGCTGAACTATTCAGATACTTCTCTTGTTCCGGTGTCAATGTATCAATATATTTTCCTAAGAATGCTAACTTACGAACTGCTACATCATTGTCTACACTTCTCGGAACATCAATCAACTTCTCAGTCAACTCACTGCCATGTTCCACAAGATACTTCGCACTGAGTGCCTGAATTGCAAAACTCATATCCATGATTTCTGCAGGATGTCCGTCACCCGCTGCCAGATTAACAAGCCTGCCTTCTGCTAAAATGAAAATCCATTGTCCTGTCGGGAGTTTGTATCCCATGATATTTTTTCTCATTTCGCGTGTCTCTACTGCTATCTTGCGAAGTCCTGCCATATCGATCTCACAGTCGAAGTGACCTGCATTACACAAAATTGCACCGTCCTTCATCACTGCAAAGTCTTCCGCATCGATTACTTTATCACATCCTGTAACAGTTACAAAGAAATCACCTACTTTAGCTGCTTCATTCATCGGCATTACATCAAATCCGTCCATCACTGCTTCAATTGCCTTAACCGGATCAATCTCTGTTACAATCACGCGTGCTCCAAGACCTTTGGCTCTCATGGCAACGCCCTTGCCACACCAGCCATAACCTGCTACTACTACCATTTTTCCTGCTACAATCAGGTTTGTAGTACGGTTGATGCCGTCCCATACGGACTGACCTGTGCCGTAACGATTATCAAAGAAATGCTTACAATCAGCATTATTAACCTTAACCATAGGGAATTTCAATGTTTTGTCTCTGTTCATTGCTTCCAGTCTTAAGATGCCTGTTGTTGTCTCTTCACAACCACCGATTACCTGCGGTATCAAGTCAACAAACTCTGTGTGCATCATGTTAACCAAATCTCCGCCGTCATCAATGATGATATTCGGACCTACTTTTAATACATTGCGGATATGTGTGTTGTATTCTTCCTCAGTACAGTCATACCATGCGTGTACCTCAAGACCTGCTGCCACCAACGCTGCTGCTACGTCATCCTGAGTCGATAACGGATTGGAACCTGTAATATACATCTCAGCACCGCCTGCTGCAAGCACCTTGCACAGATATGCAGTCTTTGCTTCCAAATGCACAGAAAGGGCTACTTTCTTACCTGCAAATGGCTTTGTCTCTGAGAATTCCTTCTCCAAAGTTCTGAGCAAGTCGCAATTTCTCTTAACCCATTCAATCTTTCTTTCGCCTGACTCGGCTAAATTAATGTCTCTGATTTCACTACTCATGTTTCTTTCCTCCGGTTTCAAAGTTTTTCGGTTCCCACGGAACCACAATTTAGCCGAATTTTTATGCCGATGGTCGGTCACCTATCATCGTATTATAGTGCCGAGTTGCTGTGCAACTCGTGTACAAAGGTAATTTTATCATAGATACCTGTTGGTAGACAAGCCCTTCATTTTCTTTTTACTTTCAAACTCCGCAGATACGTTTTCTGTTCATCAGTAATTCGATAGCTCTCGATGGACTTTTGAATTGCCTTATTGTGCGTCCAATCCGCTAATCGTTTATTCTCTATGTATGGAATTGTTGCATCATACTGCTTGGCGAGTGCTGTGGCAAAATACCAGGCAATCATCATATTCACGTAGTACTCTTCAGACTGAACCGCTGCTACCAATTCATGTGCTCTTATATCAAATGCATCATCCAAAAAGTAACTCATTAACATTTCTATTCCGTAACGGACGGTATAAGTATCGCCTGCCTGCATCCACTCTTCTGCTTTTTTGAATATTTCAGGCAAATGCTTCCCGAACACTTTCGGTGACATGGAGTCGCAGGTTGCCCAATTATCCACATAGGGCAAAAATGCTTCCACTGCCTCGATTGCTTGATCAAAGTCTTTGATTGTTTCTATAATAAATGCGTGTAGGTTATTCTCTTCATAGTATCGATGTGGCAATATCTTTACAAACTCCGCTGCTTCCGGTGTTTTGGCAAATTGTTTTGCAAACTTTCTCAAAGCAGGGGAGCGAACTCCGATTACACGGTCCGGCTCTATTGTCGGCATCAATTTCGACTGAAAATCTTTATATCCTAAATCCTGCATTTCAAATAACTGCTTCTGTACCAATTGTTCTACATTGTCCATATTGATGTTCTCCCTCTATGTCTTTGTCATGATATTATCACATCTCTATAGAAATAATCAACCATTCCACCCCTCTCACACATTTCACATTTTTTTCACATTTGACTTATTGACTTTCTGTTATATATGTTATATAACAATTACATAGGAAGCAACAAGATACAAATTAACCTACAAATCAAACTAAAATATAGAAGGAGTGATTATTATGTTAGCACCGGCATTATTTGAATCATCAAAACCATTATTTATGGACAACTTTTTTGACAAGGCATTTGAAAACTTCTTTTCAGATACCGGCTTTTCGGAAAACTTCCATACCGACCTCATTGAAAGAGACGGCGAATATGTATTGGAAGCCGAGTTACCCGGATTTAACAAAGAGGATATCAACATTGATTTAAATAAAGACATCCTAACTGTTTCAGCCTCACACAGCGAAGAATCTGAAGAGAAAAAGGGCAAGAACAAATATATTCGCAGAGAAAGACGTTATCAGTCTTATCAGCGAAGTTTCCGCGTACCGAATGTATCTCCGGAAGATATCGATGCTTCCTATGAAAAAGGTATTCTGGAGTTGAAATTCCCTAAAAAGGATCCTGCGGAACCGGAAGTAAAAAGAATTGAAGTGAAATAACAAAATAAGTTCCAATAGAAAAATCCCTCTGTTACCACGTACAGCGGGATTTTTCTTCATGAAGTGCAAATGTCATACATTTTCACTATCCATTCCGACCCCAATCGTGTATAATGAAAGCAGAATATCTAGGGGAGGTAATTATGGATACAGAACAAGAAAAAGTTGAAAAAACACCAATAAAAAAAGAAAAAGCAGGCACATCATCAAAGGGAATCATCATTACATTAATTGCGGGATTAAGCATCATTATCTGCACAATCATTTTGACAATGGGCTTCATTTCTTACAAAGGAAAGAGCGGAAGCAGCGGAATTACTGCATCAGGTTCTGCTAATTGCGATTTCGAGTCAGATTTGATTGTATGGCGCGGAAGTTTTTCAGCATTTGGAACTACCAGCGATGCTGCATACCGTATTATTAAAAAAGATGCTGATGCCGTCAAAGAGTATCTTGAAGAAAATGGAATTAAGGAAGAAGAAATGGTCTTTAGTTCCGTAACCATCAACAGAGATTACACCTCTATCTACTCTGATTACGGTGACTATATCGGAGAGGAACTCAATGGATATAATCTGTATCAGGATGTTTGCATTACTTCATCCGATGTTGATAAGGTTGAGCAGATTTCCAGAGATATTTCAGGGCTGATTGAATCAGGAATTGAATTTGCTTCTGAGTCTCCTGAATATTACTACACCAAACTTGATGAGTTGAAACTTCAATTAATTGAAGATGCTACCGCAAATGCAAAGCAGAGAGTCGATATTATTGCAGAAGGAACCGGTGCAACACTTGGTAACTTATCCAATGCAAATCTTGGCGTCTTCCAGATTACCGCAAGAAATTCGGCATCTGAGGAATACAGTTACGGCGGAACATTTAATACTTCTTCCCGAGAGAAGACAGCAACCATTACCGTACGACTTAATTACAGCGTAAAGTAGACACAAAACAGTAAAGAATATATAGCAAGAATCGGCATATCAAAAGTATGCCGATTCTTTTACTGTTATATGGACTTGCATATTTCTCCTGTTTCCTTTATAGTATGTCTATCGGTCTACGCTTTATGCGCGTCATCCGAAATACTCGTGTGTTCGAAACCATCCACACGTAAAACAAAACTAGGGAGAACAAAATATGAAGAACAAAAAAGTACTTTTTATCACTCAGGCAGCTGTGATTGCTGCTATCTATGTTGTGCTTACATTTGTAGCCAACGCCTTTGGACTTGCTAATTATGCAATTCAGGTCCGCTTTTCGGAAGCCCTTACAATCTTGCCGTTTTTTACTCCTGTTGCGATACCGGGGCTATTTATTGGTTGCATTTTAAGTAACCTTTTGACGGGGTGTATGCCGCTTGACGTTGTTTTTGGAAGTCTGGCTACTCTGATTGGGGCTATTGGAACTTATGCGCTGCGTAGATTTTCCGCACACAAAGTCACAAAATTTTTGACTCCTCTGCCACCTATTGTAGCCAATACCTTGATTGTTCCTTATGTATTGAGTTCTGTGTATGAATTTGAGGGGTCTATTCCTTATTTTATGCTGACAGTGGGGATTGGAGAACTGATTTCTTGCGGGATTTTAGGGCTGATGTTGCTGTTTACCCTACAAAAACATGCAACCGTCATCTTTAAGTCTTAGTGGTAAAGGGTACAAGCAGTTAAAGAAGCTGCTTGTACCCTTTTCAAACTCTGTAGTAAAAGGGCGTTGGTGTTTCTTATGCTGATAATTTTGCTAGAAATGCTTTATAGTACTCTTTTTCTTTTTCAATACTTTTTTGCACACTGGCACTTCTATTTGTAAGAGGCTCTAGTGGGTGTTCTAAGTCGTAGAGTGCTCTTTCTATCGCTTGACGGGCAGATGCTACTGTTTTACCCAAAACATCGGTGTCCTCGCCATGATACCATTTAATGGCTCTTTGAACATCAAGTTGCGTGATATGACTCATCATCCCATTCTCTTGTAGTCCGACTCCGTTTACACCTGTTTCCTTGACCGCTTCCATCCATGCCCGCCTTACTGCTTCCGGTGCATTCGGTGCGATTGAACAAAAAGCACTTTCTTCCATTGATAATGATTCGTCTGTGTTATCAGCAGATACAAGACCTGTCAGTTCAGCAACTTTCTTTAACCAATCTTCTCCTGTCTCTTTACAGAAACGAATCAATTTCTCTGTATCTTCTTCCAGCATATAAGGAATACCGTCTTTTCCGACATACCACGAAATCCCCGTTTTCTCATCTGTATACTTTTGATCGGTTAATGTCTGCTCTTTGGGTGGTAATCCAATATTATATGCAAATAAGCCCGCCTCTTTGAAATCTATTTCCTGTTCAGCCAGCAT
>DATESB010000041.1:0-5714 GCA_035271065.1 Lachnospiraceae bacterium | reverse complement strand
CAATAATGATATCAAAATAGCACTCTATTGAAACTCTGCAGAAAACTGACTTTATGTAAACCGTAATATAATCTTGCTACCGCTGGTTCGAAGTAGAGATGACTTCCTCATTGCAGACGGTAGAATTGGGCGACAAGGAAGTTATCCTCTGTCCTTTATACACTAAACCGAAATTTACTTTTTCATTCCATTCTTTTCATTTTAACTTCTGTGAAACAGCAAATTATGAACCTTTTCGGTGATATAGATTTCATCACCACTGTATTCTAAATCATAGCCTTTTATCACATTGACATCATGCTGCATCAAAATATCTTCAAATCCCACCGCCGTAGCGCGTTTTTTCGGAAATCTGACTGCTGTCTCAAAATGTTTCTCTAATCTCAGCCCAATTTTTCCGGCAAGTTCTTCCCACTCCTGCATCGTATAAAACTTGATATGACCGTCCTTCTTCATTTGCATATAAGCATCCACAAATCGCTTTTCATCATCGTCATTCGGTGCCGGATCAGATAAAAACAGCATACCGTCAGTCTTTAACACCCTTCCGATTTCAGAAAAAGTCTTCTCAATCACTGGAAAATGGTGCAGCGCATATCGCGTAATGACCATATCAAATGCCGCCTCTGCAAACGGAAACTCCACCCCGTCATAGGCAACAAACGACAAGTGTTGATATCCCTCTTTCGCTGCATATTCCCGATTCATTTGCAACGTTTTTTCAACAATATCCAGCCCAACAATTTCTATATCCGCATATGCCTTTGCCAACGCAAATGACAAATACCCGCTCCCCGTACCTAAATCCAGTATTTTCATACCCGGCTTGATCGGCAGCGTCTCCATAATCAACTTCAAATGCTCCTCATCCTGCGTCTGCTTATTATAGAAGACACCCTCCGAAAAACTCTTCTCAAATTCATGTTTTGTTGCCTGAATACTATCCAGCGCATCCTTATTCATCATCACTTTATCCTGCCTTTTTCTATTCCGCTAATCCAAACTGCTTAATCGCATTCGCAAATTCTTCCGGCACATCAAATAATGCATTATGCCCTACCCCATCAATAATTATCATATCTTTTTTAGGTGCTGTTATGCTCTCATAATAAGCCTCAACTGCCGAAAACGGTGTTACATAATCATTTCCGCCACTGATAAAATACATCGGAACCTGATATTCCTTCATTTCATAGGCATCAAATTGGAACAATTCCTTCGTCAATGGATTATCCTCTGCCATTAACACCTTATTACTGTCAAATAAATACCACTTCAAATCCTTTGCTTTTACATCCGGAGAAGTATAAGCAATCGGCACCAGCTGCAGTGGTGTCTTTTCTCTATTTCCAAGCAAATACTTAGGCTCCATACCACGAAATGTCAAAAAATCCTTATCAATTTTGCGCGTTTCCACAAACGATTCATATGCAGCGGTAATCTGCGTCACATATTCTGTATCATTTGCTGCGGTTGCTCTCTTAACAGCTTCTTCGTAAGCAATCTCTTCTCCTCTGTATATGTTTACGACCTGACCTGCGCCTATATAGTTCTCAATCTTTTCCGGGTGCTCATATACATAGGATGTTCCAAGAAGCGTACCCCATGAATACCCCAAAAGTGTAATTTGCTCCTGTGAAAAACGTTCTCTCAGATAATCAACAATCTCATCCATGTCCTGCAAAATCAATTCTTTGGATACTTCTGCGTCCGGGTTGGCATAATGAGTCCGCCCACATCCTCGTTGATCATAAGACACAATCGTAAAATTCTCCTTCAAATATGGCTGCCACGCATAATTCAAAAAGCCGAACGGGCTGCCCGGGCCACCATGTACAAACAGAATCACCGGATTGCTTTGGTCTTCCCCGTAGATACTTAGTTCCTGCTGAATTCCATTTACCTCAATTGTTACTTGTTCCTGAATCCCTGTATCTGACTTAACTTTTACCTCATTTTTATGAATGGTTCTTCCAATCAGCATATATAGTACAGCTGCAAGTACCACCGCCAATATCACAATCCCGATTATCATCAAAATTCTTTTCACCACTTTCTTCATCTGCTATCTTCTTGCTATCACTTCTAAAAACAATCGCTTCCTATACCTATCATTTGTCAACTCTATTACTTCTAAACTTTCGTCATTTCTTGTCCTTATCACTTCTTGTATCATCTGTACTGCTGTATCCAGCCCATGCTCCTCGCTCATTTTTGCAGAAAGTGATTTCACTCTATCTGAAATAACTGTGTAATTCCGATCTAAATACTCGATTCTATCAAGCAACTTTTCCTTACACAACTCACTTGCCTTAATCGGTTCTGTTGTAACGCCCAACTTGTACAATCGGTCCGCCACTCCAAACTGGTCTAATGCATGCGGAATGATAATCGAAGGCACTCCGTACAACATTGCGGATGCCGAAGTTCCGAAACCACCATGATGAATGACGCAATAGCCCTGTCGAAACAGCCAACTATGCGGAACCGAACCAACTGCTATCATTGTCTCAGGTAAATTATAACCCTGCAGTGTTTTACGAAATCCTTGAATAATGGCACGTTTCTTTGACTTCGTAAATGCCTGTAAGAAAATCTCCAATTTCTCTCGTTCCTCACCCGCTTCAAATGACATTGCACCAAGTGCTAATATGATAGGCGGCTCACCTGCCTGCAAGAAATCCTTTAACTCCTGCGACGGCTCATAATCAGATGTTTGTTCCTCATACCAATACCCAACCATTTTATTCTGTGGTGCCCAATAAGGATTAGGTTCAATGACATATTTGCTGATAGGAATCAGATTTAATTCCGGTGACATCATCAAATCCATGGATTTCACCTTGGAAAGCCCATAAGACTTGCGCAGTTTATTATAAGGCTTCATAATCATCGGATTAATCATCATACCGAATAATCCATTTGAAATACGCTGTAGAAAAGTCCTCGGTTTTGTAATTTCAGGAAGCATTTCTGTTTGTAATGTAACATCAACAGTTTTAATATGAAGTGCCTCCGCTTCCGCAGCACCGATATGGCTATGTGATACAATCACCAAATCCTTGCCTTTACAACATTCATACACCTCTGCAGCAGACTGCTCTACAATCTTAAACACAAATTGCATGGTCTTAAGCATAGCCATCATGGCGTTCTTTTCTTTACCACGTATCTTTGCCGCTTCTAATTCTATATCAATATCCGGTCCAATCGGAGCAAATTTGACGCCTGCTTCCGACACAAGTTTCTCCCAACACGGGTGCGAACCAAGTGTTACATCCATATCCGCCTGCTGCAAAGCCTGCGCCAGAAATATGTACGGCTGTACATCTCCTCTGGTTCCCATTGTAAACATAATCGCTTTCTTCATAATTATAATCCTTCCCCACCCATTGAAATCATTATATGGGTTAAAATGCAAAGAAACAATTTACATTTGTCACTAGTTTTCACTTTTCAGCAATATAAAAGCGCGTACTTCAAATATCCGTACGCGCTTCTTAACCTCTTATCATGTTGCAAAATCATCTTATCCTACTCAAACTGTCCTGCTACCAATTTCAAATTCTCCACAATCGGAAGATGTTGCGGACATACCTTCTCGCATTTCCTGCAGGCAATGCATTCGCTTGCCTTTCCGAAATTCTCGGTCAGACGCAGATAGTATCCGCCCTGCGGGGTAAATCCTTTTCCTTCATATTCCTGTTTTTCTGCATTATACAATGAGAAATACTTCGGAATGGCAATCTTCTTCGGGCAGCCGTCTACACAATAAGCACATGCTGTACACGGAATAGCAATGCTCTCATTGATGATGTCTACCGCTTTCATCACGACTTCTTTATCAGCCTCAGTTAATGGCTTAAAATCCTTCATGTACCCGATATTGTCCTGCAACTGCTCCATATTACTCATACCGCTCAACACCATCATGACATTATCAAGGCTTGCCGCAAACCGAATTGCCCATGAAGGAATTGACATACTTGCATCATGCGCTTTGAACAAATCCGCTACTTGGTTCGGCACATTGGCAAGTGTACCGCCCTTAACCGGCTCCATAACAATCACCGGCTTGCCATGCTTTGTTGCCACTTCATAGCACTTACGTGATTGAATTGCCTCGCTGTCCCAATCCAAATAATTGAGTTGCAACTGCACAAATTCCATTTCCGGGTGCTCTGTCAGTATGCGGTCCAGCAAATCAGCATTATCATGATAAGAAAATCCGATATTCTTTACCAATCCCTGCTTTTTCTTCTCCACTAACCAATTAAAACAATCCAATTCCGTATAAATTCTGTAATGGTCCTCGCCTATGTCGTGCAGCAAATAATAATCAAAATATTCTACGCCTGTCTTCCTGCGCTGTTCTTCAAAAATGCGGTCTCTGCCCGCTTTGTCATTGAAAAATCCTGCATGAAGTTTTGTTGCCAACGTATAACTGTCTCTTGGATGACGGTCTACCAGAGCGACTTTCGTTGCTTCCTCACTCTTAAATCCGCAATACATCCATGCAGTATCAAAGTAAGTAAAACCCTGCTCTATAAAATAGTCCACCATTTGTTTTGTCTGTTCAATATCAATCGATGTTTCATCATTTGGATTCGACAACGGTAAACGCATCAATCCAAAACCTAATTTCTTCTGTGTCATAATCTATCCCTCCGTATTCTCCCTTGATTATATCATGTAGCATTTCCGGTTTCTATGTATATTTTTTTTCCTTTTCCTCATACTATCTCTAAACATATGATTATGACACTCACACAACCTTGTATGACGGAAAGGAATTATCCCTGTGGCTGCTTCCATTACACTTCCCCTATCAAACAATAAGGACTACTTTGAAATACGTCTTGAGAGCATTGGCGGTCTCGGTGCCAATCTCTGCGGCAAAATGCTTGGCGAACTCGGCGCGCTGTATTTGCAACTGAACTCCTCTTCATTTTCCAGTTATGGCTCTGAGAAACGAGGTTCTCCCGTAAAATCCTATATCCGCTGGTGTGCTCCCAATCGAGAACTCCGCATCAACAGCCCTGTCACCAATCCTGACATCCTTGTCATTTTCCATGAAGCATTGATTGGTAAATGTCCCGTTCTCTCCGGCGTTACGTCTGACACGCTTATTATTTTAAATACCTCTTTGACCACTGAGGCGGCTGCCGCACGGTATCATATAACCGCCGGAACGCTCTTTTGCATTGACGCACTTGCAGTTGCCATGGCGTACAAATCCAGAATTAACATGGTATTGCTGGGTGCTTTGGTAAAAGCATCCGGTTTCATTCCCCTGGCAGAATGTAAGTCTCTCTGTGAAGATACCATCGGTCAAAAGTATCCTTCCCAGATTACCTCAAATCTTAACGGATTGCAGCAGGGTTATGAAAAACTTTCTGATGGACTTGTCATAAATGAAAAACCGCAGAAGAGTCTGACGTATCCTAACGACTACACCTGGGGCTATCAAAATGCACCTATCGGTGGTGTAAATACACGCCCCGGCAGCACGGTTTCCAATGATTTATCACCCTCACGGGAAGGGTATATTCCCCTGTTCCTGCAGGAACGGTGTATCAACTGCGGGCTTTGCGATGCAACTTGTCCGGATTATGTATTTCAATTTCATCCCGGTACTTATCAGGGAAAAGAAATGATGGTAAATGGCGGGCTTGATTACTACCACTGCAAGGGTTGTCTGCGCTGTGTGGAAA
>DATESB010000040.1:0-2239 GCA_035271065.1 Lachnospiraceae bacterium | reverse complement strand
ATCTTTACAATAAATCGTATCTTCGTTTCCACCTTCATAATAAACAACGAGCCAGCAAGGAAAGCTTAGAAGTTCCGAATGTTCATCAGAGTTGGTTATATTAATCAGGCTGATTTCGCTAGGTTCAAGACTTTTTATTTGCTCTAACACGTCATCCTCTGAGTAAGCTACAGGAGTCAACTCCTCAATGGTATAATAAACCATGCCGCCGAACATATACTCGCATCCCAGTGTCAGTTCTTCCAAACCACTTGTATCTATGGCGATTTCCGGGGTGAAAGAATAAGGCAATATATCTGTCTGGTAAGAAAGGGGTGGGTCCATCTGATCAATGTCACTTGGATCAAAAAGACACTCACTGTTAAGCGGTAGAAGCTCGCCAAGCTCCGGAGTGTATCCGAAAAAGCTGTTCCAGGGATCACCACCAGGGGCTTCTAACTCCACCTGAAGCAAAAGCTGTATGAGCGGATCTGATGGACCTTGTATTATTAAAAATCCCGCTACATTCACGTCTTTAGCTGTTGCACCGTCATTATTCTCGTCCTCCAACAGTCCGCGGACGGTATCCGCTATACTGTCTCTGTCAAGCTGCAGGTCCTCAAGGATATCGTCTATTGACAGAAAACGATTTTCCTTCAGATCAAAATTGTAGCTATACAAATCGCCGTCTGTACCATAGTTGGGGTAGGTACAGCAGGTAGTCACAATCTGCAGGTAATTATCACTACTAAAGGGATAAGAGCGTATTTCTATCCAAGAGTCACTGTCTGCACTTTCAATAAAATTGTAGTATATCTGTTGAATACCGAAGTTGATGGTGTTGTTGAAAGACTCGATTTCCGTATTTTCTTCGCCATCATAACTGATCATCAGGATTTCGGCAATATTATTCCCTGTATACTCCTGTGTCATGACTGCAATCTCCGCACTGCTATTGTCAAAGTTTGCAGTATCGGGGGACACTGAAACAGGAGGTTCGGAAGAAGGCGATTCATCAGGTGAGGCTGAAACGGGCGGTTCGGAAGAATCCGATTCATCTGGGGATGCTGAAACGGATGGTTCGGAAGAACTTGATTCAGCAGACGACGGTGATGTCTTGCTGTCCTGACCTGAACAAGCGGTTAAGGCACAAATTAGGCTTAGTGCCAGAATGATACTTAGTACTTTTTTTGAATTCTTAATTAATCTCATAATTTCCTCCATTCGTGCGCAGGCTTTCTGCGCATGCAAGTTTGCGCCGAGGATGACGCAGGTGCAAACTTTGTGAGTGAAAGATTTATCTTTCACTCTTCCAGACATGATGCCGCTCTGCGGCATCTCAAATAATAGAAGAAGCTTGGAATGAACTCAATCTGAGTTCATTTCGAGGTTCTTCAGGTGTGAAGGCGTTTTTCCCTTCACACTTTTAATCCTCATTTTTAAATTTTGATTGCGAAATAATGATTTTCGCATAATTACTATCAGAATATTGATGCTTGGGCATAACCTATGGGAAAGCGAATTGATATAAATTCCATTCTGCTCCCAGCAAAATATCTATGTAATAGACCAAACCGCTGTCGCTGACAGCGTAATGATACATCGCTGTGTATTTTTGCCCGTCGGCGGAATAGCTCCCCGCCGATAAGGTGAGGCAGTGCTCTCCTTCTATGATTTCACTCCCCGTGAAGACAAAGACTGATGCGCTTTCCTTTCGCTCATCCATGGCTCGCTTAACTAGGTCTATTGCGTCCTCCTCGTTGATATGGTATTCGGGTTCCTGCTCTTTCGGCGGAAATAGCGAATTTCCGGTTGCTTCAGTTCCGTCTAATATAATGTGATCCGATAGAATTTCATCCTGAGTCAGCATGAAATAACACATCCATTCCGGGCAGCCAGGTTCTCCCTGTTCATCCGCCCAGGTGACGTCTACATGATAAGTCCCGCTGTCCAGCCAAATCAGATTCCAGGCATGGGACGTACCCTCACTTGCACCGGTGACCGTATGACACCACAGGCCGGTCTGCTGACAAAGATACTGATAAGCCTCCGCATAGCCCTGACAAATCATTTTTCCGGTAATAATGCCATATGGCGCCGTGATAGCAGGCAGGGACATGGAATAGTCGTAATCAACACGCTCGGAAAGCACCTGTGCCAGATAGCGGTATTTTTCATAGGTGGAAGCATTTTCCGGCACACCGGAAACAATCTCGTCGAATACTTTGTCGAATTCCTTAAGCCCCTCGGAAAGCTCGGT
>DATESB010000039.1:0-17391 GCA_035271065.1 Lachnospiraceae bacterium | reverse complement strand
CTTCCATATATAGTATTAGTGTATAGAGGGATAGGAGACATTGGATATGTCAATGATGAAGAAGGGAAGAAAAGGTAGAAGCTTGTTATCACAGCGTATTACGATATTGCTGTGTGTGCTGCTGTTTACAGCGATGCTGATGGGGTGTTCTATGGATTCGTTGGTGTCGGGTTTTTCTGACCTGCTTAATCTATCGGGGTCATCAGAGGACGAGGATGTAGTTGATGAGGCGGCAGGAGAAGTGGAGCAAGCACCGGTTATTGTGCACCAGACAGAGGACTTCAAGGCGGAGCAAGAGAATGATGAGACTTCATCTGAGGAGCCGATTGAAGAAATGCCGGAGGAAGAGCCGGAAGCGGTATATGATGATGTCAATAAACGTTATACGATAGGGCCTTCTGCGGACGATGGTATTATGCTGGCATTTGGCGGTGATATATGTTTCCATGATGATTTTTCTAATATGATGGCATACCGTTCGCGGGAAAACGGAATATTTGACTGTATTACACCTGACCTAATGCAGGAAATGCAGGGTGCAGATATTTTCATGGTGAATAACGAATTTCCTTATAGCAGCCGCGGGACACCGACACCATTAAAAACGTATACCTTCCGCTCAAAACCGGAGAATGTGAATATTTTGCATGACATGGGCGTGGATATTGTCAGCCTTGCCAACAATCATGCATATGATTACGGTGAAGAGGCATTGCTTGATACAGTCGATATTCTAAATGAGGCAAAAGTGCCATTTGTGGGCGCAGGTAAGAATTTGGAAGAGGCAATGAAACCGGCATACTTCATTACAGAGGAGCAGACGATTGCGTATGTTTCCGCAACGCAGATAGAGCGACTGCCCAATCCGGATACAAAAGAAGCAACCGTGTCTTCGGCGGGTGTGTTGCGTACACTTGATCCGACCGCTTTTTTGACCGTAATAGAAGAGGCAGAGAAAAACAGTGATTTTGTAGTGGTCTATGTACATTGGGGCAGTGAAAATACGGATGTGGTGGAAGCAAGTCAACGCGACCTTGCCACAAAGTATATTGAAGCCGGAGCGGACTTGATTATTGGTGATCATACACACTGCTTGCAGGGCGTGGAGTATATAGAAGGTGTGCCTGTCATTTACAGTGTGGGAAACTATTGGTTTAATTCGAAGACATTGGATACTTGTCTTGTGAAAGTGAAACTGGGAAATGACAGTAAGATACAAAGTTTTCAGGTTATCCCTTGTATTCAGGAAAATTGCCAGACACGTATGGCGGATGATGTAAATAGTTTGCGGATATTGAATTATATGCAAAGTATATCATTTGATGTGTCGTTTGATGTAGAGGGATATGTGCAGCAAAAAGAGCCTTGATTTCTCAAGACTCCTTTGTTTTCGATAACGGCTTATAGGTTATTCGCCCTCGATACGGTGCTGTCTCTTGTCAATCCAGAAGATAATCAAGTAGATGACAACGGTTGCTATCATTCCGATTGCAGCATCACGCCAACTGTCCGTCCAGTGTGCCCATATCATGGGTAGGCCGAACATTCCGATGTCGGGTCTGACGAAAATACCCAACAGAAGGAATATGGCATGGACAATGACCAAAAAGATAATCGTTTTAATGAGTGCACTTAGCCAATGGTTTCTCATGGTTGCCTCCTGTTTCTGCTAACAGCTTTCTCCACCCGGACCATCTCTGCGAGGTACCTCATCAGGGATGATTTCCAGCGGAGCATCAATATCGGGAATGTTGTCATCATCATATCCGTCATCATATGGATCAGAAATTATTTGGTTAAAATTATCGTACATAGCACACCATCCTTTCATAGGATAGGTTGTACGGTTTTTTGGAAAATATACAGGGGCTGTAAAGAAATTCGATGGAGGAATTTTATATGAATCAGATATGCTATATTATCGGAGCCGGAGATGCAAAGGATATTTATATAGATGAAACGGACAATCATTATATTATAGCGGCAGATGGTGGCTACACTTATCTGGAGTCACAAGGCATTGCTGCGGATTTGGTTGTGGGAGACTTCGATTCGCTTGGCAGAGTGCCGGAACATGAATATGTTATCCGACATCAACCTGAGAAGGACGATACGGATTTGTTGCTTGCCGTGAAAGAAGGGTTTGCAAAAGGCTATCAAACCTTCATTATTTACGGAGCACTTGGTGGCCGTTTGGATCATACCTATGGAAACATACAGATACTTACGTACATTGCCGAAAGAGGTGGTGTTGGTTATCTGCTCCAAGATGAAACGGTTATGACGACAATTATGAATGAGACTATATCATTTGATGAGAGCTATGCCGGTATTATTTCGATTTTCAGTGCAGGCGACTGTGCAAGAGGTGTTTATTTGAAGGGGTTAAAGTATGAATTGACAGATGCAACGCTGACCTACTCTGTACCTTTGGGAGTCAGTAATGAATTCATCGGAACTCCAAGTACAGTTTCGGTAGAAAATGGCACTTTGGTTATAATGTGGAGTCACAATATGCAAGAAACCGTTAATCATCTTCCCAAAGTGTATTGATGGTATGATTACGGTATTCAAATAGTGGTGGAATTTAGTGCTTGACAAACCTATACAATCTATGCTAATCTGACTAAGGTCATTTATGACCGTGCCGAAGACAGTAGGTGCAGAGCATGATGCTTTGCGTAAGCGTACACAGTATCGCCTACCGAGGAAGAAGAGTGAAGCAATCAAGAATTGACCTTATACCCTTTTCCGTCTTTGGAAGAGGGCTTTTTTAAACTCCGATTCGGTACAGATGTAACAAAATCTAAATAGGAGGAAATAAGAATGGCTAAAGTAGAATTGAAGCAACCGGTAGTGGAAGAAATCTCAGCACAGGTAAAAGATGCTCAGTCAGTTGTACTCGTTGATTATCGCGGATTAACTGTTGAAGAAGATACAAACCTGAGAAGAGAACTTCGTAATGCCGGCATCGCTTACAAAGTTTACAAGAACACAATGATGAACTTTGCATTTAAAGGAACAGACTTCGAAGCACTTGCTCCGTACTTAGAGGGACCTAATGCGATTGCTATCTCAAAAGATGATGCAACAGCACCTGCAAGAGTACTTGCCAAGTTTGCTAAGACAGCTCCGAAACTTGAAATCAAAGGCGGAATTGTGGAAGGTGTATACTATGATGCAGCAGGTATGGCTAATGTAGCTAAAGTACCTTCAAGAGAAGAACTTCTCTCCAAGTTGCTTGGAAGCATCCAGTCACCTATTACAAACTTTGCTCGTGTTATGAACCAGTTAGCAGAAAAAGGTGGAGCATCAGGTGAGGCACCTGTAGCAGAAGCAAAGGCTGAAGAAGCACCTGCAACAGAAGAAACAAAGGTTGAGGAAGCACCTGCAGTAGAAGAAGCAAAGGCTGAAGAGGCTCCCGCAGTAGAAGAAGCAAAAGCAGAAGAAGCACCTGCAGAAGAAGTAAAAGCAGAAGAAGCACCTGCAACAGAAGCAGAGTAACATACAAACAAAAACAAACAAAACCAATGGAGGTAAAATAAAATGGCAAAATTAACAACAGCAGACATTCTTGATGCAATCAAAGAGTTATCAGTTTTAGAATTAAATGAGCTTGTAAAGGCATGTGAAGAAGAATTCGGTGTATCCGCAGCAGCAGGCGTAGTAGTTGCAGCAGCAGGTGCTGGCGAAGGCGCAGCAGCAGGCGAAGAGAAGACAGAGTTCGACGTAGAACTTACAGATGTAGGTCCTAACAAAGTTAAGGTTATCAAGGTTGTTCGTGAAGTAACAGGACTTGGCTTGAAGGAAGCAAAAGACTTAGTAGACGCAGCTCCTAAGACAGTTAAAGAAGCAGCATCTAAAGAAGAGTCAGAAGATATCAAGGCTAAACTTGAAGCAGAAGGCGCTAAGGTTACTCTTAAATAATCAGATACAATTTCAAAGCAAAGTTAAAACCTCGGGTGTTATAAAACACTCGGGGTTTTCGGCTTGTTAATAGGCAGGAAAAGTTTTTAATTTTTATATTGACTCTATATAAGGGTTTGTGATATCATGGATAATGCACTATTGTGGTGACATGTGCGCATTTATCATTAAAGAACGGGGTGAAACGTCAATGGAAAAGAACAGAATACGTCCGGTCACAGTCGGTAAGAGTACACGTATGAGTTATTCGAGACAAAAAGAGGTTTTGGAAATGCCTAATCTCATCGAAGTACAGAAGGACTCTTATCATTGGTTCCTGGACGAAGGTCTGAAAGAAGTCTTTGCAGACATCTCTCCAATCGCGGATTACAGTGGACATTTAAGTCTCGAATTCGTCGATTTTGTTTTGTGTGAGGATGACGTAAAGTATTCTATTGAAGAGTGTAAGGAAAGAGATGCAACCTATGCAGCTCCCTTAAAAGTAAGGGTTAGACTCTACAATAAAGAGACCGACGAGATTAATGAACATGAAATATTTATGGGTGACCTTCCGTTAATGACTGAGACAGGAACATTTGTAATCAACGGTGCGGAGCGTGTAATCGTAAGCCAGTTGGTTCGTTCACCGGGCATCTATTATGCAATCAGCCATGATAAATTCGGTAAAAGATTGTTTTCATCGACTGTTATCCCGAATAGAGGAGCGTGGTTGGAATACGAGACAGATTCCAATGATGTTTTTTATGTGCGTGTTGACAGAACAAGAAAAGTACCCGTTACGGTTTTGATTAGAGCACTTGGAATAGGAAGTAATCAGGAAATCATTGATTTGTTTGGTGATGAGCCTAAATTGTTGGCATCTTTTGCAAAGGATACAGCAGAGAACTATCAGGAAGGTCTCTTGGAATTATATAAGAAGATTCGTCCCGGTGAGCCTCTGACAGTAGAGAGTGCAGAGAGTTTAATTACCAGCATGTTCTTTGATCCGAGAAGATATGATCTTGCCAAAGTGGGAAGATATAAATTCAATAAAAAGTTAGCATTCAGAAACAGACTCAGACATCATACACTTGCTGAGGATGTCATTGATACATTGACAGGAGAGATCCTGGCAAAAGCAGGCACAGTTGTAGATGCTGAACTTGCAGATAAGATTCAGAATGCGGCAGTTCCCAGCGTTTTGATTCAGACGGAAGAACGTAACGTTAAGGTTCTTTCCAATATGATGGTAGATTTGACGAATTTCGTAGATTGCAAGCCGAGAGAACTCGGAATTACGGAATTGGTTTATTATCCTGCACTTGCTCCATTGTTAGAGGAATTCGGCAGTGATAAGAAAGCGTTATTAGATGCTATCAGCAAAAATGTTTCTGAATTGATACCGAAGCATATCACAAAGGAAGATATTTTGGCTTCCATTAACTATAATATTCATTTGGAATACGGCATCGGCAAGGATGACGATATTGACCATTTGGGTAACAGAAGAATTAGAGCTGTCGGAGAATTATTACAGAACCAGTACAGAATCGGTCTTTCCAGATTAGAGAGAGTGGTTCGCGAGAGAATGACAACACAGGATCTCGAAGGTATTTCACCGCAGTCATTGATTAATATTAAGCCTGTAACAGCAGCAGTGAAGGAATTCTTTGGTTCATCACAGTTGTCACAGTTTATGGATCAGAATAACCCGCTCGGCGAGTTAACACATAAGAGACGTTTATCAGCACTTGGTCCCGGTGGTTTGTCAAGAGACAGAGCCGGATTTGAGGTTCGTGACGTTCACTATTCTCATTACGGCAGAATGTGCCCGATTGAGACACCTGAAGGTCCTAACATCGGTCTGATTAACTCACTGGCTACTTATGCAAGAATTGATGAATATGGATTTATTGAAGCACCATACAGAAAGATTGATCATTCGAACCCGGAGAATCCGGTTGTTACCGAAGAAGTTGTTTATATGACAGCGGATGAAGAAGATAATTATTATGTAGCGCAGGCTAATGAGGCATTGGATGAAAAAGGCCATTTTGTCAGAAACATGGTAGCCGGCCGTTACAGAGAAGAGACACAGGAGTATGAGAAGGCAGAGTTTGATTTCATGGATGTATCACCGAAGATGGTGTTCTCTGTGGCAACAGCACTCATTCCTTTCCTGGAAAATGATGATGCTAACCGTGCCCTCATGGGTTCCAACATGCAGCGTCAGGCAGTTCCTCTTTTGGTGACAGAAGCACCGGTTGTAGGAACAGGTATGGAACCGAAAGCAGCAGTCGATTCAGGCGTATGTGTGGTTGCTAAGAAGGCAGGTACAATTGATCGCGCTGTTTCAAACGAAATTCATATTACTTATGATGATAAGACAAAAGAAGTATATCATTTACAGAAGTTCTCAAGAAGTAACCAGAGCAACTGCTATAACCAGAAGCCTATTGTTACAAAGGGTGAGCATGTAGAAGCAGGTCAGGTTATCGCTGACGGTCCGTCTACTGCAAATGGTGAGATTGCGCTTGGTAAGAATCCTTTGATTGCTTTCATGACATGGGAAGGCTATAACTACGAGGATGCTGTACTGTTAAGTGAAAGATTGGTACAGGAAGACGTTTATACATCTGTACACATTGAAGAATATGAAGCAGAAGCCAGAGATACAAAGCTCGGACCTGAAGAAATTACAAGGGATGTACCGGGCGTCGGCGAAGATGCATTGAAAGACCTTGATGAAAGAGGTATTATTCGTATCGGTGCAGAGGTTCGCGCAGGAGATATTCTGGTTGGTAAGGTAACTCCTAAGGGAGAAACAGAACTGACTGCTGAAGAAAGATTGTTACGTGCCATCTTTGGTGAGAAGGCAAGAGAAGTAAGAGATACTTCCTTAAAGGTTCCTCACGGAGAATATGGTATTGTTGTAGATGCAAAGATATTTACACGTGAAAATGGTGATGAGTTATCACCGGGCGTTAATCAGGCAGTTCGTATTTACATCGCACAGAAGAGAAAGATTTCTGTTGGTGATAAGATGGCTGGTCGTCATGGTAATAAGGGTGTTGTATCCCGCGTGCTTCCGGTAGAAGATATGCCATATCTGCCGAACGGACGTCCTGTGGATATCGTTTTGAACCCACTTGGTGTACCTTCTCGTATGAATATCGGACAGGTACTGGAAATTCATTTATCATTTGCTGCTAAGGCACTTGGTTTCAACATCGCAACACCGGTATTTGACGGTGCAAACGAGAATGATATCATGGACACTTTGGATTTAGCAAATGATTACGTTAATCTTGAATGGGATGAATTCGAGAAGAAACATAAGAAAGAACTGCTCCCGGAAGTTTTCAATTTCTTATCTGAGAACAGAGATCATAGAGAAGTATGGAAAGGTGTTCCGATTAACAGAGACGGTAAGGTAAGACTTCGTGACGGTAGAAGCGGCGAGTATTTTGACAGCCCGGTTACGATTGGCCATATGCATTACCTGAAACTGCATCACCTTGTTGACGATAAGATTCATGCTCGTTCAACAGGCCCGTACTCTTTGGTAACACAGCAGCCGTTAGGTGGTAAGGCACAGTTTGGTGGACAGCGTTTCGGTGAGATGGAAGTTTGGGCACTTGAGGCTTATGGTGCTGCTTACACCTTGCAGGAAATCCTGACCGTGAAGTCTGATGATGTCATCGGCCGTGTGAAGACCTACGAAGCAATTATCAAGGGTGACAATATCCCTGAACCGGGTATTCCGGAATCCTTTAAGGTATTACTGAAGGAATTACAATCACTCGGACTTGATGTAAGAGTACTCCGTGATGACCAGACAGAAGTTGAAATCATGGAAACAATCGATATGGGTGAAACAGATTTACGTGCTGTCATCGAAGGCGACTCCAGACAGTATGACGATAACGAATCTTTTGCAAACAGAGGCTTTACGACAAAGGAATTTGATGAAAATGAAGAGCTGGTCGATATTGAGGAAGAGGAAGAATTTGATATCGAAGAAGATTTGGAAGAATTCGTAGAAGATGTTGAATAATTCAATGGAAGGAGTGCCATACATGCCAGAGTTAAATAAAGAAGCATATCAACCGATGACTTTTGATGAGATTAAGATTGGTCTTGCTTCACCTGAAAAGATAAGAGAATGGAGTAGGGGAGAAGTTAAAAAACCCGAAACAATTAACTACAGAACTTTAAAGCCGGAGAAAGAGGGCTTGTTCTGTGAAAAGATTTTTGGACCAAGCAAGGACTGGGAATGTCATTGTGGTAAGTACAAAAAGATACGTTATAAAGGTGTAGTCTGTGACCGTTGTGGTGTTGAGGTAACAAAGGCAAACGTTCGTAGAGAGCGTATGGGCCATATTGAACTTGCCGCACCGGTATCACATATCTGGTACTTCAAGGGTATCCCCAGCAGAATGGGATTAATTCTTGATTTATCACCGAGGACACTTGAAAAGGTTCTCTATTTTGCAAACTATATCGTCCTTGATCCTGCAGATGCTACTGAGTTAAAGTACAAGCAGGTATTGACGGAAAAGGAATATCAGGACAGCCGCGAAACATGGGGCAATAAGTTCCGTGTCGGAATGGGCGCAGAGGCAATCAAGGAATTATTGCAGGCAATTGACTTGGAGGGTGAATCAGTTGAATTAAAGGCTGCACTCAAAGAAGCAACCGGTCAGAAGCGTGCCAAGATTATCAAGAGACTTGAAGTTGTTGAAGCATTCAGAGGTTCAGGCAATCAGCCGGAATGGATGATAATGGATGTCATCCCTGTTATTCCGCCAGATTTACGTCCTATGGTACAGTTGGACGGTGGACGTTTTGCAACATCAGATTTAAATGATCTATACAGAAGAATTATCAATAGAAACAATCGTCTGAAGAGATTGTTAGAGCTTGGTGCTCCTGATATTATTGTCAGAAATGAGAAGAGAATGCTGCAGGAAGCAGTTGATGCTTTGATTGACAATGGTCGTAGAGGTCGTCCTGTAACAGGACCGGGTAACCGTGCACTGAAGTCCCTTTCAGATATGTTGAAGGGTAAATCAGGACGTTTCCGTCAGAACCTGCTCGGAAAACGTGTTGACTATTCAGGACGTTCCGTTATCGTTGTAGGACCTGAACTGAAGATCTATCAGTGTGGTCTTCCGAAAGAAATGGCAATTGAGTTGTTCAAACCTTTCGTTATGAAAGAGTTGGTAGCAAACGGAACCTCACATAACATTAAAAATGCAAAGAAGATGGTCGAGAGACTTCGTCCTGAGGTATGGGATGTGCTTGGGGATGTTATCAAAGAACATCCGGTTATGTTAAACCGTGCTCCTACTCTGCATAGACTTGGTATTCAGGCATTTGAGCCGATTTTGGTAGAAGGTAAAGCTATTAAGCTGCATCCGCTTGTATGTACTGCATACAATGCCGATTTCGATGGTGACCAGATGGCTGTGCATCTTCCTCTTTCAGTGGAAGCACAGGCTGAGTGTAGATTCTTATTGCTCTCACCGAATAACCTTCTGAAACCGTCAGACGGTGCTCCTGTTGCCGTTCCTTCACAGGATATGGTACTTGGTATCTATTATCTGACACAGGAGAGACCGGGTTCACTCGGCGAAGGCAAGTTCTTTAAGGATGTCAATGAAGCAATTCTTGCATACGAGAACGGTGCACTTACACTGCATACAAGAATTAGCGTCAGAATGAGTAAGAAGAATGCAGCCGGAGAAGTCATTACCGGTAATGTAGAATCAACGCTCGGAAGATTTATCTTTAATGAGATTTTATCACAGGATTTAGGCTTCGTAGACAGAAGCATTCCTGAGAACTTTTTGAAACTGGAAGTTGACTTCCATGTAGGTAAAAAAGAATTGAAGCAGATTCTTGAAAATGTCATCAATACACACGGTGCAACCAAGACTGCAGAAGTTCTGGATGATATTAAGTCCATGGGTTACAAGTATTCCACAAAGGCAGCAATGACCGTATCTATTTCCGATATGACAGTGCCGGGCAAGAAGCAGGAAATGCTTGATAAGGCACAGGGAACAGTTGATAAGATTGCACAGAGTTTCAGACGTGGTTTGATTACAGAAGAAGAGCGTTATCGTGCAGTGGTTGAGACATGGAATGAAACAGATAAGGAATTGACCAAGGTACTGTTGGATGGCTTGGATAAGTATAATAACATCTTTATGATGGCAGATTCAGGTGCCCGTGGTAGTAACCAGCAGATTAAACAGCTTGCAGGTATGCGTGGTTTGATGGCAGATACAACCGGTAGAACAATCGAGTTGCCGATTAAGTCAAACTTCCGTGAAGGTCTTGATGTACTTGAGTACTTCATGTCAGCGCATGGTGCTCGTAAAGGTTTGTCAGATACAGCGCTTCGTACAGCCGATTCAGGATACTTGACCAGACGTTTGGTTGACGTATCACAGGAATTGATTATCTGTGAGAAGGATTGTTGTGAAGGCAAAGAAATTCCGGGTATGTATGTGAAAGCATTCACAGACGGAAAAGAAGAAATTGAGAAGTTATCAGATAGAATTTCAGGCAGATATTCATGTGAAGACCTTTATGATAAGGACGGAAATCTGATTGTAAAGGCAAACCATATGATTACACCGCGTCGTGTACAGAAGTTAATGACAGTTGGTGTGGATGCAGACGGTAATCCAATTGAGAAAGTAAAGATTCGTACAGTTCTTACTTGTAAGTCTCATGTTGGTGTATGTGCTAAGTGCTATGGTGCCAATATGGCAACCGGTGAAGCAGTACAGGTTGGTGAAGCAGTCGGAATTATTGCTGCACAGTCAATCGGTGAGCCGGGTACACAGCTTACCATGCGTACATTCCATACAGGTGGTGTTGCCGGTGATGATATCACACAGGGTCTTCCGCGTGTTGAGGAACTTTTCGAAGCAAGAAAGCCAAAGGGACTTGCAATTATTTCAGAGTTTGCAGGTGTTGCAACTGTTAAGGATACAAAGAAAAAGCGTGAAGTCGTTGTAACAAATGATGAAACAGGCGAAAGCAAGACTTATCTGATTCCTTACGGTTCCAGAACAAAGATTACGGACGGACAGGTACTTGAAGCCGGTGATGAACTGACTGACGGTAGTATTAATCCACATGATATTCTGAAAATCAAAGGTGTCAGAGCGGTTCAGGATTATATGATTCGTGAGGTACAGAGAGTATACCGTTTGCAGGGTGTTGAAATCAACGACAAGCATATCGAAGTAATCGTGCGCCAGATGCTTAAGAAGGTACGCATCGAGAACAACGGTGATGCAGAATTCCTGCCGGGTACATTGGTAGACATCCTTGATTATGAAGATATGAATGAAGCACTGATTGCAGAAGGCAAAGAGCCGGCAGACGGCAAGCAGGTAATGCTTGGTATCACAAAAGCATCTCTTGCAACAAATTCCTTCTTGTCAGCAGCATCTTTCCAGGAAACAACGAAGGTACTGACAGAAGCAGCAATCAAGGGCAAATCAGATCCGTTGATTGGTCTGAAAGAAAATGTTATCATCGGTAAGTTAATTCCTGCAGGTACAGGTATGAAGCGTTATCGTAACGTACAGATTGATACCGGCGAAGAATTATTTGCTCCGGAAGAAATCGAAGAACTGCCTGAGGATATGGAATTAGAGGTTGATGAAGACATCGATATGGACGTAGAACTTGAAGCAGAAGAGTTTGTAACAGTAGAAGAATAAGAATAAAAAAAGAACTCCGTGGTATTTAACCACGGAGCTTTTTTTGTAATAAATCAGCATTGGTTGCATAAGTCAGTGCTGTTTTTTCTGTTATGGTTCCGTCTTGATAGAGCTTGAGAAGACTGGTATCCATTGCAAGCATATTACTGTCTGCTGAGGAAGAATAAATCATACCGTCTATCTGATGGATTTTGGATTCTCGTATCATATTTCGAATGGCCGGTGTAATGGTCATAATTTCAAATGCAGGAACCATGCGCCCGTCCTCAGTTGGTACAAGTTGTTGTGACACAACGGCTTGCAGAACCATCGAAAGCTGGATAGAAATCTGGTGTTGTTGATTAGGCGGAAATGCATCTATGATACGGTCAATGGTATTGGCGGCACCGATTGTATGCAGCGTTGAGAGGATGAGATGCCCGGTCTCTGCTGCAGTCATGGCAACATTCATCGTTTCATAATCACGCATTTCTCCCAAAAGGATGACATCCGGACTTTGCCGCAACGATGCACGCAAAGCGGTTAGATAACTGTCGGTATCGGTATTCACTTCACGCTGACTGACAATGCTCATTTTATGCATATGCAGATATTCAAGAGGATCCTCTAATGTAATGATATGAGCTTCTCTGCTTGAATTGATGGCATCAATCATACATGCCAGTGTAGTAGATTTACCACTGCCTGCGGGGCCGGTAATGAGTACCAATCCTTTTTGCCGATTGACCAGTTCAATGATGTTATTCGGAATACCGATGTCAATAGGATTCGGAACGGTAAAGGTAATGACACGAATCACGGCAGACAGAGAACCTCGCTGTTTGAAAGTATTGGCACGGTATCTTGCAACTCCCGGGATGGCAAATGAAAAGTCATCATCACCGGACTGATAGAAATGATCCATATCACGACCTTCTGCCAGCAGATAGATATTGGTGATAAATTCAGATGTCATCTGTGGTGTCAGTTTCTGCGCGTCATAGGTATGCATCTTGCCGTGCAACTTAAAGGTAAGTGGCAGACCTGCAACAATAAAGATGTCGGATGCACCTGCATTTGTAATTTGAGCGAGTGTTTCTCTGATTTCCATTTTAATCCTCCTGTGATTACTCCTCTAGGACAGGGCTGTTTAGATGCAGCGTGTTATCCGGCTGCCAGTCTACGGTAGAGAAGGTACGCCATGTTTTGATATGGTAAAGTGCTGCGTCCTCACTGTCAGGGTAATTGACAGCTAGTTCAACATAGAGATTCTGTGTATCTGAAATTGCCATGGTATAGCTAATCATAGCAGGAGATACGGTTGTGTCGATGGTAAACGCATCATTGTCGGAAAACATATCATTCAGTGCTGTCTCATAATCTTCTGCATTGTCGTAAAGACTGTACTGTTTCGACAGGATACCTTCAACATTGGCAAGATAGTAAGTTGATTTGGAGTCAGCATCATAATAATCAGTTGTGCGTTCAGCCATTTTCAGGCTCAATAAATAGTCTGCTCTTGCGCTCAGATAAGAGAGAGCAGCAAAGGTTACAAGTGAAAGTAATATAAAGATGACCAATATGGAGGAAGTTCCGATGTGAACACCCTTCCCACGTTTCTTTTCTGTCATGGCATTTCCTACCCTTGTGGTGTATTGATGTATTTCGTTGCTGAAAGTTCATATACCAGTTCTTTGGTTTCTAAATTGATAAATCGTGTATCGATTACTTGGAAGGCACCTGTATTTGACAGAGTAATCTCTGCTACATAACAGGCTTCTTCTATGGTACATTCGTTATAATCGGTATCATAATATTGTTCCAAGACATCGTTATTAATACGTTCTGCATTTGGAAATTGTTCTAAGAGTGCATCCATAGAACCATCGGTACCTCGCACAACCTCAACAAAACTCTGCGATACAGCGACTGCCATGTTCAGTTCATCTGCCTGTTTGCTTAAGATATGTGATTCTGCAAAAAGTCTGACACAGATGGCACTGGCAATCGAGAAAAACAAGATTGTCACAATCATTTCCATCAAAAAGAGAGAGGACTTGGACTTATTGCGGTTTACTGTATTCATAGCGCACTCACCTCCTGATTCTCACTGTAGATCGAGACAAAGAAGGAGATGACATTGTCGTCTGTGTCTGTAATCTTGAACGAGTATAAGGAATCATTGACCTTGTTCATTTTCAGTTCGTTAATCGGAATAATATCCTGTCCTTGACTGAGTGCCGGCTGATAGAAATCTTCAACGGTCAATTCTTTTAAGTATCCGTCATAATCATAAAGATATGTATAATAGGAAGTATCTCCATATTTTTGCGACAGACGCAGAACAGACTGACCTTCTACTTCGGCAATTGATACTGCACCCTCTTCATCATGCTGTCGTATCTTTTCCGTCACATAGGCAAGTGACGTTCGGGATGTGAAACTATGCGCGGCATGGTCAACGGTATTCTGATAAACGCGCGCGCCAAGCACAACAATAAGCAGTGCAGATACAATAAAGGCACCAAACAAAGCCAATATGAATAAAATATCTACAGTATGTTTTCCTGAGCGTTTGATATTCATAGAGGAGTCCTTTCAATCACAGTGACATTGGGCATCAGATTGGAACCGATGACCTGATAATCAACTAAAAACTTTTCTTTATCATAAGTAAGTCCATAATGTTCTTCCAGATAAACCAGTGTAGGAGGATAAATTCCCTCTACCGCATAGCAATGTACGATATCATTTTGCAGAGCTTGCTCGAGATTGCTTTTTTCTTCTCCGGCAGCAGTATTGGAAATAGAAGAAATGCCATACATAAATACGCCCAACACTACAATGAAAATGATAATGGGCAGACTGACGGAATCCAGTATTCTTTTTTTGAGATTCGGTCTCTCGAAACGATTCATGTGTGCTCCTCTACATTCCGCCGATGACAGCCATAAGCGGTAACATGACAGATAATAAAATCATACATACAATAACAGACAGGATAATAACCAAAGTAGGTTCCAGTACTGAGATTAAATGACTCATTCTGGTATCCACTTCTTCTTCATAGCCGGAAGCAATCTTTGCCATGACTGTTTCAACAGAACCGGTTTTGTATCCGATGGAAATCATACGTGAATACATGCTGGAGAAAATGCCGGTCTTGACCAGTGCCTCTGCAAATCCCAATCCCTCGGCAATTTGAGCACGGCAGTCATTGACCTTTTGTTCCATGACTGAGTTGTCAACCAGACGACTTACCATTTCAAGGCTTTGATCTGTATCAAGTCCACTGCTCATTGTCAATGCCATACCACTTGCAAAACGTCCGGAAGCAATTTTATCATAGATGGGACGTGTGAAAATGGATTTCGCACAGAAGATACCCCATAGCTTCTGCCCGGCAGGTGTCTTTGCCATGAAGAAATAAAGTAACACCAACATGGCAATGATAATTATGAAAACCAAAGCATAATTGCTGATGGTGGTACCAAGATTGAGCAATGTTTTGGAAAAGCCGGTCATTTGGGTACCAAGCTGAATAAAGACCTGATTAAATACAGGCAGAACTTTTATTATCAGTACAAGAATGACCACCATCATCATACCGATAATGACAAATGGATAGGTGACAGCACTCTTAATATTCTCAGCAATATTTTCCTCACGTTCATAGTAGGTTGACAGAGAACGCATTACTTCTTCAAGGCGACCGGAATGCTCGCCGATTTCAATCATATCCAGTGCATATTTCGGAAAGACACCGGCAGCTGATATACTGGTATGAAAACTCTGTCCGGCATCAACTTGCTTTGCAATCTTGCCGAGTATCTCACGCCCCTCTGTTGTAGTTGTATCCTCCAGCATAATGGAAATACCCTCAACAGGGGAAATGCCTGCATTTAGTATCATGGCAATCTGGTCACAGAAAGATGATAGTTCTCTGTTGGTCAACATTTTTGGCATAAAATTATTCCTCCCTCAATTCTGTTCTTTCAATATACGTATTCGGTTAGGTAGTTACTACCGTCACCGATAAATTTCTTGAGTGCTTTTTCGGAGCTGCTTGCGGCAAATGTAGGATCCATCAGAGTCCAGTCCTTGCCGTCAAATTCTATAATACCGTTAATCCAACCAATATCAGTGATATAGGTGCTGATCCATGCATGGTAACTGTCACTTGCATATCCGATTTCCAGACGAGTCGGAATGTTTTGAGAACGAAGCATGGCGGCCATTAACGATGCATAGTCAAAGCAGATTCCCTTTTTTGAAGATAGTGTCTCATCTATAATAGGAAGATATCCACTTTGAACTGTGTTTGCTTTATCATAATCATAGTCAATATTTTGTATCACATAATTGTAGATATCGGCAACAGCATCCAAGTCACTTGAAGAATCCGAAACGATATCAGAAGCAAGTGTAACAGCTTTTGTTGATGCATCAAAATCCACATATTGATTGGGATATAAATAGGGTCCGAATTCATCCTGAATGGTTACGTCAATTTGTTCCGAAAGCGCCAAAGAGTAACGTCCGGACGGCAGGCTTTCATAAACTGCAACGGTATATGAACCGCTTTCTGAAGTCAACGGAAAGGTTTCGAATCCATCGCCATGCAAATCATAAGAATAGGTAATCTGGTTGCTACCCGTAATCTGCAGTTTAACTTTTGGGTTGTCACCTGAATAAGAAACCATGACATAACCATCTTCTGCATGGGAAGCATCTATGACAGCTGTCTCAGTCGGATTGCTGTAAGAAACGATTCCGTCAGAACGGGGAATCCGTACTGATGAAGAATTGTCTCTTGTTGGCGTACTATTTTTTGATTGGGCTGTAGAAGGGACTTCTTCCGGTGGGATGTCTTTGGCTTCTTCCGGAAATGATTCAACCGTATCTTTTTGTGCATGCAAAGAAGAGTTCGGCTCTGTCGAAAGACCGTCTGAACAAGCGGTCAAAGACAGAACGAGCATAATCATTAGGCTTGCGCCAAACAATTTCTTTGAAATAGGTTTTATCATAAGTATCAGTCATCCTCGTTAATAGAAAGTACGGCATGCAATGAATTTCCGTTATAGTCCGGAACATAGATATTGAGAGTACCGTTCGGCCGATAAATGCGTATGGTACTTTCCGTAGGTATGATTTCATCCGGCAAACTGATTGTTCCATTTTCATCTACAACAGAAATTTCATTATAATTTATATTATCACCCTTGAACTTTATAGTAAAGCAATCATTCTCAAAGTAATGGGCTTCCACGATAATTGGTTTTGAGATACCACTATCATCATAGACTTGAAAGTCATTACTATAGAAACAAAGCGGTGAGAGCAATACTAAAATAAGGAAGAGAAGGCTGACATATTTGCATCCGATTACAAATGCTGTTTTAGCCTTTTTTCTAAGAATTATTTTTTCAAAAGGAATGGTATTCGGTTTTTGGTTACATGCGGCAAACACATTTTGCAGCGTTTGATTTGCTGTTTCCAAATCCATATCATATTTACGGGATTTCATGAGTTTGCCTCCTTTACTGATAAATGTTCTGCTTGTAAAAATTTCTGCAAATTCTTTTTGGCATTGATGAGATATCGTTTCACGGAACTGCGGCTGCATTGCATCGCATCTGCAATGTCTTCAAGTTTCATTTCATTGTAAAACTTCATGACAATGACTTGCTGTTCGCTGAAAGGAAGACGGTTGATTGCTTCTTGCAAGTGCTTGGTTTGGTCATTTTGCAGTACTTTA
>DATESB010000038.1:0-21661 GCA_035271065.1 Lachnospiraceae bacterium | reverse complement strand
GTATCATATATACTTTATCGACAATATATTTCACTTTATTAGTCTGTAGATGTCCAATCAGATGCCAACGGATGTCTTTTGGCATACATTCATATTTATCCACCAATTCCTGCACTTTATTTTCACCGAAATCGCGTATTCCTTCGTTATATATCTCTTCTAACATTTCTACAGGCTTTGTCTTGCTGACGGCAATCAAAGTAACTTTCTTACTGTCAATCCCACTCGCTCTACAGGTTTCTTCAATGTTATATTGAACTTCCTTTAGGTTTTCTTTTAACATGATATTAATCACTCCTAATAAATAAAATCATCTTCATCAACGCTGTTGCCGTCCAGTGCAATCAAATCATACACACTCAATCCATACTGGGTATTTGATTTAATGATTGCATACTCTTCATTTTGATTCAGGATCGTAATCTGTTTGAAATCCGCATACCCCTTATTAATATTATAAACGCCGATTAATGTTGCTTTCTTGCTGATTGCATATTTATCGGTAGATTCAGGTTTCACAATATAGTCACCAATTTCAAAGATTGAAGTATCCACATAATACTCATCTTCAGTTGCATTATAAAGAGTTGCCTCCACAAATTCAGTTGACGCTGTGCCGTCCTCCAGATATGTCTCTCGTATAAATCCTTCGTTTCCGCTATTGCCGCCACGTGTCAAATAATCTTTTGGAATCAAATAGAATTCTCTTTCCACAATAGCTGAATTCGGTATCTTTAAGCCTTCGTCCTCATCGGTTATCAACTCAATTTCGAGCATGCGGTCAGTAGCATAGGTAATCATGGAATTGGTGAAATCTAATTTCAGATAAATCACTGCATCCTGCCTGATAATCGATACAGCACCAAAGGACTCATAACCGTTCTTTAAGAATTTTACTTTAACAAAACTTTCTTCTGCCAACGAAGCAGCACGTTCTTCATCAATAATTGTAACAAGTGACCAGTTTTCTCCGGTAATTAATTTATAGGTATTATCGCCCTCACCAATCAAGTCATTACTGTGAAATTGGTGCTTTGTGTAATTCTCAGGGTTCATCAACTCTTCATTCAAATCATCAATACCAAGACCTTCATATCCGTCTGTTGAATATACAAGCACGCCTGATTCAGGTGCATAGCCAAACTGAACCGAGTCAGATAAATTAGCCTGATTTAAGGTATCCAAACTGGACAGCACTTTATAATTGGCCAGTTTTAGCACCGTACCTTCAATGTCATACTTAAATCGGTATGTATCCGAATAATCCGTCTCCTTAAATGACGTAGAAAAATCAGCAATGGAAGTCTTCAATTCCGATAAATCCTCGTCAGTCAATGAACTTTCTTCACTATCTGCACCAACCAACATATCTGCCAGTTTTCCGGTTGCATCAATGGTATAAATCATGGAACCTGTTGCAACCTTTTCATTTTCTCTGGCATAGTAATTCACATAGCCGGAGGTATCGGCTTGTACCACTGTTTCTTCCCGTAAAGCAACAGCCATATAAGTATTATTAACCGCAAGTGAACCTATTTTAACTTCGTATGGAGTCACCTGCTCACTACGCAGATAGATTACAACACTTGCAATCATATAGATAAAAATAATCGCAAAAATAATCAATCCTATATTCAGATTGATTGGTCGTCTGTATTTGGTTACCTTTGCACTTTGTCTGTTTGCCATATTTCCATTTCATTAAAGCCCCGGCAGTCAAAACTTCCGAGGCTTTTCATTCATATATTTTATAAAGAAACAATTACTTTTGATTTCAAGTCATCGGATAGTTCTGATTCATCTACTGATATACTGATAATAAAATCAACGGAGAATTGTTTGCCGATTTGTTCTAACTTCAAAATAACGGGAGTTACATTTCTGTCCTGTATAAAAGCAACATCCATAAAACTGTCCAGATACATTTGTTCCAGGTCGTGATCCTGTGAGACGATGCCACAAATAAACCCTGTAAATTCGTCTGTGTTCGTAATGGGAAATTCTGATGCGTTAATCAACCTAATCTTATTCTTAAGTTCGTACATATGCTTTGCATTCTTGTCCAGATATACAATATTACCGGTTGCGGTCTTCACCGCTCCATTCACCTTCTCAAGTAAATGTTTCGTCTTCCCCTTACCCTTTTCGCCAACGATTAACTGTATCATTGTTATCTCCTCCTTTGGTTTTACTCATGAATTAATTATAGTTCATTTACCTCTAAAAAACAACCACTAATTACCCAAAATACTCAATTGATTTCCTGCAATAAATTCGACATTTCTACATAAAGTGTGTCTCTGTCTTCAGCCTGCATTACGACCGAAATAAAGGGCTCTCCGGCATTATTTTGTGACAACAGTACAAGGCATGCACCGGCTGCATTTGTGGTACCTGTCTTTCCTCCGATAACGGTTACGTTATCCGGTGTATAAGCCGTTCCGGTTAAGAACAGATTTGTTGTTGAAAACTCCATTTCCTTCTCATTTCCTTCACTGTCATGATAGGTGGATGTATAATTTGACATATGAATGATTTCTTTGAATTTTTCATATTTCATTGCTTCATTAAAAATCAGATACATGTCATAAGCTGTTGTATAATGTTTGTCATCAGTCAGTCCATGTGGATTGACAAAGTTTGAATTCGTTGCCCCAAGTTTCTTGGCTTCTTCATTCATCAATAACGCAAAGTCTTCCACGCTTCCTGATATATGCTCCGCAATCACAACGCCTGCATCATTACCGGAATACATCAACAATCCGTGCAATGCCTGGTCAAGTGTCATGGTATCACCGGGTTTAAAGCCACACAACTGCGCCCCTGATTCTGTAATCAAAACATTTTGTGAAGCGGTCAGAATGTCATCCATCTGTCCGGATTTCATTGCAATGAGTGCAGTCAATACCTTTGTCATACTGGCCGGATATAAAGTTTTATGCGCGTTCTTTGCATAAATCGTATCAAGACGTGCCGTATCAAACAATACTGCAGCTGTTGTCTTAGACATATCAACGTCAGTACCCTCTGACACATCATCACTTACCACACACAAATCAGACGCAAATGAATCTGCTGTCCTGTTTGCATCACTTGTATCAAAACTATATGCACTAATGGTCGTGTTGATATCGTACGGCATATCAAATTTGCTGCTTGCACAGCCTGTCAAAAAGATGACACATGATAATGCCGCGACACATGCTTTATTTATACATCTCACGCCACTCCATATCTCCTCTGTCCAATGATTTAATCAATAACTCCGCAGATGCAAGATTTGTTGCAAGCGGAATATTATGTACGTCGCATAGTTTCACAACGTTATTGACATCCGGTTCATGCGACTTCGGTGTCAGCGGATCACGCAGGAATATCACTAAGTCTATCTGATTGTGCTCAATCTGCGCTCCTAACTGCTGTTCGCCGCCAAGATGTCCTGCCAGATACTTATGCACTGACAGATTGGTAACCTCCTCAATAAGTCTTCCTGTTGTCCCTGTTGCATACAAATCGTTTTTGCTGAGTATCCCCCGATACGCAATACAAAAATTCTGCATCAGCTTTTTCTTTGAATCGTGAGCAATTAAACCAATTTTCATCTGAATACCTCTCCTCTTTTAACATTCATTTGGGAATCTGACTGTAATCGAACATTCAGCACAAATCCCATACCTATATATAGACTTACTAATGATGTCAGACCATAGCTGACAAATGGCAGCGGAATTCCTGTATTCGGCAGTAGTCCCGTTGTAACTCCCATATTGATAAAGCTTTGAAATGCAATGAGTGAACCCATGCCTGCCGCAATAATCTCTCCGGCTTCATCTCCTGCCTTGCGGGCAACAAAGATACAATCAAGAGCAATCAAAACAAGTAAAATAATAATAGCACAACATCCGATAAATCCAAGTTCTTCTCCTACAATCGCAAAGATAAAGTCCGTCTGCGGTTCCGCTATGAAGTTACCGTTTTTTACCGAACCAACCACATTGTTGGCAAGTCCTTTGCCGGACAACTGACCTGAACCGATTGCTATAATCGAATTCACCTGTTGATAGGCAATATCAGGATAGCGATCCGGATAGAGCCATGCCAGAATTCTTTCCTGCTGATATGGATTAATTAACGTCTGATTCGGTCTCATCACAATATTCATAAATATGATAACCGACGGTATCGCAATCGCAAGCAATGCCCCTACCAGTTTATATGAGATACCTCCAACAAAAGCTGCAACACAAAAGAGAACACAAATCATAATGGTGGTTGATAAATCAGGCTGTGCTTCAATAAAATAAATCGGCGGAAGCAACAACACAATCATAACCAAAATAACCCTAAATGTATTTACGGTATCTATATGTTTCGTGATAAACTGTGCGTAAAATAAAATCAATATGATTTTGACGACCTCTGATGGCTGAAATCGAAATCCGATATCAATCCATCTTGTCGCATTATTAACGGTTACGCCCCAAAAATGAACCATAACCAATAATGCAATTGCAACAACATACCACAGCCAATAAAACTTTAGTATTAAATGATAGTCAATCAACGAGACAACAATCATACATACGACTCCAAAAATCAATCCGTATATCTGTTTCATCTGTGATTCTTGCTGCGCGCTTCCGATAATCATAATTCCTATTATTGATATGGTGAGCATGAGCAAAATCAATTTAAAATCGTATTTTCTAAAATCATATTTCTTAAACATGATACCTCAGATCCTTTATTGGTATGTTGGCGTATAAAGCCGGAACGCCTGTGTTTTTGGAACCGGATTTTGTACGTTTAATTTGTACATCCATTCCTTCCGGTTCAATTTCTATGTATTTTGAAATGACCTTAATCAAATCATTTTTAATCATTTCGATTGTTTCGGTCGAACAATCAACTCTGTCGGATATTAACAACAGTTTTAATCTGTCCTTTGCCATATTACTTGAATTCTTTCTTTTGAAAAACTGAAAAATTCCCATATTGCGCCTCCTAATTCTTCTTTAACGATGAAAACATACGGTTCCAAATAGAACGATTATGCTCCATGTCAAGAGGCGAGATATCTTCTCCTAATATGCGTCTGCAAATATTTAAATAAATTCTTCCCGGTGCTGTATTGGAGCCTGTTAACGGTTCCCCTTGATTGGTTGCAATCACAACACTTTCATCATCGGGAATTGCTCCGATTAACGGAATGGCAAGAATGTCTGTAACATCTTCTACCGACATCATATCACCACGCTTAATCATATCAGGTCTGAGTCTGTTGACAATCAAATCCATCTTACGAATATCGTTTGCTTCCAACAGCCCGACAATGCGATCGGCATCCCTGATTGCGGAAACCTCCGGTGTTGTAACAACAATGGCTCTGTCAGCTCCGGCAATTGCATTTTTGAATCCCTGTTCAATTCCTGCCGGACAATCCAATATGATAAAATCAAAATTATCCTTAAGTGCCTGTACCAGTTTTCTCATTTGTTCAGGCGATACTGCATTTTTATCTCTTGTCTGCGCAGATGGCATCAGGTATAACCCCTGATAACGCTTGTCCTTGATTAATGCCTGTTTGATTCTGCAATTTCCTTCAATGACATCAACCAAATTATAGACGATACGATTCTCCAGTCCCATGACAACATCTAGATTTCTAAGACCGATGTCCGTATCAATCAGTACCACTTTCTGTCCGAGACTTGCAAGTCCGGCTCCTACGTTTGCGGTTGTCGTGGTTTTTCCGACTCCGCCTTTTCCTGATGTGACGACAATTACTTCACTCATTTGTTTACCTCCAATAAGATGTCATGAAATATTTGTCCCCTGAGTGAATTGAAGCCGTCTAAAGCGGCAAATCATTCAGTAATTCTTTTGTAATCGCATCAGTGCATATTTCGCCTTGGCTGACATATGCAATCTTTGGTACTGCTTTCGTTCGTAACCATTTACTGTTCTTTACGTTTGACATTGTATCACAATCTCCGATTCGAAGTTTGTTTGACTGCATATCAAGTGCAACGATAAATGTCTGTATATTGCCCCTTGCGCCGGCATGGGCATGTCCGTACAATGTTCCGAGTACAATAATATTGCCTGCCGAAATTACATTGGCGCCCGGATTAACATCTCCGAGAATAATAATACTTGCATCTGTTTCCAGTACTTGTCCGGCACGTAATGTGCCTTTATAGTATTGACCGTCCGTATCCTCTGTGTCATTAATAAATTGATTTCTTGCCTTCAAAAATGATTGATTTTTCTCTTCATCATTTCCGATCAGACATAAAATCTGTAGTTTGGAATTGTCAGTGATTGCATTAATCAATAACATCTCTTCATCCTGGTCCAATTCTCTTCCTTCAAATGACATAACCACTTTTGCATCACCAAAGAACTTCTCAGATTCCCTGAACTTTCTTGCAACCTCAGTATACAAATCCTGAAACGGAATATCCGGATCCATTTTGACTGATATTCCATTCTGAAAGCTCTTAATCATAACTGTGTTTTTCAACTAAAACATCCCCTTTTTTAATCCTCTATAATCGTTCCCTCAATCTCGGAAGCCTCACCACTAACCAATTCTTCGGCATCTTCAAGTTCAAAATAATACTTGATGACATCTCTGGTTAATTCAGCTGCATATGCTGATGTGTATCCAAACGCAATACGCGTTGCCACTGATATTTCAGGTGCATCATACGGTGCAAAACATAAGAACAACGCATGGTTGGCACGATTGGTCTGCTCCTGTGCCGTACCGGTCTTGCCGGCAACCGGAAGTGTGATATCTTTAAATGCATTGGTATTTTCAACCACGCCACGCATACCACTGTGAACTGCATTCCAAGTTGAATCCTGAATATTAACTTTGTTTCTCACCTGAGGTGTATAATCCTCTAACAAATTACCCTTTGAATCTGTTCTTCTGTCCAATAAACTGAGATTATAGCAGGTTCCGCGGTTGGCAACCGTATTCACATATCTGGCCAGTCCGACTGTTGTATAAGAGTTGGTTCCCTGTCCGATTGCTGATTGAACGGGAAGTTCATCCGAAACTCTTGGTTCATTCTCTACGATTTCAATACCGGATTTCTCCGAGAGTCCAAACATATCCGCATACTTTGACAAACGATTGAGTCCAAGTTCTGCATCATATCCTTGTGTCGCATTGGTACTCAGCCGATATCCTACTTCATAAAAGAAATAGTTACACGAATGCCTGATTGCTCCTACAATATTCAAATCACCATGTGTACCGTTTGGATATATCCAACATTTCGGTGACGGTAGAATGGTTTCATAAATACCTACACACTTAATCAAATCATTAACACCTACAACGCCCTCTTCCAAGCCGGCAACTGCCGATAACATCTTAAAAGTCGAACCTGGCGCTGTTCTCTGCTGCGTTGCGTAATCATACATTGGCAGTGATAAATCAGTTCGCAAAGAATTCCAATATTTTGCATCAATTGTATTGGCAAGTTTATTGGTATCATAGCCCGGATATGTAACACAGGCCTTCACTTCACCATCTACAGACGTGATGACACAGGAGCCGGAACATGGGTCAAGCGCCAACTGTGCGGGCGTTATCTCCAGTTTTGCTATCTTGTCCAATAAGAACGTATAAGCAGTAATTCCGCCACTTTCAACCGCTTCTTTCTCACTTGTAGTACCTTCAATGACTCTCTGTTCAAATAATGTCATACAGATTTCTTTACCGGAAATCTCATTATCCCGAATCATATATCGATATACTTTCTTTGAAAATCCGGTATCTTTTCTCAAATTTTCATCAATATACGCAAGTAACTTCTCATAGATTTGTGATGAATCCGAATATTGTGTATCCAATTCAAATTTGGAAATATCAATCCAATTTTGTGCAATTGCGTAATTCAGATACTCTTTCAAACTGATTGTTTCTGCCTTCCAGTTCACATACATATCATCATTTTTATCAATTTCACTATCCAAAAGTACACCCGTATTAGCAGAACTCAACATTGTCGTCACATAACTCTCATAAACCTGCATCTCTTTTGCTAACTGATTATAGGGTGTTGCCGTAGTGGTCAATTCTGTCATCAGAGAATTAATTGCCCTGTTTTCTTTATCCAGGAATTTCTGATAAATTTGCTTCTCATATTCCTTTGCATCGCTCTCACCAAAATGGCTGATATCGACCACGTTATTATTCAAAAGTGCATAATAAACATCATCAATCGGAATACGTATCTTACTGGAGGCAACATCAGTTTTATTCACTTCTTTTACATTATCAATTTTGGCAACCAAAACGCCTGCCAGTTTCTGTTCCAACAAATTATAAACTGCTTTTTGTAATTCAGCATCAATGGTCAGGTAAATGTCATTACCTGCTTCCGGCTCAATACGCTGAGAGGTCTGGATGACCTTACCAAGACTATCCGCATAAAATACTTCTTTTCCCTTTCGACCTTGCAGATATGTTTCCATTACCTGTTCAATACCTGCTTTACCAACCATATCCGTCAGAATATAGGAATCATCTTCCGCAGATAATGTGGCCAGTTCTTCAGTAGAAATATTACCGGTATAGCCGATAATATGCGAAAAATACTCACTATCCACATATCTTCTCAAGGTGTCCTCCGAAATATCCACGCCCTGCAAGGTATCCAGATTTTCCATGATGGCCGCCACAGTGCTCTCCTTGACATCTTTCGATATCGTTGTTGCAAGATATTTCTGATAACTGTTCGTACTAATCATATATCGAATCGTGACAATCTGCAGCAGTTCTGCATCTGTCATGTCTTTACCAACAATAAAGGTGGTCTTTTCTACCGGATCATCATAAGCCCCAATTGCAAATTTCTTTTGTCCACCCAGATATTCAATAACTTGTCTGGGGGTTGCATTCTTCTCTTTGTATTTTAAGTCTTCTATTTTGGCACGTCCGTATACATCTGCCAAAAATCTGAGCAAGGCAGTTCCTTCTATAGAAAATTCAAACTCACCGTATCGATCCAAGTGTATGTTGAAATCTTCAATGACTTTATCCCCGTTCTTTTCAATAATCTTGCAGGCACGATAAATCGTATCATTAATCAGTGCATTTTTCTCACTGCCTGACTCGTATGTATCCTCTATGGTAACAGAATAAGCAAGTTCATTATAGGCAAGCAGTTCTCCGTTACAATCATAGATATTGCCTCGCGTACTTTTGAGTGTCTTTTCTTTTCGTATGGTTAATTCAAAATTATCTACATAGGACTCGCCGTTTACAATCTGCAAAACAAATAAACGTTGTATCAATGCAGTAGACATCACGATAAACGCAATCAACAGGACAAATAGTCTGGAAGTTATGACATTTTTCATAAAGTCCTTAAAATCACTAAACAAACTTACTTGCGCTCCTTTTTTCCCGTATCTCTAATTTCTCGTTCACCCACAGAATGGCTTTATAGAAAACCAGAGTAACTAAAATCGTATATACGATTTCCGGTAAAATAACATGAACAAAATAAAAGGGGAAATTGAATTTACTTCTCAACAGAAACAAAAACACATATGCTGAAAAACAATATAACAATTCACTGCCGGAAATCAAAATCAAAGGAAGTTTGATATCTTCCGGATAAAACAGTGCTCTGAAAAACCCATTCAAATACCCAATTACCATATAAATCAAAGCATAAAATCCTAATATATCACCATAAAAAATATCAATCAAAATGCCTGCACCAAAGCCGATTAACATGCCTTCTTTCTTACCTCGCATAAACCCAAAAGAAGAAGTAATGATAATCAATATATTCGGTACAATGCCTCCAAGCGAAAACCTTTGAAACACTGTGCATTGCAGTAAATATCCTATTAGAATAATAAAGAAAACAATTACTTTCCTGAGCATTCCATACTCCTTCTATTCTACGGTCTGTTTCATATCAAGAATCACGAGCACTGTATCCAAATGCTTAAAATCCACTACCGGTGTCAGATATCCTGATTTTGTCAGGTTATTCGGATCTTTATGTATTTCACTGATGTATCCGATTGTAAGACCGGGCAGATAAATATCACTGATTTGTGATGTGACAAGCTGATCACCTTCCACCACCTGATCCTCTTCATCTATTAATTGTTCAAAACTGATAATTCCGTCCTTCATCAATTCCAAATTACCGGATACAATCAATCGATCCGATGTAGATAATACCTGTGCGCTGACATTACTGGAATCATCAATGATCGACTTGACAGTTGCCCAATTGGGACCTATTTCAACAATTCTGCCCACCAGACCGGAACCGGCTATGACATTCATGTTAATGGCAAGACCGTCATCCGTTCCTTTATTAATCAGAAATACACTGAACCAGTTACCGGGATCCATACCGATTACGCGTGCGCCAACCTTTTCATAATCATGATACTGCTCATCCAACTGATACAGTTCACGCAGTCTGCTGAGTTCGTATTTATCCTGTTGCAACAGGTTCATTTCCAAAGTCAATTCATCCAACTGCGTCTTTAATTCATCATTCTCTGTGACCAATTCATTCATACGTTTGATGTTATCTGAGCGGCTGGTCAACCACGCGCCCACTTCACCGATTCCATTCTGAAAAGGAACCACCACATATCCTGATACCGATTCCAGCGGACCGGTAATGATATCAGTTGTGAACGTTAAAAGCATCATGACAATACAAAGAATTGTCATAACCAACAGCAGATATCTGCTTGGAATCGTAATTTTGGTTTTTTTAACCCGTATTCTTGCCATACCTGCTCCTAATTATCCCATTCCCATGATAGAATAAGCCAATGATTTATATTGATCTTCCTTAATAATCTTTGCCAAACCGCATGCAACGCTCTCCGATGCATTATCAGCCAGATTAACCTTCAATCCGGTTCCCTTTGCAATCATTTCATTCAGATGACTGACCTTAGCTGAACCGCCGGTCAAATATAACCCTTTTCTGTAGATATCAGCACCAAGTTCCGGTGGTGTTCTCTCAAGAATCACCTTAATATTGTCAACAATTGCTTCAATATACTCTTTCATTGCTTTATCCACTAACGTAACCGGAATGTTTCTCTCAACCGGAAGGCCCGTTACGATATCTCTGCCATAAACAATGGCATCTTCGCCGGTCTCTTCTAATTCAGCAAGTGACAGTTTCACTTTTTCCGCTGTCTTGCAACCAATCATCAGATTATATTCCTTACGAATAATATTACGAATACTCTCATCCAGCTTCTGTCCGCCCGTCTTAATCAAACGGCTCAAAACAATACCGCCAAGTGACAGAATAGATATCTCTGTCGTATCGTAACCAATATCCACAATCATAATGCCTTGTGAATTCTTAACATCAACATCCAGTCCGAGTCCGTCTGCAATTGCCTTCTCAACGACCATAATCTTCTTTGCCTTGATATTGGCATCTCTGACCAAGTCAAAGAACGCACGTTTTTCTACCTCAGTAATATCAGTCGGCACCGAAATATAATAATCTGCCTGTCGCAAATTACCTTCGCAAATATCATTGACAAAATTCCTGAGCAATGTCTGCATGTTCTGAATATCTGCAATAACCCCACTGTTGACCGGCCTAGAAACAACGATATTTGCCGGTGCTTTTTCATACATCTCATATGCGGCATTGCCATAAGAAAACAGCATACTTCTGTTCTTAATTGCAATCATATTCTTTTCATTCAAAATCATATCATCCACATTGCTGTATATTTTGATATTACCGGTACCAAGATCGATACCAAATGCACTGGAAGCCACTGATGACACCCTCCTTTAAAATATTCCGATTTCCTTCAGACTGATATATCTATTATCTCCGATAATGATATGGTCAATCATTTCAATGTCTAAAATTTTCCCTGCTTCTTGTAATTTTTTCGTAATCAGAACATCCTGTCTGCTTGGTGACGGATCACCACTCGGATGATTATGCAATAACATAAAAAATACTGCCCTGTAACGCAGGGCTTCTTTAAATAAATCCCGCGCAGAGACCAATGTCTGATTAACCGTTCCGATAGAAAGCAGATAATCGCCCAAAAACTTATTCGACGCATTCAGAAAAACAACCCAGGAGCGTTCCTTGTCCAAATGGCGGTACGCCTCCATATAGTAATCAGCAACCGTCCTTGGTTTGTCAAATATCAAACTACGCTTTGCATTGGTTCTTGAAAGTCTTTTTGATAATTCTGCAACACATTTTAACTGCGTTGCCTTGACCATACCGATGCCCTGAATTAAGCACAACTCTTCTGCTGATGTGTCATGCAGCCCCACAATGCTGCCGCCGACACTGTTTAATACTCTTCCGGCAAGTCCCATTGCTGTTTCTTGTCCGGTGCCTGTCCGAATGATGATGGCAAGCAGTTCTGCATCTGATAGCGCATCTGCTCCGGCTGATATAAATCTCTCATACGGCCGTTCACCCTCCGGTAATTCCTTAATCGTCATGTGTTCTGTTTCATTCATTTTGTGCTCCTCCATTCAAAGGAACACCTCACAACATAATACATGTTGCGGAACCTAGCACATGCCCTCAGATGCTGTCCACAACATATAGTTATATTAACACAATTTCACTTTGCTGTATACAACATTTGTCTTAATTTTCTATAAACAATTTCACTGCTTCGATTTGTCATCAAAATACTTTGCAACGACCAAATCAGTCATTCGTCCGTAGCTGGCAACGCCGTCTTTTTGTGCATTGGTTTTTAGATAAGTATCATTAATCTTGTCTGTTGCCTTGGCAACAACACCGTCATGTTTTTGCCAATAGTCATTATTATATGTCAAATCAGAAAGGGCTGTCGCGCATAATTTGTCGCGTAATTTCATATGTGTCTCCGGATCCGCCCGATACAGTGCATTCATGCAATAAACATACGCAGATAAATAGCCACTGTAGACAAAATCTTCATATTCTGAATTAACGCATGCCAGATAAGCAATAAAACCCGCCTCATCCTCTCGCATAAAACCGCGCAAATGCGACAATTCATGACAAAGTGTATGCGGCACATTATAATATGGCATATCATCATTATAATGTGGTTCCATCGTGAACGACACAAATACACCGGTCAAAGCTTGTGACGATAACCCCTGATAAATCAAAAACTTTTTCGCCCTCGGATAATAGCCTGTCAATGACGGATATTTAAGTGCTGCACTGTTCATAGCAACCACTGCCCGCTCTCTTACTTTTGGTTGTGGCAACAGATGTCCGTTCGCATCATAGACCACCTTGGTCGCCGTCGCGTTGACCTGCTCAGTCAGGAATTCACATACCTCTTCCAGTTCTTCCTTCGAATACTCATAAGTTTCAATGCCTTCCACAACAGAAAACGGCTGTCTGTGGTAATTAATTCCACATGAAATCATAAACAACAGGTAAATCAATGATGCAGTGAAAACAAGAACCGGAACAGCTTCTTTGAACCGTTTCTTGCTATTATGTCTAATTGTTTTAAGCAACCAGCAAAACACAAAAATCACTGCAATGACAATCAAAGTTTCAAAAACAGAAAAAGGAACTAACGAAAAGAGACGGCTGAAGACAGCCGCCCATAATTTATAAAATGTATTGGCATAGGCTTCGGAAAAGTCAGTCCTACTGCGTGCCAGAATATTCAATATCGTTGCAACGATGACCATACAAATACTGCAACTATATAATTTGTGTCCGTAAATCTTCTTCATGGATAATCCCTTCATTCAAAAGACATTGAATCGTGTTCAGAATACCATATTTCGCGTGTGGCCAGGTAAGTCCTCCCTGAAAATAAACTGCATAAGGCGGTTTAATTGGTGCATCCGCACTTAATTCAATGGAAGAACCTGATACAAAGGCTCCAGCCGCCATAATAACATCAGAATCATATCCCGGCATTGCCCACGGCTCAGGTGCCACAAAACTATCCACCGGTGCTGCTGCTTGAATCCCTTTGCAAAAAGCAATGACTGCCTCCGGAGTCCTTAATGTAATTGCCTGAATGATATCGTGTCTGCTTTCACTCCCATTCGGTATGACCGCATAGCCCAAATTCTCATACAAGTTAGCTGCAAAGATTGCACCCTTTAGAGCACTTGCCACAACCGTAGGAGCCATAAATAGTCCCTGATAAAAGCTCTGAATAATACCAAGCGATGCACCTACCTCTTTACCAAGACCAGGTGATGTCAGGCGATAAGCCGCATTTTCGATACATTCTTTTTTACCGACAATATAGCCACCAATCGGTGCAAGTCCGCCTCCGGGATTCTTAATCAAAGAACCCACACACATATCAGCGCCCACCTGTGTCGGTTCCATACGCTCCACAAATTCTCCGTAACAATTATCAACCATGCAGATCACATCCGGTTTAATTTGTTTGATAAACCGAATTAATTCTCCGATTTTAGCAACAGAAAGAGTCGGTCTTGTCTGATAACCTTTAGAACGTTGAATGGTTACTAGTTTAGTACGCTCATTAATGGCATTTTTAATGCCCTCATAATCAAAGACAATCTCATGTTCTTGTTCAATTAAGTCTACCTGTCGATATGTCACTCCGTATTCTGCAAGTGAGCCCTTGGATGGTCTGATACCAATGACTTCTTCTAACGTATCATATGGCTTTCCAACAGGTGACAAGAGTTCATCCCCGGGGCGCAGATTCGCAGACAGTGCAATGTGCAGAGCATGTGTCCCACAGGTAATTTGCGGTCTGACAAGTGCATCCTCTGTGTCAAACAATTTGGCATATACACGTTCTAGGGTATCTCGTCCAAGATCATTGTATCCGTATCCGCTTGTCATCTGAAAGCACGCTTCGCTTACTTTACATTCCTGCATTGCAGCAATTACTTTCAACTGATTATACTCTGCATTTTTGTCTATTTCGTGAAATCTTTCTCTTAACATTTCTTCTGTATGTGCACCATATGCACAAACAGCTTCCGATATTCCTAATTTTTGATACATAGCAGCTCCATTCGATGAAGTATTTTCTCATCATCATATCCAAATTCTTTTTTATCAATCCAAGTTACATTTCGTTCTCTTCTAAACCAAGTCAACTGTCGCTTTGCAAAATGTCTGGTATCTCTTTTTAAGATATAAACCGCATCTTCCAAAGAGCATTCCCCATTCAGATAAGACAGTATTTCCTTGTAGCCAAGCCCCTGCATCGAAACCATATCCTTCGTATATCCTCTTTCACGCAGATCTTGTACCTCCTGCACCAAGCCCTCCTGCATCATTTCGTCAACGCGCGCATCAATCTGCGCATAGAGTTTTGCTCGCTCATCATTTAATACAAAATAAGAAAAATCATAAGGAGCTTCTTTTGCTCTCTCGTTATGATTATGCTCCGAAATACTTTGTCCGGTCAATTTATGATACTCTAATGCCCGAATGACACGTTTGATATTATTTGCATGAATTTCTTCTGCCGCCTGCTCATCCACCAAACGTAACATTTCATGTAATGCTTCTGCACCCTTTTTAACTGCAAGTGCTTCTAATTCTCTACGATATGTCGTATCCTGGCTGGTTTCCTCAAAATCAATATCATACAAAATTGATTGAATATAGAATCCGGTACCACCAACAATCATCGGGATTTTTCCCTTTTGATAAATCTGTTTCATACATTCCTTGGCACGTTTTTGAAAGATAACGATATTAAATTCTTCATCCGGCTCAAACTCATCAATCAAATAATGCGGCACCCCCTGCATCTGTTCCTTGGTAATCTTTGCGGTACCGATATCCATATGACGATATACCTGCATGGAGTCCGCCGAAATAATCTCTGCGCCAATCTTTTGTGCCAGTTTAACAGACAATGCGCTCTTGCCAACTGCTGTTGGTCCGGTCAGGATTATGAGTTTTGGTTTCATTATATAATCCTCTTAAATTTCTTTTCAATCTCATATTTCGTAAATGCAATAATCGTCGGTCTGCCATGCGGACAATGGTAAGGATTGTCCAATTGAAGCAGCTCGTCTATCAGTGCTTTTGCTTCCTCTTCTGACATTGCATGATTTCCCTTTACTGCACTCTTACAAGACGCAGATGCAATCTTTTGAAGCACTGCGGTATCATCGCCCTTTGGAAGTTCCTCCGACAGAGAATCCAATATCTCACGGAACATCTCCTGCTCCTGCATTCCATACAAATCTGCAGGAACTGCACGTATTGAATATTCATTTCCTCCAAATTCTTCAATTTCAAACCCAAGACGGAGAAATTCCTCCATATACGTTTCTAACAATCCAGCCTCATGTTTCGAGACAGAAATAATGATAGGCGGACTCAGTATTTGCTTTACACACTCTTTTTCTTCCAAGTGTTTGATCATTTTTTCATAAATCACTTTTTCATGAGCCGCATGCTGGTCAATCACAAATAATTTATCCGAAAATGCCACCAGCCAATAGGTATCAAACAACTGACCTAATATCTTGTGTTCCTTCACTGCTTCTTGACTCAAGAACTGTTCTTCAAACAATTCCATTTGAGATGCACGCTCTACAATTATCTGCTCATTTGCCTTGATAATATTACCGGTTGGAGCCGGTTCTATCTCTTCTGCCTTTGGCTCCAGCAATACCTTCGATAAAATAGGGTTTTGCATCACATCGCGTAAATCCACAGTTTCTGTTGTATAGTTAAATGCTTCATTTACTTCATTTGCAATGCTGCTCTCTTTTTTAATGCGTTGTCGCTCAAACGGTTCCGGCGCATCCGGATGATAATATACAGGTGTTTCACGCTTTGTACTCTCCGTCCGCACATCAACCGGTATCATTTCATGCTGTGACAGCGCACGTCTGACGCTTTCAATGATAAAATCATACAGTTGGTCCGATTCCATAAAACGCAGTTCCATTTTATTCGGATGCACATTCACATCGATTAAATCCGGCGATATCTTAAAATAAAGCACCACAAACGGGTATTTATGCTGCATCAAATATGGCTTGTAAGCCTCCTCCAATGCCTTTGTAATCAGATTACTCTTGATATATCTCCCATTCACAAAATAATGTTCAAAGCCACGGTTGCTTCTGCCGATATCCGGTTTCCCAACAAATCCGCTTACTTTTATATGTTCAATCTTTTCATTGATGACCAATAATTTATCCGTAACATCTCTTCCGTAAATGCGATAAATGATATCCTTTGCCTGTCCGTTACCGGAAGTCTGCAATTTCACCTGCCCGTTATTGATGAACTTAAATGATATATTTGGATGGGACATTGCAACACGTTCCATTAACTCTGTAATATAAGAAGCCTCTGTTGTTGGTGTCTTTAAAAACTTGCGTCTTGCCGGTGTATTGAAAAACAGAGAGCGTATCACAAAAGTAGTTCCTTCCGGAGCCCCAACATCTTCAAAAATGCGTTCCTTTGTTCCTTCAATCACATAGCGAACGCCTGTAAGCGCGTCTTTTGTTTTGGTAATCATTTCTACCTGTCCAACCGCCGCAATACTGGAAAGCGCCTCACCACGAAACCCAAGACTTTTAATCAGAAATAAGTCCTCCACAGATTTGATTTTACTGGTTGCATGACGTAAAAAAGCAGTCGGCACCTGTGATTTATCAATGCCCTCTCCGTTATCGGTCACACGAATGAAATTAATACCGCCATTCTTGATTTCCACAGTGATTGCATCCGCACCTGCATCAATTGCATTTTCAAGCAATTCTTTCACCACAGAAGACGGGCGTTCTACCACCTCACCTGCCGCGATTTTATCAATTGTTTTATCATCCAGTACTGTAATCTGTTTTTCGGACATAGCGTCACCACCTGTTCTTGAGTTTGTTCTGCAGCCGATAAATGGTGTTCAACGCATCCATCGGTGTCAGATTGCTCACATCCAAATCCTTCAGTTCCTGTAATATATCATCGTCCTTTACTGTATCAAAAAGTGATATCTGCGCCAAATCCACCTGATCATAACGTTTCACACTTGATTTCTGGGATGAGCCCTGTGAACCACTTGCAATATCCTTAACGCGTGAAGTAATATCGTTATCCGAGAGTTCCTCCACCAATACTTTGGCACGCTCAATTACCATGTCCGGAACGCCTGCCAGTTTTGCGACCTGAATACCGTAACTCTTATCCGCCCCGCCTTTCACGATTTTACGCAAAAATACGATATTGTCGCCTTGTTCTTTGACCGCAATACAATAATTATTAACACTGTCCAGTTTGCCTTCCAGTTCCGTCAACTCATGATAGTGTGTTGCAAATAAAGTCTTTGCACCAAGTAATCGCGTATTACTGATATACTCAATGACCGCCCATGCAATACTCAGACCGTCAAAGGTAGATGTACCGCGCCCAATTTCATCTAAAATCAGTAGGCTGTTGGCTGTTGCATTTCTGAGAATGTTAGCCACCTCAGTCATTTCAACCATAAACGTACTTTGACCACTTGCCAAATCATCCGATGCACCCACACGCGTAAATATCCTGTCAACAAGACCGATATTGGCACTCTTTGCAGGCACAAAACTTCCGATTTGAGCCATTAAAGTAATCAAGGCAGTCTGCCTCATATAGGTTGACTTTCCAGCCATATTAGGCCCCGTAATAACAGCAATGCGGTTCTTTTTATCATCCAGCAGAGTATCATTTGCAATAAATGACTCTGAAGATATCATTTGTTCCACAACCGGATGGCGACCGTCTTTGATTTCAATAACACCCTTTTCATTTATCTTAGGACGGCAGTATCTGTGTTGCTCTGCCACATGTGCTAAGGAAGCATAAACATCAATTGCCGCTATTGCTCTGGCTGTTTGTTGGATACGGTTCAGTTCGGCAGCAATATGTTCACGAATTTCACAGAAAACATCATATTCCAACGAGAACAATTTATCCTCCGCATTCAAAATGGTATCTTCCAGTTCTTTTAGCTGTGGGGTTGTATAGCGTTCCGCATTGGCAAGCGTCTGCTTTCTGATATAGTCACCCGGCACCTGATCCTTATAGGAATTGGTTACTTCAAAATAATAGCCGAACACTCTGTTATATTTGATTTTCAGTGTTTTAATACCTGTTCGTTCTCTGTCATCACTCTCCAGTTTGGCAAGCCATGTCTTTCCTTCTGTCTTTGCCTTTCTGAGTGCATCAATTGTCTCGTTAAAACCTGTCTTGATAATACCGCCTTCTTTGATTGCAAGCGGCGGTTCTTCCTCAATTGCATCATCAATCAATTGAAAGATGTCCTGTAATGGGTCAACAGACTGCTCCGTCTCCCGTAAAAGTGCAGTTTTATAATCTTTCATCAAACTCTTAATCGGAGCCAGCATCTTGAGTGAATTGCGAAATGCAGTTAAGTCTCTTGGATTAGCCGACTGATAGGTAATCTTACTTAATAGTCGTTCCAAGTCATAGATCGGATTCAGATATTCTCTGATTTCTTCACGCGATATGATATCCTGATTGAGTTCCTCAATTGCATCAAGTCTTGCCTCTATCATGGATTTATCAATTAAAGGCTGTTCTAAAAAAGTACGCAGCATTCTGCCGCCCATTGCTGTCTTTGTTTTATCCAATACCCACAAAAGAGAACCTCTCTTCTGCTTGTCACGCAATGTCTCTGTCAATTCCAGATTTCTTCTGGTTGCAGAATCAAGCAACATAAACATAGACACCTGATAGGGTGTAATCTGTGTCATATGCGCAAGTGACGTCTTCTGTGTCTCATGGAGATACTGTAACAACGCACCTGCTGAAATCATACTGACCTCATGTTCAATGAGGCCAAGTCCCTGCAAGGATGCCGTCTTAAAATGTTCCAACAGACATCTCTTACATCCGTCATCATCAAAATACCACGGTTCCTGCGGATAAATGCAGATATTCAACTTATATTTCAAATCTTCCAAATCAATCCCGCTGACTTCAAATGCTTCATTGCAGATAATCTCTGATGGAGCATATTTGAAGATTTCATCATAAAGCGCCCTTCTGGTATCCACCTGTGTGGTTGCAAAAACACCTGTCGTAACGTCTGCAGTTGCAATCCCAAATTGGTCTGCAATATAGACAATACACATGATGTAATTATTCTTTGTCTCTTCTAATGCCTGCAAATTTGTATTGGTACCCGGTGTCACAATGCGAATAACATCACGTTTTACAATTCCCTTTGCCAGTTTCGGATCTTCTACCTGTTCGCAAATGGCAACCTTATACCCCTTTGAAACCAACTTATTCAAATAGCCCTCTACAGCATGATAAGGAACGCCGCACATCGGTGCCCGCTCCTCTTGTCCGCAGTTCTTGCCTGTCAACGTGATTTCAAGTTCTTTTGATGCAATGATGGCATCGTCATAGAACATCTCATAAAAATCACCCAGCCTGTAAAAAAGGATACAATCCTTATATTTCTCTTTTGTCTCCATATACTGTTGCATCATTGGGGTTAATTCAGGCACTTCATTTTCCATCCGTTTCTTTTATAATCTCTTTTGCTCTCTCTATGGCATCATCAATATGCGCACACATATTTTCGCTTCCGATTAATTCGGTAAATCCGGCCTTTTCCATGACCTGTTTTGGTTGCTCATTTAAGTGAGACAACACTAATATAATATCATTTTTCTTGCATTTTTCATAGACTTTTTGAAAAGAATGTAATGCCGTTGCGTCAATTGCAGATACACTTCTCATACGTAAAATCACACAGTTAATGCTCTTATCAACATCAATTTTCATGAATTTATCAGATGCTCCAAAGAACATTGGTCCGTTAATCTCATAGACACGTGTACCTTCAGGCACCACCTTTAATAACGTACTGTCCGGGTCATCATCCTCATCGCCCACAGCATACTTCCAACCGGCAATATCAGTTACATCACTCATACGCTTCATAAATAAGAAGGCCGCCATAACCATACCTACCTCAATCGCAACAACCAAATCAAAAATAACCGTCAAGAAAAAGGTTGCCAACAATACAATAATATCTGATTTTGGAGACGTCTTAATTAATTCTGCAAATTCACGCCACTCGCTCATATTATAAGCCACCATAAACAAAATGGCTGCAATGGTAGGCATTGGAATCAAGGCAGCAGACGGCATCAATACCACAAGCACCAATACAAGCGTAATGGCATGTACCATTCCCGCTATCGGAGTTCTGCCGCCGTTTTTCACATTGGCTGCTGTTCTGGCAATTGCACCTGTTGCCGGAATTCCGCCAAACAGACCGGAACAGATATTACCTGCACCCTGAGCCACCAACTCCATATTAGAACGATGTCTGGAACCAATCATGCCGTCTGATACAACGCAGGAAAGCAATGATTCGATTGCTGCAAGGATAGCAATTGTAACCGCATCCGGGAGTACATTTCTAATGGTAGTAAAACTAAACTCCGGCAGTTGAGGAATCGGAAGCTTGTTGGATATCTCATAGAGACTTCCGATGGTATTAACCTTCAAATCAAAGAACTGCACGATAAAAATGCCGAACAACACCGCAATCAAAGAGCCCGGTATTTTCATCTTGTATTCCTTCTTACTTTTCGAAAATAAAGCAACTACTTTTCCGAGGTTTGGCCATATTATCAAAATAGCAA
>DATESB010000037.1:0-7591 GCA_035271065.1 Lachnospiraceae bacterium | reverse complement strand
TCTTTGCGGCAAGACCGGATATGTGGTTGAATCCGGTAACTGCGCCGTTAGTTATGCAGTTGGGCCAAGTGGAAATGAATACATCTGCGCCACAGCAAATTCCAGCAGTACCTGGCGCTGTATCTATGATCATGTAGATATATACCATGCCTTCATAGAGTAGAGGGAATATAGAAGTGTGAAGAGAAACTTTTGAATGGTTTAAGAGTTTCTCTTTTTTTGATTAGAAGGTAAACCGGAATTTATCTCTCCACTTTTGACACAAAATTAGAATAGTACCATAAATATGCAATCCTCCTTACGTATGTTAGTTATAAGGGGAAGTAAAGACCCCAAAACCACATACGACAGGGAGGATTTTATGATGAGAAAAAATTTATTGGGAACAAGGGCAACAGCAATTATTTTAGCAATTGCAATGGCGACAGGAATGATGACAGGCTGCGGGAATAAAGAAGAGACGGAAACAGGGATGGAAACAGTGCAGACAACAGAAGCAGAGGCAAATGAGCCGGACAGCGGCCATACATATGATGAAGCGACTGAAGCTCCGGCAGAGGAAAGTCCGACATATGAAAATGAAAATGAATATGAAAATGAAATCACAACTCCTGCAGAAAACTCTCAGGCGCTCACAAGCGGAGCGGAAGAGTATGCCGCAGAAGACAAGGCAAGTATGAAGCAGTTTTCAGAAGTGCGTGCCTATGATGATTATGCCGTAAGGAACGAAAATGCAGAAGAGTATAGTTACACCGAAGAGTCAGGCTTCAAATCAGTTAAAAAGGAACCACTGTCAACATTTTCAGCAGATGTGGATACAGCATCTTATGCTAATTTGCGCAGAATGATTTCTGAAGGTTATACCATGGATGAAATTCCGCAGGATGCGATACGTATTGAAGAAATGATTAACTATTTTGATTACGACTATCAGGTACCGAGAGACAATACTCCATTTTCCATTACAACAGAAATAGGAGATTGTCCGTGGAATGACGATGCAAAGTTAATGTTAGTCGGCATGCAGACAAAGGAAATCGATTTTTCAGACGCAGCACCCTCTAATCTGGTATTTTTGCTTGATGTATCCGGTTCCATGAGTGATGAGGATAAATTGCCGTTATTGCAGAAGGCATTTACCATGTTGACAACCAACCTGACACGCAAGGACAGAGTGTCTATTGTAACTTATGCGGGCAGTGATGAGATTGTTTTGGAGGGTGCAAAGGGTAATGAATACGAACGCATCATCGGAGCAATTGAAGATTTGGATGCAGGCGGGAGTACAGCAGGAAGTGCAGGCATTATGACGGCATATGAACTTGCTGAGAAATATTTTATTGAGGGTGGAAACAATCGTGTTATTCTTGCTACAGACGGTGACTTAAACGTAGGGTTGACCAGCGAAAACGAATTGGAGAAATTGATTGAAGACGAACGGAAGACAGGCGTATTTCTGTCAGTACTTGGTTTTGGGACAGGGAATATCAAAGATAATAAGATGGAACTGCTTGCAGATAAGGGAAACGGAAACTATTCTTATATTGATTGCATGACAGAGGCAAAAAAGGTTCTTGTGGATGAAATGGGCGCCACACTGGTGACTGTTGCAAAGGATGTGAAATTTCAAGTGGAATTCAATCCGGAAGTGGTCAGCGAATACAGACTGGTGGGTTACGATAACAGAGTAATGGCAGCACAGGATTTTGCAGATGACAAAAAAGATGCAGGAGAAGTAGGTGCCGGGCATAGTGTTACTGCGCTTTATGAAATTATTACAACTGATCAATATACATATAGCACGGAGGGCATAAAACAAGGAAGTATTGACCTGAAATACCAAGACAAGGACTATCAATATGAAGAAGAGAAAGCATATTGCGATGTTGTTTACGAAAATGATATTGAATGGCTGACAGTCAGCGTACGCTATAAAGAGCCGGACGGAAACAAGAGCAAACTCATAGAAGAGCCGGTAACGGGAGAAAAATATACGAGCCGTAACAGCGATGATTTCCTATTTGCGGGTGCAGTTGCAGAGTTTGGAATGGTTTTAAGAGAAAGTGAATACCAAGAGGATGCAAGTCTGGAGCATGTCCTTAGGACATTGGCACAAACAGATTTGGATGATGACGAGCGTAAGACAGAGTTTCGTGATTTAACAGAAATACTGATGATGTATGATTGCAGATGAAAAAGTAAACTAAATTAAACCCAATTTTAATGATAAATTAACATTAAAAACCACTTGCCAACCTGATTAAGATATGATAAACTACGAATGACTTAAACGTTTAAGGCTTGACGATTTCTATGCTTATCTGTGAACTATTACATTTATCTTAAGAAAGGTTGGCTTTCTATGTTTACTAAGAGAAGAATCGTGACATTTATTGCATATCTAAGCGTTTTTTTATGTATCGCAATCGGTTTCGTAATTGTAATGACGAGTATACCGAATTCATCTAAATCATCCACCTATGAAATTAAAAATAATATTGGGTATAAGACATTTAAACCGGTTTTGGTAGATGTTTCAATCTCAAAAAATTGGAATGATGTTGATTTGCATCCGGAAGTTCCTGCAGGAGCACAGTATGACGGTATCATTACCAACAATACAAATGAGCCGATTTATCTTTGGGAATTGACAATGGATGTTCCTAAAGATGCTGTGATTGATAGTTCATGGAACGGATTTTATGAAATAAAAGATGGTAAGATGATCATCAAGCCGGTAGATTATAATGAAGAGATTAAAGCAGGAGAAAAGATTACCTTTGGATTTGTGATGTACTCAAAGTATCTGGTTGATTTTCAGAATTCTGTTTTGCTGGGGAGAAGTACATTTCATTATTATCAGTCTCCTGTTTATTGGATACTATGTGTATTGGCTGGCATCTGGGCAATTTCTGTGTTAATCCATATTACAACCTATTTAAGAACAGCAAAATATCTTAAGCGTCAGAAGCGTGATGCGCAGATTATTATCCAGTCCATGAATACATTTGTCAATATGATTGATGCAAAGGACACGTATACGCAAGGTCATTCAGCACGTGTGGCGATTTATTCAAGAGAGATTGCAAGACGAATGAAGTTTTCTGAAGATGAGATTAATACGTTATATTATATCGCTTTAATGCATGATTGCGGGAAGATAGGTATTCCTGATGCAGTGTTAAAAAAACCGGAGAAACTGACAGACAGTGAGTGGAGTTTGGTTAAATCGCATACACAACTAGGCAGCAAAGTGCTTGAGAATTTTACTGCAATAGACGGAATCAGGGATGGTGCACTTTATCATCATGAAGGCTATGACGGGACAGGATATCCGGAAGGGCTGAAGGGTGAAGATATACCGCTTTATGCCAGAATTATCTGTGTGGCAGATTCCTACGATGCCATGAATTCCAATAGATGTTACAGAGGACATTTGGAACAGGACAGTATATTGGAAGAATTGAATGCAAATGCCGGGACACAATTTGACCCGACAATTGTAAAACATATGATTGCGATGATTAGTGACGGGTTTGTTGCTGCTCTTTGAAAAATGTTTATAGCAGGTTATATATTAGTCTAAATAACCAAGTTCTTGCATTTTTATATATAGTTGCTCTCCAATTAAGGTATAGAATTTGGCATTTCCATGAATCTCATCTGATAGGAGACTTTTTGGTATCAGACCATTTGCAATGTTTTCGAGGTCTTCATCGGTGGCTTCTATTCCGGAATCCGACAGACCATGATTGAGTAAATATGTTCTGATATCCAAAAAATGTTCGTTATATTCTTTTGCTAATATGGCATTTACTTCATCAACCATCGGATAAAATCGTTTGCATGTTATGCCAATCACCACATATTTGTCTATACCTGCATATTCTATCATAGCCTTCTGTATATCAATAGTACTGTGAATTGAGTCGGGTGTTGGATTATCATTTGATCCTGTAAACAAAACTAAGATATCATTAGGACGCCTATCCCTCATAGCATAAGTCTCAATAGGCGTTTTTGTTGTTATCGTGACTTCATTACCGGAAACACTTCTGGTGAATTTTCGTTGACCTGTTTCAGAATCCATCCACAGTTCTCCCTCAATACCTGCAATTGTACATGGATTAATGCCGGCATCACCAAATACTAAGAGCATATCATAATCGCCGGCTTCGTTCTCGATTTTCACATCTACACTTGTAGATTCCGCAGGGATTGTAAAGGGGTGTACGAACTGAGTGACAGCGCCCTGCCGTCCGGCAATGCAGGTAGTTGTCTCAGCATATACGCCATAATTAATCACTTCACAATTGGCCAGTTGTTGCAAAACATTTGGGTATGTTACGCCGTTACCGCCTGTACCTTCAGTCAGACTGTCGCCCCATATGACAACTCGCTTATTTGTACTATCATCATTCAATGTTTCTTCCGATAATGCAGTTTCCACTTCTGTCACGATGATTGATGGCGCCGGAATTAATGTCGATGGAGTTTCTTCATGCACAGATACAGATGTATCAGAGATGGGAAGATTTATAGTAGAACATCCGGTTAAAACGATGGATAGAAAAAGTGTTATCAGGCATATCTTTGTATGATTCTCTTTCATTCAAGGTCTCCTATTCGATACTGTAAATGATATCAGTTAATCAGCAATGGTTTTGTAACTGCTCTTTGATACAATGCAACAACCGGTCATTGTCTTCAGGCATCATGAAACAGAAGCGAATGTATTTTTGATCTAAGAACGGGAAAGTAGAACAGTTCCGAATCATCATTTTTTCGCGTATAGCGGCTTCAAACAAATTATCAGCAGTAAGATCTTCTTTCAGAATTTTAATAAGAACGAAATTCGCCGTTGGTTCATATACTTTTATGTCGTTTATCTCACGCAGAGCCGAAACGATTCGCGTTCTTTCGTCCGATATCAGCTTTTTACTCTTTTGAATATATTCTTGATCCGTGAACATAATTCTGCCTGCAACCTCTGCAAGTGAATTAATCGTCCAAGGATCCTGTCTGGTATTAACCGCCTTGATTAAATCCTGATTACCTGTAATTGCATAACCGAGACGAAGTCCCGGAGCAGCAAAGAACTTTGAAATGCCGCGCAGGATGACAATGTTATTATAGTATGAGGTTAATGGCACCGCATTGATGTCATCATAATTGTCAGCAAACTCAACATAGGTTTCATCAACTATGACACTAATGTCATGTTGCTTGCAAATGTCCAGAATTGCCCGCATTTCCTTGCGTGTAATGGCAGAAGAGGTAGGGTTGTTCGGGTTACATATGACAAGCAAGTCAATACTTTCATTCAACTGAACTTCTAACTTTTCCAGGTCTAATTTGAAATCTGCACGTTCTTTTAGCGGAAAGTAAAGACTGGTTCCGCCACCAAGAGATACCTCTCGCTCGTACTCGGAGTAAGTGGGTCCGATAATCAAAGCCTTTTTGGGTTGTCCGATACGGATAAAGAGAGAAATCAACTCTGTTGAACCGTTGCCAACAATAATGCGGTCAAATTCAGTACCGCAATATGCAGCAATTGTTTTACGAAGTGCTGTGTATTCTCTGTCGGGATAGGAGGTAATGACATCCAGATGTTCTGCCAAAGTGTCCTTTAAGCGCTGAGAAAGTCCGAGCGGATTGACGTTGGCTGAAAAGCTGACAATCTCCTCTTTCTTAATTCCGTAAATCGTTTCGATTTTCTCTAAATCACTTCCATGAAAATGGTCTTGATGCTGTAGCATTTTGTACCCTCATTTCCCCTATTTTCGACTAGTTTGTCATTGCGAAATACAAGGCTGTTATGTTATACTTTATTATAATGTAATTTTTTGAAAAAGCAACAAATCTTTTGTAAAGCGTGGTGAGGGTATTGCGGGAAATAGTTGATAAGTTAATCAACGGCTTTTTTGAATATGAAAACAGAAAATTAACTATTTCTTCAACGAAAATAGAACTGAGTCTTTCGGCGGATGAATTGTACGAAGGCTCTTTTCGTGTTGCCAGCATTGAGGGAGTTTTGGTAAACGGATATGTTTATTCCTCCAATACACGCATGAGAATACTCACCAAAAGTTTTGAGGATGTTGAGACAGAAATCCAATACGAATATAATACAATGGGTCTTGCAGAGGGTGATGTACAAAAGGGCGATATCTATATTGTGTCCGACAGCGGCGAATATTATCTTCCGTATGTTATAAATATTCATTATTCGGCATTGGAAGGTACACAGGGCACAATCAAGAATCTGTTCCATTTTACAAATTTAGCACAGAGCAATTGGGAAGAGGCTGTTAAACTTTTCTACTCCAAGGGCTTTATTAAGTTGTTTGAGGGGAATGAGCGCACTCATTTAGATAAATATTTGGGACTTTCCAGAGATGCATCATCGGAACAGAATGTGGATGAATTTCTTGTGGCAGTTCACAAAAAGCAGGCAATTAATTATATTCCGGAACGGACGAACTACGAATTTCAGGATGTAGAGGGTATATTTGGAAGCCAACTCACGATACAGAAGACCGGGTGGGGATATGTGAATCTTCACGTGGAAAGCGATTCTGCCTTTTTACGTGTAGAAAAAGAAACCATCAGTGATGATGATTTTCTTGGAAATGATTGCAGCATTCCTTTCTTTTTGCACGAAGAACATATGCATGCCGGCAAGAATTACGGAAAATTATTATTTAGAAACAGCACCCAATCCTTTGAAGTTGTAGTGATAGCAGAAAAGGCAAAGAAAAGCGTTGCCGGCATCAGTATCAATCAGGAACAACGCAGACTGCAATGGAAGTTGATGAAGAACTATGTTGCATTCAGGACAAAGCAGATGGCAATGGGTTCATGGGTTAGAGAATCCATGAAAATTACCGAGCGACTGAATGTTTTGGACGAGAAAAACCCGACATTCAGGCTGTATCAGGCGCAGCTTTTGCTGGTAGAAGAGCGCTTTAATGAAGCAAAATTCATATTGGATCAAGTAGAGAGTACCATGCACATCAAGAAAACAAGCGATGAGCTGTATTGCTATTATCTCTATTTGAATACGTTGTATCAACGAGAAGAAAGTTATGTAAACCAAGTTGCTGAAGAAGTGAAAGAAATTTTCAAACAGCGGAAGACGAGTTGGCGCATCCTTTGGACGATACTCTATTTGGATGAGGAATTGGAATTAAATCCGAGTCGGAAGTTAGCGCTGATTGAGCGTCAGTATGAGGGCGGTTGTACCAGTCCGGCTATGTATATTGAGGCATATAACTATTTTGTTTTAAATCCTTCCGGGCTCGTGAAACTGACAGAGTTTGAGATACAGGTTCTATATTGGGCAGTGCGCAATAAGCAGATGGACAGAGAACTGTTGAAACAGGTAATCTATCTGTCGAACAGGCAGAAGAATTTCTCTGAGATGCTGCTAACGATACTGATTGAATCCTATAAGATTTATCAGAGCGATGAACTGACAGGGGCAATCTGCACACTTTTAATCAAAGATAGTCGTACAGATGTGAAATACTTCAAATGGTATCAGCGCGGCGTGGAAGCACAGATGCGTATTACGCGATTGTATGAGTAC
>DATESB010000036.1:0-8634 GCA_035271065.1 Lachnospiraceae bacterium | reverse complement strand
TCCTTTCTCCTAGAATTGTTTCAAAAAGCGAATGTCGTTTTCGTATAATAAGCGCATGTCATCAATTTCATACTTTAAGAGGGCGATACGCTCTAAGCCGACACCGAAAGCAAATCCAGAATATTCATCGGGGTCGATTTTGCTCATGCGGAGTACATTGGGGTGTACCATACCGCAGCCTAGAATTTCGATCCAACCGGTTCCTTTACAGAAGCGACAGCCGGAACCTCCACATTTGAAACAGGATACGTCCATTTCTGCACTGGGTTCTGTAAAATTGAAATGATGTGGACGGAAACGAACTTTTGTGTCTTCTCCAAATAATTCTTTGGCAAATTCGGCTAGTGTTCCTTTTAAGTCTGCAAATGTAATGTGCTTGTCGATGACCAATCCTTCTATCTGATGGAAGGACGGGGAATGTGTTGCGTCCACCTCGTCGGAACGGAATACCCTGCCGGGTGCTACCATTCTGATTGGGAGTTTTCCCTTTTCCATTTCGTGTACTTGGGTTCCTGATGTCTGTGTACGTAACAGGAAGTCACCATTGATATAGAAGGTATCCTGCTCGTCCTTTGCAGGGTGGTCTGCCGGGATATTGAGTGCTTCAAAGTTGTAGTAGTCTGTTTCGATTTCAGGACCTTCTACTACCTCGTAGCCCATGCCGATGAAAATTCTTTCTACCTCTTCAAGCGCAATGGTATCAGGATGTCTGTGTCCGAGTTTGCTTTTCTTTGCCGGAAGTGTGACATCGATTGTCTCCATTTTCATCTGCTGTTCGCGAACTGCACGCTCCATTTTGATTTTTGTCTCTTCCAATACTTTTTCAATTTCAGCACGTGCATCGTTGACCATTTGACCTACCTTTGGTCTGTCTTCCGGTGCTACGTCTTTCATGCTTTTCAGTACTTCTGTCAGTTGTCCTTTTTTACCAAGGAAATTGACTCTGACCTCATTTAATTTTTCAAGGGCATCTGATGCCTGTATCTGCTTAAATGCTTCATCCTTGATTTGTTGTAATTTGTCGTTCATATCGCTGCTCCTTTCTGTTGCTTGCATTCTATTTCTCAGATCACATGTTCCATGAAATAAAAAGCGTCCCTCTATCTTTCAATAGAGGGACGAATATAATCGCGGTACCACCCAAATTCCCGAGTTAACAACTCGGACACTCAATTGCGTAACGTGCATTGACGTCTTCTTCTACTATCTTACTTAAAACTCTTTTTTCAAAGAAGCTGCTCCGGTGTGAATGTCGAATATCATCTGAACTTAAGGAAACTTACAGCCGATGGCTTCCTCTCTCTGAAAGAAAATCATATTCTATGGCATTACTGCCTGCACCTTCGTGGCATTTCATTATTTGATTAATTGTATTTATTCTAGGCAATTCTGTTGGGAATGTCAAGTTAAACTTTTCGCCAATCCTTGATTTGTACTGTTCTCTTTAAAATCATTTTTGCTCACCCTCTTCAATTATACACTCGGGTTCAGTTGTTAAAGATTTTGATTATGCGTATATATAGTATTGCCACTTTCTTTGATTATACGCACATAATAACACATGTCTTATGATTATATAAACAGAAACATTCTATGATTCATCGCCTTGTTTCATATTCTTCCGTCTTTCTTTTCGTTTTTTGAAAAATGCTTCAAACGCATCCTCAAAATACGAATTCATCTCAGCACCGATAAACATGATATACATACCGGCATACAGCCAGAGCATGATAATGACAACTGTTGTCAGACTGCCATACATGGTAAATGCATTAAACAAATTGATATAAACCGAAAATGCCCATGAAAATAATGTCCACCCAACTGCTGTAAAAAATGCCCCCGGAAGCTGGTCGCGCAAGCGCTGCTTTTTATTTGGTATAAAACGAAATATCATTGCAAACATGCAGGTCAGAATGGATAACGTCAGTAAAATACGGAAGTTAATAATCGTCTGAAATGTCTCCGGAAGTTTCGGTATATAGCGGGCTGCTATTTCATGGATCTCCCTGCCAAAGCCTGAAAGCATTAATGATGCAATCATAACAATCGCAAGTACCAGTGTGTATGCTCCTGCTCTTGCCCGTAAGAAAAAGTAATTACGATTTTCATCCACATCATAGATAGAATTCAAACCATTTGTAATAGACAAAAGTCCTTGTGCCGATGACCAAATGACCGCAATAATGGAAAATGACAACGCAGCAAATGTATTGGCATATAACTGGTCAATAATTGAAATTGCATAACTGTCCAGCGCATCCGGCAACAATTCCACAACGCCTGCCAGAACATCTGCCTTGGTTAACGGTGTGTATGGAATAACAGATATAATCAGGATTAAATACGGTATTAATGACAGGAACATAAAGAATGCCGCGCTTGAAGCATATGCTCTTACATGATCTTCATTAATTTCCTTTGAAAAGCCGTTGATTGCATCATAAAGTTTCTTTATTTTTTGCTTCATTCATTTCCCCCTGCATAGGCCTGCTCAATCGTAATGTCCTGATAGAAATAACTGATGATTTCTTCAGCTTTCATACCCTCTTTTGCCATTTCCTTTGCACCGTTTTGTGACATACCGGCACCGTGTCCGTATCCGCCACCATATAGTGTTATCTTTTCTATCCTATTATTATCATATTCCATATCAATTGTAAAGAAAGCACTCGGTAGTAACGTTCCGCATACAGACGATGAACCGCTCAATTTCTCTATTTCCACATCACGTGCCGATAACACATAACGGATATTGTATTCCGTTAGTATTTTTACTGTTGCATCAGAGCCCTTGATGATAAGTGTATCAATGACACCTCCAACACCTCTCTTTTCTACAATGATATCCTCCAGATATCCGATATTCTTTGGAGTTGTTGACACAAAATTTCCATCTTTGTCCTTGGTTAACACCATTTCAGGATTTGCATCATAACGTGCTCTTATCTTTTCGTCGAGGTCTCCCATGGCACCGACTCCATAAGACATCTGCCAGCGATACCATGACTCGGTATTTTCAAAATCCTCCGGATTTACCTCTTTTATATACGCACCAAACTCTTCCTCACTCATGGTATTTGTAACATCAGAGCTAATGGCTTCAACCGCAATATTGATATCAGCGTCACTGTCTGTGTTTTCAGCTACATCGTTGCCATCGGTTACATCGGTGGTACTGTCCCCCTCTGCATCTGCTGTTTCAAATCCATCCAATATCTTTTCGGTACGAATAGCGGTCGCCCATGCCTCTGTCGCCGGCTTAGATAATTGTTTCATCGCAAGATACCCCAAATCACCGTCATCCTCAGTCGGTCGCCAAATCTGTCCGTCCGTCGTATAACCGCAGGAAGTTGAGAAGTAATATGTATACACAATTTCTCCTTGATATGTCACTATCTGCCCGCTTGTATCCTTAACCGCTGTTGTTGTCGGTTCGTATTCTGTAATATTGTTATACACCTGATAAGCCGTACTGTCGTCAACATGCGCACCAAAAGCTGCATACTTTGTATTCATCATCTGCTTCATTGCATAGGTCCGCGCACAGATTGCCTGCGCTTTTAATGCTTCATGCGGATAGCTAACCGGCATCTCACTCGGCACAACAGCATACAAATATTCCTCTAACAGAAGTTCATTGATCATTACCAGTCCGTCTTCCGTCTTTAATATTTCAAAACCACCTCTATATGACGGCGTACCCTGCTCCCTTTGAATGGTTGGAATGGCAGTGCGCGACGTAAGTGTCTTTGGCGTAATATAGATTCGATGATTTACTTGTTCTCCCTCTCCGAAATAAGCAGAGTCCATTGTAACAGTCACTTCTTCATCTGCAGCACGTGTTTCTGTCTCGGTGCCATAGCGTATCTCATATTCCGTATCCGGCACCAAGATAACCTCTGTGTGATAAATATCCGCAAATTCGTCTGTTTTAAGCAGAACGCGGATGTTGTCCATACTTTCGTCCCTTGTAATCAGTGCAGCACATATCACACCGTCTTCTATAATGTAATCCGCAAAATCATAGCCTATCATTAACTTTTGTGCCGACACCTCTTTCGTTTGACCGTAAATCTGATAAAAACGTACATCGGGAGCCACTTTTAATTCCCCATGCTCAGATAATTCTATCATTTCATTGCTTCTGCTTAGCAGTTTGCCTGATACCTTTTCTTCTTTCAAAGTTAGTTTTGTTACAACATCATCCTCTAGGGTCACATCTGCAATCGTAGGTTGCGATAATTCCGGCGCAGAAACAGACGAAGCAAAATCTTCAACTGTGATTGTAATATTATCGTTATCCGCTAAAATTGTGTATGTCTGTTTATCTGTCTGCGTCAAAAGCACATTGTGATAATCCTCCACGACAATCTCACGAAGTTCTATCGCAGGAGGAAGTTCTTCTTTCTTATGCCGAAGTGCCTGTGCCCACAATAAAATAAACAGAACAATAATGCCTGCAATCAGTAAAAGAAGTTTTAGTTTATTACGAACTCGATTTGACATGGATGAATAGTCTCCTGAATATGGTTCAATATCGTTCCAATGGTATGTGAATTAAGTGATTTACTTACTCAATTAAGTATAGCATAGAAAGAGGACAAATATTACTACGAAATAAAAAACAGCCTCTCATTGAGACTGTTTCTTTGTCTTTGGTTTCTGCCACCTTATGGTGGTCCCGAAATGCCGGTTCTTGTATTTTGACTCCTAGCCTTAGCTAGGTGGGTAACCGCAACCGTTCTTCTGCCTTCCACTGCAAATGAGGCCTGACATCCGAAACGGCAATATAAGAATCCCTTTTAAAGTATTGTAGGTTCAAAATTACAAGAGTTATCGAACACCCCAGGAAACTTAACTTCTAACGTAATTATAAAACATTTCACTAAAAAGTGCAAGTATAATTGTCAGTTTTTTATCACTTTTCATGCGTAATTATTTATTTATTTCCATATTTTATACAAATTAGCATACAACGATAAAACTTGCTTTATAAAAGGTCATGCCAGACATCACTGCCTCACATGACCTTTATCTTTTGTTACTTGAATTTACTGATTACAGAGAAGCCATCTCGTCAACAATTTTCTTAAGTGCTGCAAGTGCTTCGTCAGGAAGTTTGTCATAACCTTCCTTCTTTGTTGAGAAACCTTCAACTGCATCAACACGGTTCTGCATAGCGTACTTGAGTGCTGCTACATAATCTTTGTCCTGAAGATTCGGCTTGAAGTCGCCTGTCTTTCCTGACCAGTCATACATAATTTCGATATCTTCAAAAGGTCCCCACTTCTCAAATGAAGCTTTGCCTTCTACGATTGTCTCAAGGATACCGAGTGTATCAGCCGGTTTAACCTTAGAACCCATGAAATCGCCTGTATTAACGATATAGCAATCTACGTTCTTCTCTTCAACGAGTTTCTTGAACTTCACATAATCATTAACCAAAGGATAAGTTCTGAACGGGTTTGCATAAGATACGATACGAAGTGCGTTCAAATCTGTTCCTGCTGCAACACGCTCTGCTGATGAAGTCTTGGTTGCAAGTGTTGCACCCATAACTGATGCAAGAGCTGAACCTTTCAATTTCACTACAGGTGGGATTGTAGGGTCTTTCATAATCCAGAAGATTGCATTAACAGGAGCATCAATCTTATCAACACGGTTCGGTGACCATAATTTAGACTTGATTGCACGTCCGTTACCATTTCTGATATCTTCTGTTACTAACTGAAGTTTGCCGTCCTCATCTAATGTTGCTGAACAGTTCTGAGCTGATAACAGATATTCATTATCAGGGCAGCCTGTCGGATAGTCTGCTGTCTTATCGAAATAAGTAGGCTCCAATGCAACTGAAGAACATGTATCTGTATTAATAATAAATGCATCATCATGTAAAACAGTGATAGGATACTTTCCACCATGTTTTGCATGTGTCAATGTTGATTTACCTGAACCTGAAAGACCAAATACTGATGCAACATACTTTCTTCCGTCAGCAAGTGCATATTCTTTCTGTCCACCATGGCATGATGCATAACCATTTCTGTTAGCAAGTGCCCAAGCCATTGTAAGTGTGCCCTTCTTGTGCTCACCAAAGTATCTCATACCAAGGATTGCAGCACAGTTCTGCTCTGTATCAAAGTAGCATAATGTCAGAGGATCGCTTAAGCAGCTGTAGTCAACATCCGGTGCATCATGAGGTGCCCACTGAGGATCTGAGAAAATGTAGATATCCGGCTCTTTGCCATCAGCAATCGGCTTAGATGTCTTGTACATCTTTACATACTCATCTGACATGTACTGGAAGTTAAGCATCCAGTTATAAAGGGTATTCTCTTCGCCTTCCGGAATTAAAAGATGAGCTTTTGCCATAAATTCAGGATCCAATCCGATATAGCATTCTGCATGATACATTGTTTTCCAACGTGTCTCATAGATAGCGTCCATAACAACTTTATCAAGCTTTGCAGCATCTACACCCGGTTCGCCTTTGATACGACGAGCTGCAGCATAACGACCTGTAACAGCACCATCGTTAAATAACAGAACCTTTGCGTCTTTTTCAAGACCAAATGTTTCACCATCTTTGATTGGCATATCTGTTACGATTGTTCCCGGTGAATTCTTTGCTAATTCATAAGCTTCCTTTAAGGTGTTAACCTTGATTACATTGTTACCGTAAAAAGGTGCTTCAATGATAGAACGTGTTTTGGAAAATCCAACTTTTCCAGCTCCGATTTCTGATATCGGATAATAAGCTTTTGTTGACATATTACATCCTCCTTCTTTATCTGAAAATAATTTATTATGAGTTAATGCTTTCGCAATACGCATCCATGGGCTATTATCTCAAACCCACTATTAAAAGTCAAGTTGAATAAGGCGATTTTTCACGATTTTATGCTTTGTTTAGATTTTTCGTGTCTGTTCCCGCAGCCATTCTTTTTCATTGTCTTCCATGTGCGCACAAAGTCGTTTGTATACCTTTGTGTGGTAGACATTCAACCACTGCTTCTCTTCTTCGCTCAACAGTTCCGGTATCACCGCATCCAAATCAATTGGTGCATAGGTCAGAATTTCAAAGCCTAAAAATCTGCCCCATTCATTTGATTTCTTTTCAACGCACAGCAATTCATTTTCAATTCTGATACCATGACTTCCTTCTATATAAACACCCGGTTCTACCGTAATAATCATACCTGGCTCCAATACCACTTCCGGAAGTGTCTCACTTGCTTTCCACCTAAATGCCTGGGGGCCCTCATGTACACTCAGAAAACTTCCGACACCATGACCGGTTCCGCATCTGTAATCAAGTTCCATATTCCAGAGTGGTTCACGCGCCAATATATCCAGATTGCGTCCTGTACAACCGTACAAAAACTGCGTATTGGCAAGTCTCAGCATTCCCTTCAAAACGGCGGTATACTGTTCTTTCACTTCCTTTGACACTTTACCAAGCGCAATGGTTCGTGTCACATCTGTTGTTGCGCCCATATACTGTCCACCGGAATCAACTAACAATAACCCCTCAGGTTTCAGCTTTGCACAAGATGTCTCTGTCGGTTCATAGTGCATCATTGCCGCATTTGCTCCATAGGCAGCAATTGTTGAAAAAGATGGATATAAGTATTCCGGACATTCTGCACGGAAGGACTCCAGCAGATTCACTGCATCTACTTCCGTCATTTTCACTTCTTCAGTGCCTGCCTCTCTAAATGCCTCCATCATATTTTTCAAATAGTAAATGAACCTTGTAACCGCAATCCCGTCATATAAATGCATATCCTTGCAGGTCTCGATTTCAATTTCATTCTTCACTGCTTTCGGTATCATCTCATAATTGTGTACATTCTTGATTTCATATTGCTCCTGCATCTTACGATACAAAGAAACATTGACCGCCTGCTTATCGACCAAAAGTGTACCTTGACCTGTATGTCTGAAAATCATCTCATAGGAAAGTACCGTGACACCCATTTCCTGCAAATCTTCTCGCAGTTCTTCATCTATTGAAGTTTCACTACAATACAGTTCAGCCTTCTCTTCATTAATAATGGCATAAGACAAAGCAATCGGATTATATTCCACATCCTGTCCCCTAATGTTATACAGCCACATGATGTCTTCCGGTTTCGTCAATAACAAAGCATCTCCATCATGCTGTTTCATACATTTACGCAAATCCATTAGTTTATCTTCTGTACGCTTTCCGGAAAGATCCTCCGGCAGTCCGAATATATCATGAAAAATCAATTCCGGCCGGTCTTTCCAAATCGGCGTAATTAAATCAGCCTCACTGTTAATCAAAACACCTTCCGGCACTTCATTTAGCAGTTTTTCAAAGAACTCTACTGATACAATCAATCCGTCAAATGCAATTACCTCGCCTGCTTTTGCATGCTGCACCAAATACTCCGTTACAGATGGAATACCATCCTCCTGCATGCGAAACAAACTGATACCGCTTCCCATAAGTTCATGTTCTGCCTGCACAAAATACCTACCGTCGGTCCATAGTCCGGCTTCCGCTTGAGATACAATAACCGTTCCCGCTGAACCTGTAAAACCAGATATAAACTCGCGTGTTTTGAAATAATCGCTGACGTATTCCGACTGGTGAAAATCACC
>DATESB010000035.1:0-3039 GCA_035271065.1 Lachnospiraceae bacterium | reverse complement strand
CCTTCCTTTCCGACAGACTCCGGACGAATCGCTTTGAAATAAGAAGAAATCAAGACCGGATTAGACCATGTAAATACAGCAGACTTTCCGCTTTCCCATTTTGCCTCTACATGTGCTTCCGAGAATATGCGCATTCCATATTCACTTGCGTCTGTAAACAGAGTCTTTGCATATGCATTCACCTCATTAATAAATTCTTCCGGCAATTGACTTGCTTGTGATAGATACTGGTCAGTTCCCTCTACTGTATAAGAATTCACACAATCCGAAACATCTGCCTCCATATGAATATTTGCTTTGATTGCTGCCGCTTCATCCCATGTTGCTCTGATGTTAACCACATCGCCCGTTGCATAAAACAGTTTGCTTTCCTCCACAGAAAACAGCACTGTCTTCAAAAAGTCTTCTTCGCTATGATTAACAATCTCCAATTTGAGTTCAGGAGAAACTCCGGTAAAACCGACGGAAATGCAATTAAACAATTCTTCTTTGCTGATGACCCGCGCTGTCGATAAATCCGACACAACAATTGTCTCTTCCTCTGCTTTTACACGAATTTTCAGGTTCTTTGCCAGTTCCTCATCATAAGTAAATGAAAGTTGTATCTCATCACCATTCTTCAGATTTTCCGACTTATCCTTCATAACAATTATGCTACTGTATAATGCTTCAAAATCATTCTTCTCATATTCTGTTCCAAAATGAAACGGCATTGCATCATACTTTCCGTATGCATCGTCAATCTGAGCAGAAAGCACTTCTTCATTTATAGTTGCCATGAGACTTCCTTTGGTGTCGTAGCCTGAATACTCCAATACTATATTTTCATTTAAATCGAGGGTTTCATAGGAGAAGAATAAATTCCAATAAAGAACTCCTGCAATGATAATCAGAAAAAAACTACATAAAATAATCATAAAACGTCGTGACATGATAAACCAACCTTTTCTCTTTTGTTGTAGTAATGAAATTATGAATATCTAGTTCTAAATCTTTGTTTTCATAACTGCCCGATAGAGCAACCATGTAATAAGCACCGCCAGAGCAGTCATACACATTGCTGCAATCGGAACCAAAATTGCATCGGAAGCAAAAAATCCTGTTATCAGAACCACACCTCCCGATATAATTCCGCATAACAACCCGCCAAATATTCCCAACATAGCAGGCGCCCCTTGTTTAATTACAGCACCCTCATTCTCCCAATCATAGTTTGGCATTTTTGCATTGAGAAACATGCCCCATACACTAGTCAAAAATGAGAATGCAACCGGAGTTATGATATACCAAACAGCAACCAAAAATGTTGTTGGGCAAAATGCAAGGATTGTAATCACACCTGTAATCACTGCTGTAGGAAGCAACAAACTTAAATTGAACAAAATCTTACTCTTAAAAACAATGCTATCCTCTATCGGCATGGATTTAACAATCCACAAACTCTTTCCTTCCAAGGACAGCGCTGCTGATGTAGTGGTTGTCATTGACAAAACCGCTGAAAAGAAAAAGGGAATTGCACATTGAAGTCCCATCATATCCATGCCAGAACCCACAATAAAACCCGACATAATAGTTCCGCCACCTTGTACCAGGCATAAAATTGCTATGATGAGTGTCATAATAACTCCCATACCGGTATTCGTCACGTAAAGCGCTGAAGAAAAAAATCTCTTTGCCTCTTTTTGATACAAAGCCATCATGGGTGATGAAGCTTTCAGTTCCTGCATCTTATAGTCAGATGTTGCAGTTCTTGCCATAACACGTGCATTGATTGCCGCATACCTCTTTGATACCACTGCAACAAAAAGCCAGTACCATACAACTGATATTGCAATTAACAGAAGAACCGATGAAATTTGTTGATTGCAAATTGCCTCATCAAATAGTACCGATGGGGGATAAATCCGATGAATATTTCCGGAAATAACAGGTCCTATTTCCGATAATTCACTTAAAATCATTTCATCACTGGCAGTTGAAGTACTGTTTTTATAATTGAAAAAGAGAATTATAAATATCCAGGCAAAAGAAAACAGAATTGAAAATAAGTTTTTATGCTTCATTCTGGAAGAAATCGCAGAAATCAAAGCTCCTATAATGGTAGCAAGCGTCATAGGTATCAATGGGGTGACAAGCATACCAAGTGTCCACATGATGATGAACAAGATGCCGCTTTGATGATCGGCAAACTGCATGTATGCGATTCCCAATGGTATCATAATTGCCAATGTCAAACATTCATTAATCACATACATAGAGAGAAATTTACTTGTAATGACGGTACTGCTTTTGACCGGCAGTGACATCAGAATATCATAATCTTTAAATCCGAATAAGGTTGCTGATGCTTTTAACGAAGTAAAAAGAAGGGCCACTAACCCCGGAATTGTAAATGCCATCCCCGGTATAATATCTGTAAGTCCGATATACCCAAATCCATATCCCATTGCATAGCTGTATCCAACAAGCATCAAAAAAATGATGCCGTAAGCCACTACAAGTGAAATACTGCCTCTCTTCTTTTTCTTATCCTTTTCATATCTGAGTTTATTAATGCCGAACGCACTGAGAAGTTGTACTTTCACCAATGTCCACAATCGTCTGCCTTCACCGGCTGTCACTGTGGAAGCATTACCCTCTACACTAGCTTTGCTCATTCTCAACCACCTCCATAAACACTTCTTCCAGTGATTGATTTTGAACAACGGTCTCCATTTCACCTGACTCTACTAAGCGACCGGCTTTTATAATGGCTATCTTATTACAAAGTTTTTCTGCAACTTCCAACACATGTGTGGAGAAAAAGATTGCACAGCCTTCTTTACACATCTCATGCATCATATTCTTTAAATCAAGTGCTGCCTTTGGGTCAAGACCAACAAATGGCTCGTCTAAAAGCAATACCTTAGGCTTATGAATCAATGCCGATATAATGGCCAGTTTCTGTTTCATTCCATGCGAATAAGAAGAAATCAAATCGCCGAATACATTTGTAATACCAAACAAGTCGCCATATCGCTTAATACGCTCTTCTCGTTT
>DATESB010000034.1:0-7173 GCA_035271065.1 Lachnospiraceae bacterium | reverse complement strand
GACCTGCATTTCGATATTGAGACGCTGCGCATTGTTCAATAAAATGTTAAGGTCAAGAATAATGTCCTTTTCTTCAAAAGATTCGCCGAGTTTAATGGGGTTTTGGATTTCAACAGACTGGATTTCTGCTTCTTTCAGATTGAGCAGACTACAGATAAGTCCTTTGAGAACGTGCGTGTTCTTTTGAAAGACAGCACGAAATAGATAGTCGTTGGTGAGTTTGTATTCAACCGGACCGGTTGCATTTTGTAACAGGGTGCTATTTTTCATATAGTTTCTCCTAGGTGATGTGATGAGCGAGTGACGTGGCTGCACTGAATAAATAGTTAATACAGATGCTTGGTTGTTTGGTTACGGTTGAGAAACATTTGGCGAATGCCGCGACGATCCGTTGGACAATATGATATGCCAATCGGGTAATCATTGAACATGAATTCACTATTTCAGAGAGAAAAAGTGAATTCGTGTGGTTGAAGTATAGCATATAGACATATAGATTACAATGAAGTAATGAATAAAGGGTTACAAGGAAAACCGTATTGACAAAAAATTAACAATGCAGTATGATATATAGGTCGTTAAAAATATGTCAATCGCATGGCGCGGTTGTCTATGAGTCAGATGGAGGAGAATGGAAATGGGCAAATTGAAAGGGAAAGTGGTTTTAATTACCGGTGCCGGCAGGGGTATCGGGTATGGCATTGCAAAGGCATTTGCCAAGGAAGGAGCTAATCTTGTCATTACCGGTAGAACCGAGAAGACAATTTTAGCTGTCAAAGAAAAATTTGAAGAAAGATATAAAATCAAGGTACTTCCAATTGTGGCAGATGGAGCCGATGAAAAGCAGGTAGCAAATGTAATTGCACAAATCAAGAAGAAATTCGGGAAATTAGATACCGTCATCAATAATGCACAGACTTCAAAATCAGGATTGATGATTGAACAACATACAAAAGAAGACTTTGACCTGGCAATCGGTTCCGGTCTCTATGCAACATTTTTCTATATGAGAGAAGCATTTCCGATGTTAAAAGAAAGCAAGGGTTCAGTCATTAACTTTGCATCAGGTGCAGGACTTTCCGGCAAGCCGGGACAATCGTCTTATGCGGCAGCAAAAGAAGGCATCCGCGGATTCTCGCGTGTAGCAGCGACAGAATGGGGACGTTATGGAATAAATGTCAATGTTGTATGTCCGCTTGCAATGACAGAGGGACTTGAGAAATGGAAAGAGGAATATCCTGAGATGTATGCGCAGACCATTCAGGCAGTACCGATGGGGCGTTTTGCAGATCCGGAAAAGGATATCGGAAGACTTTGCGTATTTCTTGCTTCTGACGATGCAGAATATATTACAGGAGAAACCATTACAGTGCAGGGCGGCAGCGGACTTCGTCCATAATTGAATCATAGAAATATTAGGTCTCGGAATATTATATTCCTGGTCTCGGAATGCTTCATTCCGAGACCTCTTTTGTTCTTTCTGAGAGACATTTCATGTTTGTATTGATTTCAAAGGTGGTTTCATGTTATGTTCAATTTAGAGGTATTACGTGGTTTTAACTATGAAATCGGAGGGTATTTATGCGGATATTGGTTGCGATTGATTCATTAAAAGGAAGTTTGTCATCACTGGAAGCAGGGGCTGCAATTAAAACCGGTGTTATGAGAGTATATCAGGATGCCGAGGTGGTTATCAAACCTTTGGCAGACGGTGGAGAAGGAACGGTAGACGCACTTGTGTCCGGTATGGGCGGCAAGATTGTGACGGTCAATGTGACAGGCCCACTTGGTGAAAAAGTAGATGCACGTTACGGAATGATAGAGAGTAAGAAACTTGCAGTTATGGAAATGGCTGCAGCCGCCGGTATTATGCTGGTTGCAGAGCAAAAGAGAAATCCTAAGAATACAACAACGTTTGGCGTTGGTGAAATGATATTAGATGCTGTTCAAAGAGGCTGCCGTGATTTCATTATCGGCATTGGAGGAAGTGCAACCAATGATGGTGGACTTGGTATGCTGGAGGCGATGGGTGCAGTATTTTATGATGAAAATGGAGACAAACTCGGACCTTACGGATTGGATATGCTGCGCGTAGCCAAAGTAGATGTATCGGGAATGAAAGAAGAATTAAAGGAATGTAATTTCAGAATTGCCTGCGACGTAGAGAATCCATTATGTGGACCGATGGGAGCAGCACACGTATACGGACCGCAAAAAGGTGCAACACCGCAGATTGTGGAGCAAATGGATGCAGGTTTGAAGAATTATGCAACGGTCATCAAAAAACAGTTGGACAGAGATTGTGCAGAAGTACCGGGAAGTGGTGCGGCAGGCGGTCTTGGCTATGCATTTGTCACTTTCTTAAATGGAAAATTAGAGCCCGGAATTTCTATTATTCTGGATACAGTTGATTTGGAGTCAGAGATAAAAGAAGCAGATTATGTCATTACAGGAGAAGGCAAGTTGGATGCGCAGACTGCAATGGGTAAGGCACCTGCCGGAGTTGCAAAACTGGCGCTAAAGTATGGTAAGAAAGCCATTGCTTTTTGTGGAGCAGCAACGGAAGATGCAGCTGCATGCCATGATGCCGGTATAGATGCTTATTTCCCAATACTGCGTAATCCTATGACAATAGAAGAGGCAATGGAGAAGGAAACTGCAGTACGCAATATAGAGTTAACAGCGGAGCAGGTATTTAGGCTCATAAAGGCAGTCAATCAATAGAACCGCCAACCAAACGGCAACGAAGTTGCGCAAATGAAGTTAAAAAACATTCTTGACAAGAGTCAATGAGTGTGCTAGATTAAACAACATAGAAAAACCTTTGAGGAAGAGTAAGTAGTCTTTAGCACCTTCTTTACAGAGAGCCGTAGGCGGTGGGATTACGGCAGGAAAAGAAAAGATGAATGGGCTTCTGAGGGCGCGGCGAAGTACAGTTTAGAATGTATTGTAACCAAGCCGGAGCAGGTACTCCGTTAACAACGTCAGCATATGTCAGTATGTATGAGAGGACGCAAGATTTTTGATGCGTCAAGCCGGGTGGCACCGCAGGAGTTAATGATAGCTCTTGTCCCTGCAATAAAACTATTGTGAGGGACAAGGGCTTTTTTTGCGCGAGTGAGGAAACGCAAGCGTTTCCGTAACTGCTTATCCCCACGTCCCACAACCTAAAAGGAGGAACCAAACATGAGCAATCAAAACAACCAAGAAATTCCCTACAAGATCTATTTGGAAGAAAGCGAGATGCCAAAGCAATGGTATAATGTGCGTGCAGACATGAAGAACAAGCCGGCACCGCTCTTGAATCCCGGGACATTAAAACCAATGACATTTGAAGAACTACAGCCTGTATTTTGTGATGAACTTGTAAAGCAGGAATTAAATGATACAGATGCCTATATTGACATTCCCGAAGAAATTCTATCCTTCTATAAAATGTATCGCCCGGCACCACTTGTCCGCGCATACTGCTTAGAAGAAAAATTGCAGACACCTGCAAAAATCTACTACAAATTTGAAGGAAATAATACAAGCGGAAGCCATAAGCTCAATTCAGCAATTGCACAGGCTTACTATGCAAAGCAACAAGGCCTGAAAGGTGTGACGACAGAGACCGGAGCAGGTCAGTGGGGTACTGCATTATCAATGGCATGTTCTTATTTTGACTTAGACTGCAAAGTATATATGGTTAAGGTATCCTATGAGCAGAAACCATTCAGGCGTGAAGTCATGCGTACCTACGGAGCAAGTGTAACCCCTTCACCTTCTACGACGACAGAAGTGGGAAAGAGAATCCTTGCAGAACACCCGGGAACAACAGGAAGTTTGGGATGTGCAATCTCAGAAGCAGTGGAAGTAGCTGTCGGAAGCGAAGGTTACAGATATGTACTGGGAAGCGTGCTGTCACAGGTACTATTACATCAGTCAATTATCGGTTTAGAGTCTAAGATTGCAATGGATAAGTACGGAATCAAGCCGGACATCATCATTGGTTGCGCAGGTGGCGGTTCCAATCTCGGCGGATTGATTTCTCCGTTTATGGGAGAGAAACTCAGAGGAGAAGCAGATTATCGTTTTATAGCAGTAGAACCGGCATCATGTCCGAGTTTGACACGCGGTAAATACGCATACGATTTCTGCGATACCGGAATGGTATGTCCGTTAGCGAAGATGTATACACTCGGAAGCGGATTTATTCCCTCAGCAAATCATGCAGGCGGCCTCCGTTATCATGGTATGAGTTCCATCCTGTCACAGTTATATGATGATGGATTGATGGAAGCACGTTCCGTTGAGCAGACAGCAGTATTTGAGGCAGCTGAGCAATTTGCAAGAGTAGAAGGTATCCTGCCTGCACCGGAGAGTTCACATGCAATCAGAGTAGCAATTGACGAGGCTCTTAAATGCAAAGAAACAGGAGAAGAGAAGACAATTCTCTTTGGTCTGACCGGAACCGGCTACTTTGATATGGTAGCATATGAGAAGTTCCACAATGGCGAAATGAAAGATTATATACCGACAGACGCTGATTTGCAGGTTGGATTTGACGGACTTCCCAAGGTAGAGTAGAAGAGTGCACACTCCGATTTTCCTCCTCATATACTATATGGTATAAGAAAATTCCGGGGGAGGAAAGCAAGAGGTGCCGAACTATAAAAGAATTGGAATCATCGGCGGTGACAGACGGCTGTACTATATTGCAAAGCAATTGCTTGAGGAGGGCCGACAGGTCATAGTATATGCTCTCATGCATCAGGAGACACTGCGACAGCCGGAAGACCATAAGGATGCAGGTGGTATCATAGAAGCTTCAAGCCTGCAGAAATTTATGGAATATGCGCAGGTCATTATTGCACCCATCCCGTTCAGTCGGGATGGGAATTGTATATATTGCGAAAATATGCCGAAGGCGGATAGTAAAGAAGCTTTAGATTTAAGCATTCATGTATTCTACACCTATATTCAACCACAGCATATTATAGCAGGCGGCAATATACCGGAGGCTGTCAAGAAAGCTGCAGAAGAGCAAAACGCGATGATTTATGATTTTATGCAATTAGAAAGTGTGGCAGTAGAAAATGCGGTGGCAACGGCCGAAGGAACCATAGCAGAAGCAATTAAAGAAAGTGACGGTAATCTTGATAACAGCAGTTGTGTCATATTTGGATATGGGCGGTGCGCCAAAGCTTTGGCAAAACGGTTAGCAGGTATGAATGCAGAGGTGACAATCGTTGCAAGAAATACCGGACAATTGCAGGAAGCATATGAAAATGGCTACGAAACGGTGCAATTATCGGATTTGTATGAGCATTTTAGTGACGGAAAAGACAGGTTATTAAATGCTGATTATATTTTCAATACAGTTCCTGCACTTATCATAACACATGATATCCTAAAAGATATGAAGCAGGATGTGTTGCTAATAGATATTGCATCCAAGCCGGGTGGCACGGATTTTGCAGCATGCGAGAAATTTGGTTTGAAGGCTATGCTCTCACTTGGTCTTCCGGGTAGATATGCACCGAAGGCTTCCGCTGAAATACTGTTGCGCTCCATGCGGCATCTGTTTTCTTTCCAGGAACAGTGAAGGAGAACAGAACAATATGCAATTAAGCGGAGTCAATATAGGAATTGGCATTACAGGCTCTTTTTGCACATTTGATAAAATAAAGCTTCAAATTATGGACATTGTTGAAAAGGGTGCCAATGTCATTCCGGTTTTTTCATACAATGCAGCAACCATCAATACACGGTTCGGTAAAGCCAAGGAGTTTGTAAAAGAGATTGAAGGAATCACACAGAATGAAGCAATTCTGACAATAGAGGATGCGGAGCCCTTGGGTCCCAAGGGACTTGTGGACATTATGATGATTGCACCATGTTCAGGTAATACGCTTGCAAAACTAAGTACCGGCATTACAGATACACCTGTACTAATGGCAGCAAAAGCGCATATTCGCAATAACAAACCACTTGTTATTTCGATTTCCACAAATGATGCACTGGGGTTGAATCTAAAGAATGTAGGGACATTGCTCAATACAAAAGGTATCTACTTCGTGCCATTTGGGCAGGATAACAGCAGTGGTAAGCCAAAGTCCATGGTAGCAAGTACCGAATTGATTATTCCAACATTAAAACTGGCACTTGACGGGACGCAGATACAACCGATTATTCGGTGTCCGAATATGAAATAAAGTTATGACAAGAAATTGTATAAATGACTTGCATAAAATGGAAATTTGCTGATAAAATGTAAGGGGTCCGGGTAGCCAAAGTTTGCTACCCGGATAGAAGAGAGTTAAAATTCGTATCTTTAATCCGGAGGAACAGATGGACAAGAAAGGCAACATACAAACTATCGCTGTATACGTTCTAATTGCGCTGCTATTTATTGGACTGGCATTTATGTTTTGGAAGTTATGGCAGTTACAGACGACAGTAACGCGTTTAGAAGAGCATATGGCTAGCGTTTCAGGGGTGGTCAGTGATGCATCTGAACTTTTGGAAGATATAGAAGATAGCGGCGAACTACAGAACAAGAAGTTTATCAGAACAGTCAATGAAGACGGAACTACCACCATTACCTGTTCATTACCTGAACTGGACGAAACCTATACCTTCTATCAATTACCTCTGACAGGCAACGCAGGGGGATTTTGTTATGCAATCGAGATGCCTGATCAAAGATTAGTCATGATTGACAGCGGATATGAAGGCGAAGGATATTATGTGCGTGATTTCATTATGGAGCATGGCGGTGTGGTAGACAGTTGGTTTGTGACACATCCACACATTGATCATGTTGGCGGATTGATTGATATTCTTTCTGACGACAATTATGACGACGTTAAAATTGAAAAGATATATTACAATCCATTTACTGCTGAATTTTTTGAAGAGCCTGAAAATGGCAAAGACTTGGATTTTGTGAATTATGCTGTGATGTATAACGAATTTACTGAGCGAATGGAGGCTTGCGGCGATATAGAGTTTATCCCTGTAGAAATGGGTGATGAAATTCTGATTGAAGATATCGTCATCAACTGTCTGTTTAGCTTTCAAGAGGATATCTTTGATGTGAACGCGAATTCTCTGGTGTTACATTTTGACATAGCAGGTGTTACGATGCTTGTGACCGGAGATATTACGGATAAGACTTTATCCGTGATG
>DATESB010000033.1:0-31010 GCA_035271065.1 Lachnospiraceae bacterium | reverse complement strand
ATGGATGAGGCAACGGATGATGAACTGATTGATTTTATGAAAGAGCAGTTTGAAGGGGAGTGTCAGGGCTCTTTGGAACATTTGGAAGATACTTCATTGGAGCAGTTTGCGCGTGATATTCGCAGGAAAACGCAGATGCGGCTTTCGATAGAGACTGCGGATATGGCACAGGACTTTATCGGAGGGTATGGTGAAGACGATGAGCGATAAGATGGGCGACGGCAGTATGGGTGGCAACAGAATAGGCGACTACACAATGGAAGAATTGCTTCCTGTTGTGGCAGCGTTGACGGCAAAATATACCGGGAATGAAAGTACCTCCGTTACCTATGAGAAGGCAGAACAGTTAATGGGTGCAGTTGTTTATTGTATACAGGAATTGAACGGCAATGCAATTAGGACTGTAGACAGGATGAGCGCAAAACAGGCGTATGAACTGGGCTACCGGAAGGTGTTGAAGAGGATAGAGAGAACCCGACTCTTTTATAACGAAATGATGGTTCATTTTAATGCATACGGAAATGAAAATTATCGTGATACTGTCGCAAAAGGAATCCCGGGATTTTTCAAGTTGTATGATCCAAAGTTTGCACCACAGGACAGCATTATTTCGATGGATTATCCTACGATTCGCAAGATGGGAAAGCGGACAGGGATTGATGCCATAGAGAGATATCTTTACTATATTGCGTTGGAACAGAAGTTTCTTGGTGCACTTTCAGAAGATTATGTGATTGGTACATTGACTGCATATCAAGAAGATTACCGTAGGCAGTTCTATAATATTTGCGGAATTGTATTACGCGGTGTTCTAATCAGATTGTTGAAACAGTCAGGTGTGCAGATAGCAGACTTTAGGCAAGATAACGTACGAGAAAAAACACCGGAGAATCGTGCTAAACTGGAACAAATGATGACAGACGTTTTAGAAAAACTGATAGATGAACATTACAAGGGTGACCGGAACCTGTTGAACTATTTGAAATCAGACATCAAGGATATCGGAGCAGAATTGACAGAGGGATATGGTATCATATATGGTAGAATCGGAGGAAAATAGGTATGGATACAAAACAAGTGATGAATCAGTTAACAACAGAAGAAAAGGCGCGATTGCTGTCCGGCGTGGGGAGTTGGCATACCTATGACTGCAATGGGAAACTGCCTGCTATCATGATGTCAGACGGACCTCATGGTCTCAGAAAACAAGAAAAGGAAGACTTTTCAGACATTAACAGAAGTGAAATTGCTACCTGTTTTCCGACAGCAAGTGCAGTTGCAAGCAGTTGGAATACAGAAGCGGTTGCGAAAATGGCGACAGCAATTGCAAGAGAAGCGCTGAAAGAGAAGGTTTCCATTGTGCTTGGCTGCGGAACCAATATCAAACGCTCTCCGTTGTGTGGCAGAAACTTTGAATATTTTTCAGAAGATCCGTTCCTATCAGGCACACTTGCGACAGCTTACATTAATGCAATGCAAGAACAGGGAGTCGGTACTTCATTGAAGCATTTTGCAGGAAACAGTCAGGAAACAAGACGACAGACCTCAAACAGTCAAATTGATGAACGTGCATTGCGGGAAATCTACCTGTCTGCATTTGAAATGGCAGTGAAAGAGGCAAAACCAACTACAATCATGGCATCTTATAATCGATTGAATGGCAAGTATGCATGTGCCAATGAACGATTACTGACAGATATACTGCGAAATGAATGGGGCTATGAAGGTGCGGTTGTATCTGATTGGGGTGCTACGGTAGATGTTGTTTCCTGTATCAAGGCGGGAATGGATTTGGAAATGCCGGATAGCAGGGGATATCATACGCAACAGGTTTTGGAGGCACTGGATAACGGAACATTGACAGTGGCAGAAGTCGATAGGGCAGTTGAAAAAGTCGTAGATTTGATACTCTCTCAAAGTGCCAAAATAGAAGACGCAACCGTTGATTATGCGGCTCAACATGAGATTGCACGTGAACTGGCATGTGAGTCGGCGGTATTACTGCAAAATGACGGCATGCTTCCGCTACAAAAAGGTGCGAAGGTATTAGTCATTGGTGAACTGGCAGAGCATATGCGGTTCCAAGGTGGCGGAAGTTCTCATATCACGACTGCAGAGGTGCCTAATGCAATAGAAAGCCTTAGGAAAAAAGGTATGGAAGTTCTATATGCACAAGGATATCGCAGTGATTATACCGAATCGTCTGAAGGTAAACGCGCATGCGACAATGCAACAGATGCTCAATTAGCGCAAGAAGCCTTGACTTTAGCAAAAGAGGATATTCCGATTCTTTTCTTTGGCGGATTGACAGACAGTACTGAAGGTGAGGGATATGACAGAACCTCATTAGCAATACCATCCTGCCAGATTTCTTTGTTGAATCAGTTATATGAAGTGAATAAAAATATATGTTTTGTTTCTTTCGGTGGCGCGCCAATGGAGATGCCGTTTGCCGGAAAAGTAAGAGCAATCCTACATATGTATCTTGGTGGGCAGGCTGTGGGTGAGGCATGTGCGGACCTTTTGGTAGGCGATGTCAATCCGAGCGGTAAGCTGGCTGAAACATTCCCGCTTTCCGTTGAAGATGTTCCTTGCAGAAAGTGGTATGCACCCGACAGTGACGATGTGGAATATCGCGAAAGTATTTTTGTGGGATATCGGTATTATGACACATTTGGTAGATCGGCATTGTTTCATTTTGGTCATGGGCTTTCTTATACAAAATTTGAGTATTGTGATATACAGTTGAGTGAACAAAATTATGCAGGAGGCAGTCTACAGGTTTCCTTTACGATTAAAAATGTTGGAACGTGTGCCGGGAAAGAGATTGCCCAGATTTACGTAGTGAACCCAAAAGCAAATTACGCCAGACCCAAAAAGGAATTGCGAGGTTTTATCAAAGTTGCATTGGAAGCAGGGGAAAGCAAAAGAGTTTCTGTTCATTTGAACCAGAGAAGTTTTAGTCTGTATGATGTGGAAAGCGGGACGTTTGTAATGCCGACAGGAACTTATGAAGTTTTGGTTGGGGCATCACTACAAGATATCAGACTGAATACGAGCGTTGAAGTGAAGGGTATTACATACACACGTGATGACAGAGAGAACTTGAGCGACTATTTCTACAGAGATGAGAACAACTCTTCAGCCGACAAAACTTCAACCGATAAGAGCTTTGACATTCGTAAAGAACAATTTATCAGACTATATGGCAGACCACTCAGCCGTTTTGACCAAGTGGAAAAAGGACATTATGCAATGTGCAATTCTTTTGATTGTGTGTCGCAAAAGTCGTTGCTTGGGAAAATAGTACGGATGATTGTCCTACGGATATTATATGGTATGAATAAGGATAAACCAAAAGACGACCCGGCAGTGAAGATGTTGGTTCAAGGCGTGATAGAGGGAACTTTAGAGTGCTTGATTTGCGCAAGCGACGGTATGTTCCCGCCAAGCATTGCTGAGGCACTTGTGCTTGCAGCAAACGGACATTCTATCAAAGCAATCGGCAGGCTTATGTCCAGCCGCCGTCCAATGTAATCACCTGTCCGGTCAGATAAGAATGTTCCGCGCACAGGCTGAATGCTAATTTTGCTACATCTTCCGGCAGGCCCATTCGGTTTGCCGGAATTTCATTGATAATTTGTTGCTTTTCATCGTCTGAAAGATGTTGGTTCATTTCAGTATCAATCAGGCCGCAGGCAATGGCATTTACCTGAATGTTGCTGGGGGCCAATTCCTTTGCCAGTGCCTTGGTAAATGCGTTCATACCGCCTTTGCTGGCGGAATAGGCAACTTCCATGGAAGCCCCGGTGTTACCCCAGACAGAAGAAATGTTCAGGATTTTACCGGATTGCTTTTGAAGCATCATAGGAATGGCGTACTTGGAACACAGAAATGCTGAAGTCAGATTGGAAGCCATAATCCGGTTCCATTCTGCAAGCGTCATATCCTGTAATAATCCAACATGAGAGATGCCGGCATTGTTAATTAGAATATCTGTTTCTTCTATATTAGTGTATAATTCCTGCACGCAGTTTTCGTCACCTAAATCTCCGACAAATGTCCGGCATGTGACAGAATAAGTATTTTGCAATTCTTTTTGCAATTGCAATAACTGTTCATTTGAATGGTGGCACGTTATAATCAAATCAGCACCGTTTGCTGCAAAGGTTTCTGCGATTGCTTGCCCAATACCACGTGCGGCGCCGGTAATTAATGCAGTCTTTTTCTTCATAAATGTCATTCCTTTCATAAATATTGCATTTCAAGTATAGCATAAACCGATTATTCGTGGTATATACTAATAATCTGATAGAAAATGACATAAACCACAATATCTTGAAAAACATTGCCTAATTGTGCAAGTGATGATAAAATATAAGTTGATTTTCAGCAAAGGAGAAATAAAAATGCAGGGTATTTATGATGTAGCAATTATAGGATTTGGACCGGCAGGAGCAACGGCAGCAATTTATGCAAAGAGGGCCGGATTAAAGACGATTCTAATAGAGAAAGCGGTAGCAGGTGGGGGACAAGTTCTCCTGACTTATGAAGTAGATAATTATCCGGGACTTCCCGGGATTAACGGTTATGATTTGGGTATGAAGTTTAATGAACACGTTGATAAACTGGAAGTTGAGAGATTGGAAGCGGATGTAAACAGTATCGATGTTGAAGGAAAGATTAAGAAGATTTATACAGGTAAGGACACAATAGAAGCAAAAACGATTATCGTTGCAAGTGGTGCAACACACAGAAAACTTGATGTTCCCGGTGAGGAAAAACTATTCGGAATGGGTGTTTCATATTGTGCAACCTGTGACGGTGCTTTTTTTAGAGGTAGAACGGTAGCAGTTATGGGTGGCGGAGATGTGGCTCTTGAAGATGCTATTTTCCTGGCGCGTTCCTGTGAGAAGGTATATCTAATTCATAGAAGAGACGAGTTTCGAGCTGTTCAGGTATTACGCGATGCAGTACAGGATACAGAGAATATAGAAATCATATGGGACAGCGTGATTACGGAAATCAGTGGTGACGAGCAAGTGGAAGGAATTACTGTTAAAAATGTGAAGACAGAGCAAGCAAAGAATATTGAGGTTGCCGGTGTCTTTGTTGCTGTCGGCAATATTCCCAGAACTTCTTTTATAGAAGGAGTCGATAAAGACAAATCAGGATATCTGGCAGCAGGAGAAGATTGTGCAACAAGTGTTCCCGGTATCTTTGCTGCAGGTGATGTCAGGACCAAGAGTCTGCGTCAGATTGTGACAGCTGTTGCTGATGGAGCAAATGCAATTACAAGCGTACAGGAATATTTATTAAACGCTGGTAAATAAATGAAAACGGACACTTTTTGTTGACAACTATTACGCATCGTGGTATATTTTATTACAGATGTAACAAATTTGTAACAAATAATATCGATGATGAGTCGTAAGAATATTTTGGAGGGTCACAATGAAGAAAGGAACTTTGAAGGTCGCAGCCTTTTGTTTGGCAAGTACCGTATGCTTTACGAGTATTCCGTGCACAACAGATGCGGCGTTACTTTCTTCCATATTACCTGCAGCTGGGGGAGCTCTGGTAGTTGGCGAAGGTGTTTCGGTTAAAGAAATCGAAATAGAAAAACGTAATCAAACAATTGAAAAGGCACGTACCAATGTTCGCACAATCAGTGAAGCAAGTGTTCCGACCAGTACGTTGGAAGAAGGAAATCCACTTGAGATGCTTGCAGCAGGTGGTGCAGTTGCAACAAGTTTTACAAAAGAAGAAATTAAGAAGATAACAACAGAGAGCACACAGACATCGGTTGCAGAGACGGCAGTTACAACACAGACAACAGTCAGTGCAGATGCTGTTTCAAACTCACAAGCGGCACAAGCAAGTACTGGCGCACCGCAGACAAGCGTGTCTGATAATACACAGCAGACAACAGTTTCCGGGAATGTGACAGAAGCTCCTACGATAGAAGTTGTCAACGAAGAGGAAAATGAGCAGGAAGATTTATCAGGATTGATGATTGCTCAGGTTTCCAATTATGTAAATATCAGAGACACTGCAAGTGAAGAAGGCGAAGTAGTCGGTAAACTTTATAACAACTCGGCAGGTGAGTGGCTTGGAGCAGAAGGCGATTGGTATAAGATTAAATCAGGTAATGTTGAAGGTTATGTAAAAGCAGAGTTTGTTGTAACAGGACAGGAAGCAATTGACTTAGCAGCAGAAGTAGGTCACAGAGTAGCGCTTGTTAATACAACAACATTGAAGGTTAGACAGGATCCGAGTACGGAAGCAGTTGTGTTAGGTTTGATACCGGGCGGAGATGTACTGTCAGTTATAGAAGAAACAGAGAGTTGGGTTAAGGTTTCAATTGAAGAAGGTGATGGCTGGGTATCCAAGGAATTTGTTGAGACATCAACAGAGTTTGTCCAGGCAGAATCAAAAGCAGCAGAAGAAGCTCGATTGAAGAAAGAAGAAGAAGAGCGTAAGAAAGCACAGGAAGCAGCACGCAAGGCACAGAGCAGTACTAAGACGAGCACTTCAACAGCGGCACCGGCAGCAGTTGCTTCAGGTAGCGGAACAGGTTCATCAGTAGCTAATTACGCATTACAGTTTGTAGGTAATCCGTATGTATACGGCGGAACAAGTTTGACAAACGGAACGGATTGCTCAGGATTTACAATGGGCGTATATAGAGCATTTGGTGTGGCTCTGCCTCGTACTTCCGGTTCACAGAGAAGTGTTGGATATGATGTAGGCGGAATTGCCAATGCACAGCCGGGTGATATCGTATGTTACTCAGGACACGTAGCAATCTATATCGGTGGTGGACAGATTGCCCATGCAAGTACAGCAGCTACAGGAATTAAGGTTTCAAATGCAACATACAGAAATATATTGGCAGTAAGAAGAATTTTCTAATAGATATGTAGGTGTAAATGAGTCTATCCAAATGGATGGACTCATTTTTTTTATGTTCATAAATGAAAAAATAGCAACTTGCACAAAATGTAATAATTTCGTGATTTTTGTCGTGCGAATGCCGTCTAAAAGACAAAAAGTTATTCACATCGAAAAGTGCCAAAACAAGAGCAAAAACGATTTATACACCAACTTATACACATTATCCACAAAAAAACAAGCAAAATTCAAGAGATTTTTTGAACAAACGTTTTGTGGGAAAATCATAAATCGAACAAAATGTCAAAAAAGTGTGAAAAAAGTATTGACAATTCTTGTCGTTTTTGCATGCTTGCTAACAGGAGTTCAAATGTGGTATACTTTGTCTATCAATAACAATTGCATCTTTGGTGCAAGTAGGTAAAGGGGTGACCGATATGAAGTTTATTATAAGCGGTAAGAACATTGAAGTGACAGAAGGACTCAAAACAGCTGTAGAAGACAAAATCGGCAAGCTGGAACGGTATTTTACTCCCGATACAGAGATTCATGTGACCTTGAGTGTTGAGAAGGACAGGCAGAAGATAGAAGTAACGATTCCCGTGAAGGGGAACATTATTCGTTCTGAGCAGGTAAGCAATGATATGTATGTATCAATTGATTTGGTAGAAGAGATTATCGAGAGACAGTTAAAGAAATATAAGAATAAGTTGATTGATAAGAAGAACGGTGGCAGCAACAATTTCAAACAGGAATTTATCGAAAGAGATTTTGCAGAGGATGAGGAAGTAAGAATTCTTCGTACCAAGAAATTTGACATTAAGCCGATGTATCCTGAAGATGCATGTGTGCAGATGGAATTGCTGGGACATAACTTCTATGTATTCTGTAATGCAGAAACGGATGAAGTAAATGTGGTTTATAAGAGAAAAGGCAACACATATGGTTTATTGGAACCGGAAGCTTAATCGACATAAGTAATATAGTACAAAAGACTCCTTAGTACGACAATCGTATTAAGGAGTCTTTGTATGAGAAATAGGAATCACGAGAGATTCAATGCAGCGAAAGGAGATAGCATAACATTATGGAAGCAAAGCAGAATATCCTGACACTGGAAACAGTAGATTTAGACGATGCAAACAGTGCACTTGTTATTATTGATCAGACGAAATTGCCATATGAGACAACACTTCTTCGATTAACAACTCAGGAAGAGATATGGAATGCAATTTATCTGCTACAGGTACGTGGCGCGCCGGCAATCGGAGTGGCAGCAGCATTCGGTATTTATCTTGCAGCAAAGGAAATAGTTTCTCAGACATCGGTTCATACGTATCAGGAGTTTCATGCAGCTTTTACCAAAGCAAAGGAATATTTGAACTCATCAAGGCCAACAGCAGTAAACCTTTCATGGGCGCTTGAACGAATGAATCGGATATGCGAACTGAATGCAACAAAAGAGCTCACGGAAATTGTTCAATGTCTACATGATGAAGCAGTTGCAATCAAGGAAGAAGATACGTTGGTGTGCAAGACAATCGGTGAGTACGGACTTTCACTTTTAAAACCGGGTGATGGTCTGTTAACGCATTGCAATGCCGGACAACTTGCTACCTCCAAATACGGTACTGCAACAGCACCGATGTATCTGGGACATGAGCGGGGGTATCATTTCAAAATATTTGCGGATGAAACAAGACCGTTACTGCAAGGTGCCAGACTGACAGCCTACGAATTGCAGTCAGCGGGGCTTGATGTGACGTTAATCTGCGACAACATGTCAGCAATGGTTATGAAGAACGGCTGGGTCAATGCAGTTTTTGTGGGTTGTGACAGAGTAGCGGCAAACGGAGATGCAGCAAATAAGATAGGCACCTCAGTTGTGGCAACTGTTGCAAAACGCTACCATGTACCGGTATATGTCTGCGCACCGACTTCTACCATTGACTTAAATACACCAACCGGGGCGGATATTCATATAGAAGAACGACCGGCAGAAGAAATTACAGAGATGTGGTATAAGGAAAGAATGGCTCCCGAAGGCATCAAAGTATACAATCCGGCTTTTGATGTAACAGACAACGATTTGATCACTGGAATTATAACAGAATATGGGATTGCAAGGGCACCATATACAGAGTCTTTCAAAGACATTTTCCCAAAAAAGAAACAAAGCCCAAAATAGGTATGTATTTTTATACGAGCAAGCAGTGTTTTTTGTTGCAAATTCATATTTGCTGTGATAGAATAGCCCTAGACGCAATATGACAAAAAAATAACAATCTCAAACAGGAGGAATAAATATGTCAAGAAAAGTAGTATTAGCAGGCGCATGTCGTACAGCAATCGGTACTATGGGTGGAACACTTTCTACAACACCGGCTGCAGAACTTGGTGCCATTGTTATTAAAGAAGCATTAAACAGAGCAGGAGTTTCACCTGCCGCAGTTGATCAGGTATATATGGGATGTGTCATCCAGGCAGGTCTCGGACAGAACGTAGCACGTCAGGCTACACTTAAAGCAGGACTTCCGATTGAAGTTCCGGCAGTTACAATGAACGTAGTATGTGGTTCGGGTTTGAACTGTGTGAACCAGGCAGCACAGATGATTATGGCAGGAGATGCTGACATCGTGGTAGCAGGCGGTATGGAGAATATGTCCATGGCACCTTACGCAATTCCTCAGGGACGTTACGGCTACAGAATGGGCAACGCAACTATGGTAGATACCATGATTAACGACGCATTATGGGATGCATTCAATGATTACCACATGATTAAGACAGCAGACAACATCGCTGAGCAGTGGAAGTTAACACGTGAGGAACTTGATGAGTTTGCACTTGCTTCACAGTTAAAGACAGAAGCAGCGCAGAACGCAGGCAAGTTCGACAAGGAAATCGTTCCTGTAGAAGTAAAGAAGAAAAAAGAAACAATCGTATTCAATAAAGATGAAGGACCTCGTGCAGGTTCAACCATCGAAGGACTTGCAAAACTTCGCGCAATCAATCCAAACGGATATGTAACAGCAGGTAACGCATCAGGTATCAACGATGGTGCAGCAGCAGTTGTTGTAATGAGCGAAGAAAAAGCCAAAGAACTCGGTGTAAAACCGATGGCAACATTCGTAGCAGGCGCACTTGCAGGTGTAGACCCTTCAATCATGGGTATCGGACCTGTAGCAGCAACCAAGAAGGTTATGGCTAAGACAGGCATGACAGTGAATGATTTTGATTTAATCGAAGCAAACGAAGCATTTGCAGCACAGTCAGTAGCAGTCGGTAAAGACCTTGGCTTTGACTTGAAGAAATTAAATGTAAACGGTGGAGCAATTGCACTCGGACATCCGGTAGGAGCATCAGGCTGCCGTATCCTCGTAACATTACTTCATGCAATGGAGCAGAACAATGCCAAGACCGGTCTTGCAACATTATGCATCGGCGGCGGTATGGGATGCGCTACAATCGTAAAAAGAGAAGACTAATCATTTATGACTAAACATTACACCGATGTCACGACACACGTTTGTAAATAAAACAAACGTGTGCCTGACAGAGGTGTTTCGTTGTGTAAAGACCCAACAGACAAAACTTGGATATCATGAAAGGAGATTGATAATGGATTACGTATTATTTGAACAAAAAGGTGCAGTAGGAGTCATCACAATCAATCGTGAAAAAGCACTCAACGCACTGAACTCACAAGTACTTGACGAACTAAATGCAACATTAGACGCAGTAAATCTCAACGAAGTAAGATGTCTCATCTTAACAGGAGCAGGTGAAAAATCATTTGTAGCCGGCGCAGACATCGGAGAAATGAGCACCCTCACAAAAGCAGAAGGTGAAGCGTTCGGTAAAAAAGGAAATGATGTATTCCGTAAATTAGAAGTATTCCCGATCCCCGTGATTGCAGCCGTAAACGGTTTTGCACTTGGCGGCGGATGCGAAATCTCCATGAGCTGTGACATCAGAATCTGCTCAGAGAACGCAGTATTCGGACAACCTGAAGTAGGTCTTGGCATCACACCTGGTTTCGGTGGAACCCAAAGACTTGCACGCTTAGTAGGCGAAGGCATGGCAAAACAAATGATCTACACAGCCCGTAACATCAAAGCAGACGAAGCTTTCAGAATTGGACTTGTTAACGCAGTATACCCAATCGAAGAGCTTATGCCGGCAGCAGAGAAAATGGCAGCAGGAATTGCCAAGAATGCTCCAATCGCAGTTCGTAACTGCAAGAAAGCAATTAACGACGGCATGCAGGTAGATATGGACAAAGCAATCGTAATCGAAGAAAAACTTTTCGGCGACTGCTTCGAATCATACGACCAAAAAGAGGGTATGACAGCATTCTTAGAAAAACGTAAAGTTGAGGCATTTTTAAATAAGTAAACAATAAATCAAAACAGGAGGTTTTAACTATGAAGGTAGGTATCATCGGTGCAGGAACAATGGGTGCTGGAATTGCACAGGCATTTGCAATGACAGACGGTTATGAAGTATTTCTTTGCGACATCAAGACAGAATACGCAGAGGGCGGCAAGGCTAAAATCCAGAAGAACATGGATTTCTTGGTAGGAAAAGAAAAAATTACAAAGGAAAAAGCTGATTCTATTATGGCTAAGATTACAACAGGTCTGAATGACATTTGTACAGACTGTGATTTGGTTGTAGAAGTTGCTTTAGAGAAGATGGAAATTAAGCAGTCTATCTTTAAGCAGTTGATGGGTATTTGCAAGAAGGATTGTATCTTTGCTTCTAATACTTCTTCATTGTCTATCACAAAGATGGGTGAAGGACTTGACAGACCTATGATTGGTATGCATTTCTTCAATCCGGCTGACAGAATGAAATTAGTAGAAGTAATCGCAGGCGAGAATACACCGGCTGATTTGGTTAAGAAGATTAAAGATATCGCTATTGAAATCGGCAAAACACCGGTAGAAGTAAATGAGGCTCCGGGATTTGTTGTTAACAGAATTTTGATTCCGATGATTAATGAAGCAATCGGTGTTTGGGCAGCAGGTACTGCAAGTGCTGATGATATTGATGTAGCAATGCAGCTTGGCGCTTCTCACCCGATGGGACCTCTTCATTTGGGAGATTTGGTTGGTTTGGATATCGTACTTGCAATTATGGAAGTACTTCATACAGAGACCGGTGATGACAAGTATGCTCCGCAGCCGAAGTTGAAAGAACTCGTTGCAGCAGGCAAGCTTGGTAAGAAGACCGGAGAAGGAATCTTTTCTTATAAATAAAGAACATAAAAAGATGGAGGAATAAAGACATGGATTTTGCATTAAGTAAAGAGCATGAGATGATGCGAACTCTCTTTAGAGATTTTGCACAAAATGAAGTAAAACCACTGGCTCAGGAAGTTGATGAGACAGAAGAATTTCCGAGAGAGACTGCTAAGAAAATGGGTAAACTCGGATTCTTAGGAATTCCTGTACCGAAGGAGTACGGCGGACAGGGCTGTGACATTTTAGCATATGCTATGTGTGTGGAAGAACTTTCAAAGGTATGTGGTACTACAGGCGTTATCGTATCAGCACATACATCACTTTGTGTTGATCCTATTCTCACATATGGTACAGAAGAGCAGAAGCAGAAATATGTAGTTCCCCTTGCAAAAGGTGAGAAGTTAGGTGCTTTCGGTCTGACAGAGCCTGGTGCAGGAACAGATGCACAGGGACAGCAGACAAAGGCAGTGCTTGACGGTGACGAGTATGTATTGAATGGTTCTAAGATTTTCATTACAAATGGTAAAGAAGCAGATGTATATGTTATCTTTGCAATTACCGGTGTACAGGAAGATGCAAGAGGAAGAAAGAAGAAATTAATCTCCGCATTTATCGTTGAGAAGGGAACACCCGGATTTACATTTGGTACAAAAGAAAAGAAGATGGGTATTCGTGGTTCATCTACTTATGAATTGATTTTCACAGATTGCAGAATTCCGAAGGAAAACCTGCTTGGAAAAGAAGGTAAGGGATTTGGTATCGCAATGCATACACTTGATGGTGGACGTATCGGTATCGCTGCACAGGCACTGGGACTTGCTGAGGGCGCACTTGAGTCTACAATCGCATATGTTCAGGAAAGAAAGCAGTTTGGCAAGCCAATCGGCGCATTCCAGAACACACAGTTCCAGATTGCAGATATGGCAACTAAGGTAAAAGCAGCTCAGTTACTTGTTTACAGAGCAGCAATGGCTAAGAATACACAGAAGGTTTATTCTGAAGAAGCAGCTATGGCTAAGTTGTATGCAGCAGAGGTTGCTATGGAAGTAACAACTAAGGCTGTTCAGCTTCATGGTGGATATGGTTACACAAGAGAATACGATGTAGAGCGTATGATGCGTGATGCTAAGATTACTGAAATCTACGAAGGTACAAGTGAAGTGCAAAGAATGGTTATATCCGCGAATATCATGAAGTAAGACGGCGTTTACTTACAATAACGCAGCTGCCTTGCTTGCAAGGACAGATGTGGTAGTGGAAGTAAAAAGAGCGGTGCGATGAGTACCGCGAACGAGGAAATCGCAGATTTCCGAGTGCCGACTGCAAAATTTAAGAATAATAAAAATAAGGAGAGAGACACAATGAAAATAGTTGTTTGTATTAAACAAGTACCCGATACCAAGGGCGGCGTAAAGTTCAATCCCGATGGTACATTGGATAGAGGTGCGATGCTTACCATTATGAACCCTGATGATAAAGCAGGTTTGGAAGCAGCACTGAGATTAAAAGATCAGTATGGTGCAGAAGTAACAGTTGTAACAATGGGTCTTCCGAAGGCTGATGAAGTACTTCGTGAGGCTATGGCAATGGGAGCAGACAAGGGTATCCTTGTAACGGACAGAGTACTCGGCGGTGCTGATACATGGGCAACCTCACAGACACTTGCAGGTGCAATCCGTAACCTTGAGTATGATTTGATTATCACAGGCCGTCAGGCAATTGATGGTGATACCGCTCAGGTTGGTCCTCAGATTTCCGAGCATCTTAATATCCCGGTTATCTCATATGCACAGAATATCAAGATTGACGGAGACAGCGTAATCGTTGAGCGTCAGTATGATGACAGATATCATGTATTAAAGGCTAAAATGCCTTGTTTGATCACAGCTCTTGCAGAGTTGAATGCACCAAGATATATGACTCCGGGTGGAATCAATGATGCTTACAAAGCGGAAGTTACCGTATGGGGACGTGCTAATTTAGTAGATGTAGACGATTCAAACCTTGGATTAAAGGGTTCACCGACACAGATAGCTAAGGCTTCTGATAAGGTAAGAAAGGGAGCAGGCGAGAAGGTTGTTCTTGACGCTTCTGAATCAGTTGATTACATCGTAGACAAGTTAAAAGTGAAACACGTAATATAAAATTTGAGAAAAGTGTGGTGAAAAATAATGAATATTGAAGAATATAAAGGAGTATTTGTCTTTGCGCAACAGGTAGATAATGAATTAAGCGGTATTGCTTTGGAACTTGTCGGAAAGGGCAAAGAACTCGCAAAAGATTTAGGAACAGAAGTAACAGCAGTATTGGTTGGTTATCAGGTAAAGGGTCTTGCAGACAGACTAGCACGTTATGGCGCTGATAAGGTCATCCTTGTAGATGATCCTGAACTGAAAGAATACAGAACAGAGCCTTACACACATGCAGTGGCATCTGTAATTGAGAAATTCAAACCTGAAATCTTCTTGGTAGGCGCTACCGCAATCGGTAGAGATTTGGGACCTCGTATTTCTGCAAGAATCCATACAGGTCTGACAGCAGACTGTACACAGCTTGATATCGGAGATTTCCCGCTTGTACCGGTAGAAGGCAAAGAGCAGCTTCACAATCAGCTTCTGATGACACGTCCTGCATTTGGTGGTAACACAATTGCTACTATTGCATGTCCAAACTTCCGTCCTCAGATGGCAACCGTTCGTCCCGGCGTTATGCAGAAGGCTCCTAAGATTGAAGGCGCTAAGGCAGTTATCGAAGAGTTCAATCCGGGATTTACACCGGACAATAAATATGTAGAAATTATGGAAATTGTTAAAGCAGTTACCGATACAGTAGATATCATGGATGCTAAGATTTTGGTATCAGGTGGTCGTGGAGTCGGAAGTGCTGAAAACTTCAAATTGTTAGATGATCTTGCAGCAGCAATCGGCGGTACAGTAAGTTGTTCTCGTGCAGTTGTTGATGCAGGCTGGAAGCCGAAAGATCTTCAGGTTGGACAGACCGGTAAGACTGTTCGCCCGAATGTATACTTTGCAATCGGTATTTCAGGAGCAATTCAGCATCTTGCAGGTATGGAAGAAGCAGATATCATTATTGCAATCAATAAGGATGAGTCAGCACCTATCTTTGATGTAGCAGATTACGGTGTTGTCGGAGATTTGAATAAAATCGTTCCGCTTTTGACAGAAAAGATTAAAGCTGAAGCAGTCAATGCTCAGGAATAGAAATACTTGTCGATAAGACAAATAAAGTTTAGGGATAAGCACTGTGGATTCAAAGGCCATGGTGCTTTTGCCACAAATACATTTGTAAAGAAGGAAGAAAAAATGAGTAAGAGTTTTGATGACTTGCTGTCAAAAGTGTCTCAGTGCTCCATGAAGACTGTTGCAGTATCTAATGCACAGGATGATGCAGTATTGGAAGCAGTTCGGGCAACATACGAAAGAAATATCGCAAAAGCAATTCTTGTCGGTGATCAGAAGAAGATTGAAGAGATTGCTAAGAAAATCAATATGGATTTGGCACCTTATGAAATCATTGACGAGCCGGATACAGCAACAGCAGCATTAAAGGCTGTTGAACTTGTCAGTACTAAAAAAGCAGATATTCTGTTGAAAGGTCTGGTAGATACCAAGACATTTCTCCGTAGTGTATTGGACAAGGAAGTGGGACTCAGAACAGGTAAGATGATGTCTCATGTATGCGTGTTTGAAATTAAGGGAATTGACCACCTGTTGTTCTTAACAGACGTGGCATTCAACACATATCCTAACTTGGAGGAGAAAGCCAATATCATCAGAAATACTGTAGAAATCACCAAGGCATGTGGTATTGAGAATCCGAAGGTTGCACCGGTATGTGCAGTGGAAGTTGTTAATCCGAAGATGCCTCCGACAGTAGATGCAGATGCACTCACAAAAATGAATGAGAATGGTGAACTGACAGATTGTATTGTCTACGGACCATTATCTATGGATCTTGCACTTGATGAGGAAGCAGGTAAGCATAAAGGCGTATCCAATCCGGTCATCGGAAAAGCAGATATTATCTTATTCCCGGATATTGATTCCGGAAATATCACTTATAAAACATTGGTACATACAGCAGACGCTAAGAATGGTAATCTGTTAATCGGAACAAAGGCACCGGTTATTTTGACCTCACGTTCTGATAATTTTGAAGTTAAGTTGAATTCAATTGCTTTGGCTTCAGTAGTAGCAGAATCATTAAAATAGTTGTATGGAAAGAGAGGACGGCAATATGTCAATTAAGAGTTTAATTATCAATCCGGGTTCTACATCGACCAAGATTGGTGTATTTGAAGACGAAACCCTGCTATTTGAGGAGACACTTCGCCACACAACAGAAGAAATCGCACAGTACGATTTGATTGTAGACCAGAAGGATTTCAGAAAAGAGATTATTCTGAACTTATTCAAGGAAAAGAATTTTGATATTCAGTCACTTGATATGGTAGTAGGCCGTGGCGGTATGTTAAAGCCGATACCGGGTGGAACATATGCGGTATCAGATGAATTGCTTCATGATTTGATGATTGGAAAACAAGGACAGCATGCCTCCAATCTGGGCGGTATTCTGGCTAAGGAAATCGCGGATTCTATCGGAAAACCTTCTTTTATTGTAGACCCTGTTGTAGTTGACGAATTAATGCCGATTGCAAGATACTCAGGTGTACCGGAACTTCCGAGAACAAGCGTGTTCCATGCTTTGAATCAGAAGGCAGTTGCAAAGCGTTATGCTAAGGAAATCGGCAAAGCATATGAGAGTCTGAACCTGATTGTAGTGCATATGGGTGGCGGTGTATCTGTTGGCGCACATACAGATGGTAAGGTTGTGGATGTATTTAATGCATTGGACGGTGATGGTGCATTTTCACCGGAGAGAGCAGGCGCTGCTCCTTCAGGCGCATTGATTAAGATGTGTTTCTCAGGTCAGTATACAGAGAAAGAAGTTTATAAGAAATTTGTTGGAAATGGCGGCTTCAATGCTTATCTCGGTACAAATGATATGAGAAATGTAGAGAAAATGGCAGCAGAAGATCCGAAGGCAAAGGAAATCAGAGATGCTTTTGTATTCCAGGTTTGTAAGGATGTTGGTTCTATGGCAACTGTATTATTTGGTAAGGTTGACCAGATTATTGTAACCGGTGGTATTGCATACAATGCAACCGTGGTTGAGGATATCAAGAAAAGAGTTGGATTTATTGCTCCAATGACAGTATATCCAGGCGAAGACGAACTTCTTGCACTCGTACAGGGCGGCTTAAGAGTTCTGAACGGTGAGGAAACAGCAAAAGTATACTAATTATAAACATTTTGTTAAAAAAGTGTAGAAGCCCTATTTCTACACTTTTTTTAGTTGAGAAAATGTCTGAATTAGAGTATACTGATTAACAGTGGGTTATTTTGTGGACCTGCTATGAAGTCTTTCGAATAAGGGAGAATAGAATGAGTTCAGTTGATAGATATGGAAAGCCACTTGGTAATCTGATGCAATTCAAAAGCGATTTTTTTGAGAAGAATGAAGCGATGTTAGCAATGGCAGACGGTATGGGTGATGTATTGCGCAATCAGCCAAAGCGCGAAGTATGTAAGATGTGTGGTGGCAAATTGGGCGAGCCTTTATTTACCAGTCATAATATTGGCTATATCTTATGTCCGGCGTGTGGTCACCTCAGCTCGGAATTTGAGGATACCAACGAATTTGCCAATAAAGTATACATAGAAGATGACTATCTGAAAAACTACAGTGAAAGTGACAGGACGGCTTATGAGAAGCGTCTTGAGACGATTTATATACCAAAGGCACAGTATCTTGCTGACTGTTTGAAAGAGGAAGGCATAGAAACTGTTCAGCTGTTGGATATCGGTGCAGGCAGCGGCTATTTTGTGCAGGCTGCAATCAATCTTGGCATGCAGGCAGAGGGAATTGAGATTTCTGAATCTCAGGTACGCTTTGCAAATATGATGTCAGGTAAGGAAAATCTAAAAGTGGTTCCAAGTGAACATATCAGCGAGTACATCAGAAATACGAAGGCAAATGTGCTTTCTGCAATCGGTGTATTTGAGCATATCATCACGTTGTCGGATACATTAGAGGCAATCAGCGCTAATCCCAATATTCAGTATGTATATTTGTCAGTGCCGATGTTCTCATTTAGCTGTGCATTTGAGGCATCTCATCAAAAGTGTTATAACAGGCATACCGGCGGAACACATACACATCTGTTTTCACAGGAATCCCTTAAGTATATGGCGGACAAGATGAATTTTGATGTGGCATATCAGTGGAAGTTCGGCTCGGATGCAATGGATTTGTATCGTATGATTTGTGTTTCCCTTGAGCAGAATGGGAATCCGGAATTTAAGGATTATTTTGCAGAGAAGTTTGTTCCTCTGTTGGATGATATACAGTTACTGTTTGATAAGAGTGATTTTGCATCTGAAGTACATATGGTTATGAAACGTAGATAGATTAATAAGGAAACCTGATAGAGGCGTATAGGAGCGACAAGAATGAAATTAGTAGAAAAGTTATTTGGAACGCATAGTGAGAGAGAACTGAAGTTGATTGTACCAATCGTGGAAAAGATAGAAGAATTACGTCCTCAAATGATGGCGCTCTCTGATAAAGAACTAAGAGATAAGACCAAGGAATATAAGAAACGTCTGGAAGAGGGCGAGACACTGGATGATTTGTTGCCGGAAGCTTATGCAACGGTACGTGAAGGTGCCAGAAGGTCGCTCAATATGGAACATTACCGTGTTCAGTTGATTGGTGGTATTATCTTGCATCAAGGACGTATTGCGGAAATGAGAACAGGTGAAGGTAAAACTCTTGTATCTACCTTGCCGGCTTATCTGAATGCGTTGGAAGGACGTGGCGTTCATGTCGTTACTGTCAATGACTATCTGGCGAAGCGTGATGCGGAGTGGATGGGACAGGTTCATGAATTCCTAGGACTTACGGTAGGCGTTGTTTTGAACAGCATGACACCGGAAGAGCGTCGTGAGGCTTATGCGTGCGATATCACCTATGTCACCAACAATGAAATCGGATTTGATTATCTGCGTGACAATATGGTCATTTATAAAGAACAGCTGGTGCTTCGGGAATTGCATTATGCAATCATCGATGAAGTCGACTCTGTTTTGATTGATGAGGCAAGAACACCGCTGATTATTTCAGGACAGGGAAGCAAGTCAACGAAGTTATATGAAATGTGCGATATGCTTGCCAGAACATTGAAACGTGGTGAGGATGTTGAGGACTTATCCAAGATGGATGCCATTATGGGTATCGAGCAGGAAGAGTCAGGAGATTTTGTTGTCAATGAGAAGGACAAGATTGTCAATCTGACGGCAGCAGGTGTGTCAAGGGTAGAGCAGTTCTTCCAGATAGAAAACCTTGCAGATGCCGACAATCTTGAAATTCAGCATAATATTATTCTTGCATTACGTGCACACAATCTGATGTTCCGTGATCAAGACTATGTTGTAAAAGATGATCAGGTTCTGATTGTTGATGAGTTTACGGGACGTATTATGCCCGGACGTCGCTATTCAGACGGCTTACATCAGGCAATCGAAGCAAAAGAGCATGTAAAGGTTAAGAGAGAAAGCAAGACGCTTGCAACGATTACCTTCCAGAACTTCTTTAATAAATTTACGAAGAAGGCAGGTATGACAGGTACTGCATTGACAGAGGAGAAGGAGTTCCGTGATATCTACGGAATGGACGTTATTGAAATCCCGACCAATGTTCCGGTTGCCAGAATTGATGCACAGGATGCGGTATTTAAGACCAGAAAAGAGAAATTGTTTGCGATTTGCAATGAAATAGAAAGAACACATGCAACAGGACAGCCTATTTTGGTTGGTACCATTACCATCGAGGCTTCTGAAGAGTTGAGTACAATGTTGCGTAAACGTGGCATTCCTCATAAGGTATTGAATGCAAAATTCCATGAATTAGAGGCTGAAATCGTAGCAGATGCAGGTATTCATGGTGCAGTTACCATTGCAACCAATATGGCAGGTCGTGGTACTGATATTAAGCTGGATGAAGAGTCTAGGGCAGCAGGCGGTTTGAAGATTATTGGTACAGAGAGACATGAATCCAGACGTATTGACAATCAGTTGCGTGGACGTTCCGGTCGTCAGGGTGACCCCGGTGAATCCAGATTCTTCATTTCGCTGGAAGACGATTTGATGAGATTATTCGGTTCAGAGCGTTTGATGGATATGTTTACTGCATTGGGCGTACCGGAAAATGAAGAGATACAGCATAAGATGCTTTCCAATGCAATCGAGAAGGCACAGACAAAGATAGAGAATAATAACTTCGGTATCAGAAAGAACCTGTTGGAATATGATCAGGTTATGAATGAGCAGAGAGAGATTATTTACAGTGAGAGAAGACGTGTACTTGACGGCGAGAGCATGAGAGATGCGATTTATAAAATGATTACGGATTTCATTGAGAATTCTGTGGATATGTGTATTGGTGATGATTCGACACCGGAAGAGTGGGATTTGACGGAACTGAATACGGTTATTTTACCGGTTATTCCGATTGAGAAGATTATTACACCGGAAGTCCTCGGCTTAAAGAAGAATGAACTGAAACATAAATTGAAAGAAGAGGCAGTGAAGTTCTACGAGAGTAAAGAAGCAGAGTTCCCGGAACCGGAGAGATTGCGTGAGTTTGAACGTGTCGTTCTGCTGAAGGCAATTGATAACAAATGGATGGATCATATTGATGATATGGACCAGTTGCGTCAAGGTATCGGCTTACAGGCCTATGCGCAGAGAGATCCGTTGGTTGAATATAAGATGATGGGTTATGACATGTTTGATTCGATGACAGAGAGCATTCAGGAAGCAACGGTACGTACTTTGTCACATATCAGAATCGAGCAAAAGGTTGAGCGTGAGCAGGTTGCAAAGGTAACCGGAACCAATAAGGATGATTCGGCTGTAAAAGCACCGAAGAAACGTGAGACAGATAAGGTATATCCGAATGATCCTTGTCCTTGCGGAAGCGGTAAGAAGTATAAACAGTGCTGCGGAAGAAAGTAACAGAAGCAGCAAATTGAGGTAGTTATGGTAGAATTAGATGCAATTAAAACTGAATTAGGGACCTATGAGACGCCTCTTGCGGAAATGAAACTCTCTTTATCACTGGAAGATAAAGCAAAGAGGATAGAGGAACTGGAACGCGAGATGGAAGCGCCGGGCTTCTGGGACGACACAGAGCGTTCACAGGTCTATATGAAAGAGTTAAAGGGCTTAAAGGACGGAATTGAGACTTATACAGAGTTAGAGACACAGTTCGAGGATATTCATACACTCTTGGAAATGGGTTATGAAGAAAACGATGAGTCTCTTGTGAGTGAGATACAAGACGAATTCAAAGAGTTTGTCAATCGATTTGAGACCATGCGAATCGGAACACTTCTTTCCGGTGAATATGACAGAAACAATGCAATCCTGAAATTAAATGCAGGTGCAGGCGGAACAGAGAGCTGCGATTGGGCAAGTATGCTGTATCGTATGTATAACCGTTGGGCAGAGTCAAAAGGGTTTTCGGTTGAAGTGCTGGACTATCTGGACGGTGAAGAAGCCGGAATTAAATCGGTTACGTTTCAGGTAAACGGTGAAAATGCGTATGGCTACCTGAAGTCCGAGAAGGGCGTACACAGACTGGTTCGTATTTCACCCTTTAATGCACAGGGTAAACGCCAGACTTCATTTGTATCGTTGGATGTTATGCCTGATATTGAGGAAGATGTAGATATTGATATTGATGAAAGCGATTTGAGGATTGATACCTATCGAAGTAGTGGTGCAGGCGGACAGCATATTAATAAAACTTCATCCGCTATCCGTATTACGCATATTCCGACCGGTGTTGTGGTGCAGTGTCAGAATGAACGTTCACAATTTCAGAATAAAGACAAAGCCATGCAGATGCTGAAGGCGAAGTTGTATTTGATTAAGAAAGAAGCAAATGCAGAGAAACTTTCTGATATCAGAGGCGAAATCAAGGATATCGGCTGGGGCAATCAGATTCGTTCTTATGTATTGCAGCCGTATACAATGGTGAAGGATCATAGGACAGATGCCGAGGTCGGACAGGCAGACAGTGTGTTGAATGGCAATATTGATCCGTTTATCAATGCTTATTTAAGATGGATTACTACGGAACAAAAATAGAATGGATATTTTGTATATAAAAAAATGCAAGCATTTATCATCTTTTGGAGGATATGTGCTTGCTTTTTTTATGGGCATATGTTAAACTCATTCCACTGACCAAAGACATGTGTCCGCATAGCAGGGACACGCAAGACAAGTGTTTGCATGGGAAAGACAAAGGTGATGCTATTTTGAACGAAAACGAATATTTCCTGGTAAAAAGAAGAGCACTGCCTGAGGTATTGTTAAAGGTAGTAGAAGCGAAGAGAATATTTGATGCGGAAAAGGTGATGACAGTGCAGGAAGCAACGGACATTGTCGGCATCAGCAGAAGTTCTTTCTACAAATATAAGGATGACATCTTTCGCTTTCATGATGATGTACAGGGTAAAACCATTACGCTGATTTTGGAAGTGGATGATGTTCCTGGACTATTGTCGTCGGTACTCAGAATGATTGCAGAAAACGGGGCTAATATTCTTACAATCCATCAGAGTATTCCGATTAACGGGGTTGCGTCAGTCAGCATCAGTGTGCAGGTGTCAGACAATGTGAATGCAACCGGAATGATTGATGAAATGGAACAGCAGAACGGTGTCCGTTATGTCAAAATATTGGCTCGAGAATAATTCAGGAGGAAAAGGGGTAGGAAAATGGTAAATATAGCGGTATTAGGATATGGAACAGTAGGCTCAGGTGTGGTAGAGGTTGTAAATACCAACACAGAGAATATCAATAAAAAAGCAGGAGATGAAATCAATATCAAGTATGTACTTGATTTGAGAGATTTCCCGGGTGACCCGATACAGGAAAAGGTAGTACATGACTTTGATGTTATTTTGAATGATCCTGAAATCAAGATTGTGGTTGAAGTTATGGGTGGCGTTGAGCCGGCTTATACATTTGTCAGAAAAGCATTGGAGGCAGGAAAGAGCGTATGTACTTCCAATAAAGAACTTGTGGCAAAACATGGTCCGACTTTGTTAGAAATTGCAAGACAGAAGAATATTAACTTCTTATTTGAAGCAAGTGTCGGTGGCGGTATTCCGATTATCCGTCCGTTAAATTCTTCACTGACAGCTGATGAAATTCGTGAAATCACCGGTATTCTGAACGGTACTACGAATTATATCCTTTCCAAAATGGCAGATGAGGGCTGGGAGTTTGAAGATGCGCTCAAAAAGGCGCAGGAACTTGGTTATGCAGAGAGAAATCCGGAAGCAGATGTAGAGGGTTATGATGCCTGCAGAAAGATTGCAATTTTGTCTTCGCTTGCATTTGGCAATCATGTAGATTATGAAGACATCTTTACAGAAGGTATCTCAAAGATTACAGCAAGGGATATCCAATATGCGAAAAAACTTGGTATGGCCATTAAGTTGTTGGCATCCAGCAAGCGCGTTGATGATAATTTCTATGCTATGGTAGCGCCCTTTATGGTAGGACATTCACATCCGCTTTACAGTGTCAATGATGTATTTAACGCAATCTTCGTAAACGGAAATGTACTTGGTGATGTCATGTTTTACGGAAGTGGCGCAGGTAAATTACCGACAGCCAGTGCAGTGGTATCAGATGTTGTGGATGCAACCAAGCATTTGCAGAGAAATGTAATGTCGTTCTGGAGCAGTAAGAAATTAGAACTGACCAGTATCAGCAATGCAGAGCGTCAATTCTTTGTACGCGTTCAGGGAACAAAAGAAAACTGCCTTGAAAAAGTTGAAGAATATTTTGGTACGGTAGATGTTGTATCTCTGGATAATGTGAAAGACGAATTTGGATTTGTAACCGGTGTAATGACCGAGCAGGCATATAAGGAAGCGGCCAATCAGTTCGATAACATCATCGGTATGATTAGGATAGAAGGGTAGGAACGGAAAACATGAAATATATCGTGGTTTTGGGTGACGGCATGGCGGATGAACCAATTGAGGCGCTGGATCATAAAACACCACTTGAATGGGCAGCGACACCAACAATGGATGCACTTGCCAGACAATCAGAGATTGGTCTTGTTCATACGATACCAAAGGGAATGAAGCCCGGTTCCGATGTGGCAAATCTCTCGGTACTTGGTTATGACCCGCAAGCATTCTATTCGGGACGTTCACCGTTAGAGGCACTCAGCATTGGTGTTCCGATGAAGGATACGGATATTGCCCTTCGTTGTAATATCGTAACACTATCGGATGAAGAGGAAGTGTTTGAGAAAAAAACGATTATTGATCATAGTTCCAGCGAAATCAGCACAGAAGATTGTGCGGTATTATTAGATGCAGTGCGTAAAGAGTTGGAAAATGAAACCTTCAAGTTTTATGTTGGAACAAGTTATCGTCATTGCTTGATTTGGGATCATGGAGAGGTACTTGAATTCAGTCAGCCACATGATATCCTTGGAAGAGTGATTGGCGAATATCTACCAACAAATGAAGTCTTTCTGCATATGATGAAGAAAAGCTATGAGATACTGCACGACCACCCAATCAATATTGAACGGAAGAAGCAAGGATTAAATCCGGCAAACTGCTGTTGGTTCTGGGGTGCAGGTACAAAGCCAATGTTAGCCGCTTTTGATGAGAAATATCAGTTGAAAGGCGCTATGATATCAGCAGTTGACTTGCTGAAGGGAATAGGTGTCGGAGCAAACATGGGTGTCATCCAGGTGGAAGGTGCTAACGGAGGACTTCATACAAACTATGAAGGCAAAGCCGAAGCAGCACTCAACGCAGTATTGAAGGACGGATACGATTTTGTATATGTGCATGTCGAAGCACCTGATGAGATGGGACATCAGGGCAGCGTTGAGCGTAAGGTACAGGCAATCGAGTATCTGGACAGCAGAATTATTAAGCCGATGAAAGAGGCAATGGACGCTTCCGGTGAGGAATATCGTATGTTGATTTTACCGGATCATCCAACCCCTATTTGCATCAGAACACATTCCAGTGACCCTGTGCCGTATCTGTTATATGACAGTACAAAACAAGATCAAAATACATGGTTATACAATGAGCGCGAGGCGGAACAAAGTGGCAATGACATGCCGACAGGTGAGGCATTGATGAAATATTTCATGAGGAGGAAATTATGTTAGTAGTCAAGAAATTCGGCGGCACTTCAGTCGCCAACAAAGAACGAATCTATAATGTGGCGAAACGCTGCATCAGAGATTATCAAGCAGGCTGTGATGTAGTGGTGGTACTTTCGGCAATGGGTAAACAGACAGACGTGCTGATTGATATGGCAAAGGATATTAGTGCTTCTCCCTCTAAGAGAGAGATGGATATGCTTTTAACCACAGGCGAGCAGATTTCGGTATCGCTTATGGCAATGGCAATGAATGCACTCGGCGTTCCGGCTGTTTCATTGAATGCTTATCAGGTTGCAATGCATACAACATCAACCTACAGTAATGCAAGGTTCAAGAGAATTGATACAGAGAGAATTCGTCATGAACTGGATCAGAGAAAGATTGTAATTGTAACAGGTTTTCAGGGTGTCAATAAGTACGATGACTATACAACACTCGGACGTGGCGGTTCAGATACAACAGCGGTTGCTTTGGCGGCTGCACTGCACGCAGATTCCTGTGAGATATTTACGGATGTGGACGGTGTTTATACAGCCGATCCGAGAATTGTGAAGAATGCACGTAAATTAAAAGAAATCACATATGACGAGATGCTTGATTTGGCAACACTCGGCGCAGGCGTGCTTCATAACCGTTCAGTTGAAATGGCAAAGAAGTATGGTGTACCGTTGGTGGTACGTTCAAGTTTATCAGAAGCAGAGGGAACCGTTGTTAAGGAGGTAGTGAAAGTGGAGAGAATGTTAGTGAGTGGCGTTGCAGCCGATAAGAATGTTACAAGAATTTCAGTGATTGGATTGAGTGATAAGCCGGGTGTTGCATTCAGAATGTTTGATGTGCTGGCAAAAGCAAATATTAATGTTGATATGATATTACAGTCTATCGGACGCGATAATTCAAAGGATATTACCTTTACCATTCCGGGAGATGCAACCGATGAAGCAATGAAGGTATTGGAAGAAAATAAGGAACGCCTGACCGCACAGGAGATTAAGTGCAAGACAGCAGTTGCCAAGGTTTCTATTGTAGGTGCCGGTATGATGAGTAACCCAGGTGTGGCAGCGAAGATGTTTGAATGTCTCTTCAATGCAAATATCAATATCAATATGATTTCCACATCAGAAATCAGAGTTACGGTATTGATTGATGAAAAAGAAGTAGAAAAAGCAGTGAATGCAATTCATGATGCATTTGAATTAGAAGATTAATCTCTATTTATGATAGAAGCGTCCCGAGATGATATGATTTTGGGGCGCTTTTACATGTATTGTTTTCACAATTCATAATTTGTGAGACAATTCAACATAAAAACATTTAATTGTGCAATATTACATTTTATGGTACACTATAAATAGTTTATTTAATTTTTTATTTATTATGCCGAAATATAGATAACATCTGTTTGAAATATAAGCAGAGAATCCAGGAGGAAAATGATATGAGAAAAGCAAAAAGGATTTTGACATTAGGGTTAGTAACAACGCTGATTGTGACATCTGTTTCCGTGATGGCATTTGCAGACCCGTTAGCAACAGCAAACACTGCCCCCGCGCCAACTACAGCACTTACACCTGCTACAGCGTATGATAATTATGATATGAATGGTGATGGTGTGTTGGATGCAGTTGATATTAACGGCGACGGCGAGTTGATTATATTGATGTAGACGGCGACGGAATTGCAGAGACACCGGTTACAGATACAGACGGCGACGGTATTCCTGACACACATGCACTTTTAGCAGATTCAGATGGTGACGGAAATCCTGACCAACATGCAGGACATGTGGATACAACAGGCGACGGCAATCTTGACAGCATTGCACCGGGACCTGCAATTGGGCAGGGCGTAACGGTTGATACGACACTTACGGCACCGGGACCGGTAGTACAGCAACTGCCGCAACCCAATGAATCTGTTAATGTTACAACAAAGCAATTATCGAACAATACAGGAGCTACATTATCCTATTCAGTGGATAATAATCTCTGGAGCGTTGGAACAACACAGAATCCGATTGATATTTCATCAGCCTTTGGTGGCGGAGTTCTATATGTGAAATATTTAGGAAATGGTACGACTACATCGGATTCACCGGTACAAACGATTACTTGGACAATACCGAGTTTGCAAAAGGAGCCGACTCCTCAGGCAGTATTTGATGCTTTGAGCATGACATTAACCAATATGAACGTGGGCATGGCTTATTGCTTTGACGGAGCAACATGGACGACCATTGGTGAAGGATCACCGCTTTCAAAAACGTTGTCTATGGATGATGCCAACAATGCATTGGCGCATAGAATACAAGTTAAAAAATTGGGAAATGGCAGTACTACAACAGATTCTGATGTTCAGATGTTGAGATACATAAGGCAAAAACACCAAGAAATGTCAAGGCAGTAGCCCCGACGAATGGCGGAAACACCGGTAAGATTGTCAATGTTGATTCATCTATGCAGTATTGTTCAAGTTCATCGTCTTCTTGGATTGATATTGGAAGCAATGAAGTTACCAATCTTGCAGCAGGAAATTATCTGGTTCGTACGAGAGCGAGTGGTGTAACCATCGCGAGCGATACGGTTAATGTTGGTATAGCAGTATCCCATCCGACACAGTTACCGAAAGAACATACACCGGGTGCAGAATTTAATGCACAGATTATGGTGCTTTCCAATATTCAGGGAACCAAGTATTCTCTTGACGGAGGAAACAATTGGATACATGTACATGATTACGACCATGTGCAGTTAAATAGCGGTGATGTACATGCGGATAAAGGTATTATCATCTATAGACCGGGTAACGGAACCACAACAGCAGATTCAGACAGACAGACGATATCTTTGAAGAAAGCAGGTGCCCCAACAGGAGTTGGAGCAATCAGTGCAACGTCAGCAGCACCGGGAGCAATCACCGGATTGAATTCCAGTATGGAATACGGACCGAAGGGCGGCACATGGACCGCGGCAACAACGAGTGCAGTATCTGTTGTAGCAGGTGTGTACTATGTACGTACCAAGGGTGCCTATACAACACTTCCCAGTGACCCTGTAGAAGTGGATATCAAGACAGCAGCAACACCGGTAGTGGTAACGCCGACTAAGCCAAAGACAACAGCAGCACCGGCAACAACCACGAAGCAGAATACAACGACACAAAAGACTGAGGAAAAAACCGAAGAGCCTGCAAAGGAAACAGAGACAGCAGAAGTGGCAGAGCCTGTAGCAGAGGCACCGGCAGAACAGCCTACAACAGAGGAAAGTATACCGGAAGCAATTGCAGAGGCAGAAGAGGAACTGGCGGAGATTGAAGCTGATGAAGATAAGTCTTTGGATCAGGCAGCAACCGGAACAGATGCAGAGGGTGTTACAGACAACATGAATAAGAAGAGTACCGCATGGATATGGGTTGTGGTTGTCATCATGTTAGCAGCAACAGCAGGATTTGTGGCATACCTTGCAGTAAGAAAACGCAGAAGATAAATTTAGATAAAGAAAACACCTTCCTAGATTCAGGAAGGTGTTTTTTGTATACGCTCTGCCAGAACGTCCTGATAGAAATTAGCGGTTACAGTCAGTAAATACGGTACCAACCATAGGAATGCAATACCACATGTAATAATGCTCAATAACCACCAGCCGATAAAACTGATTTGTATGTAGAACAATCGCCCTTTATTTCCCTGCATGGCAATACGACTTTGTCTCATACATTCAATAGCAGACTGGTTCGGGTTGTCAACATAGAAGAAATAAGAAAGCCCGTAAATCAAACTGATGATGGTGCTGGCTACGATTCCAATCACATACAGTACACAGTAAATCAGAAAGTATGTATTTTCCATTGGTGAATCAGAACCGAACATATATAAAAATTCAAATACAGTGGCCGGAATCATTACCGCAAGTCCTAACAGAAATTGCAGGAAATAGATAATGATGACTCTGTCCGGATGATGTTTGAAACAATAAAGCATATCTTTCATTGAGATTGGTTCGTGTCGGGATAATTGAAGCGCCATATAGAAGAGGCTGATTTCCAACACATAAAAGATAGCAGAAATAATCAAGAAAATAAGGAAATAAATAATCATGGATACAATGAGAGATGTTGTCATTGCTGTTTCGGATGATATCATAAAGGTACTAAACATTCCGACGCACATAACAACATAAACAACCATGAAAACGGCATACAAAATGGCGAACATGATGGCAAAACTGCCTACAATAACGCCATAGTTACCAAGTAGTTGTTCCTTTGCAAGGCCTTTTAATTCAGCAGAGGATTTTCTTTTATACATTTGTTTGACTCCATTCTATAATTGATTAGCATGCAATATCTATATTCATACCTCGCAGACTCATACTGTCTGCTTCTTTTTTGCTTTGTTGGTATGGATTTTCTTCGTTACTATATTTAATTTGAGTTTTGGTGGTTCCACCTGACACATAGGAACGTCCGCACTCCGGACAAACTGCTGTCTGAAGGGAAACATTAGCTTGTACAACTTTGCCATTCTTTTGAGCGGCTTTGCTGTACGCATTGGCTACGTGTTCCTGCTCATGGGCGCGAACCTTGCTTGCAGAAGCTTCGGGAGAAATATGGGCAGCAGATTTGAAGGAAACCATTTCATCTGAACCGTCCTGATACTTACGGTTAGCACAGGTTTCGCATTCCGCAGGAGAGGACTTTCTGCCAGGTTGAGCCTGCATAGACTCGCCGGGATTCCTAACCGTACCGGAAGTGTTATTATAACTATAGGGCTGTACACCATATCCGATTGCACCGACCATACCAATCATCCTTTCTACAATTCTGAAGGGTCATCGCTATCCAAAATGTCCTTGAAATTATCATAATAATAATCAGGTAGTTCTTCACCGGTTATTTCTTCGTACTGTTTTTGATACTCTTCTTGCATGGTATCCAAAGATGATGCACTCATAACACAGGCGTATACAATAATCGCCACTGTGCAAATGAATGATATGAAAAGACCGATACACGAAGTAATCATTCCTGTTTTGGCAGAGGAAAGTTGTTCGCGATTTTCTCGTTTTGCCAAGAGTGCAAATAAAATACCCAGACCGCTGAATACAAACGGTAAACAACAGCAGGTTGCAAACAGTGAAATAATACCGAATATCATTGATGCAGTGGCAAAACCGGAAGCAGCTTTATTCTTTTTTAATTCTTCATTTGAGAGATAATTGTTGTCCATGTTCTTCTCGCTTTCTAACATAATTATATCATGTTTTTATCCCAAGTACAATTTCAAAATAGCGCATATGTACAGCATAGAAACACTCCTTCTAAAATACCAAAAATTGATTGAAATATCAAGCGCATTATGATAAGATACAATTAACACGTGAGCGGCGACTCACGAGAGGAAAGTGAACGAACGATGCATAAGAAATTGAGTGATGAAAGAATCAATGAATTACTTGAAATAGGAATTGATGAGTTTGCCCAAAATGGCTTGGATAAAGCCAATATTAATACGATTGCCAAGAAGGCGCAGATGAGCGTTGGTGTTATTTACAAGTATTATGG
>DATESB010000032.1:0-15678 GCA_035271065.1 Lachnospiraceae bacterium | reverse complement strand
CCGGCACTGCAAAAAAGGCAGCCACGCGTGCCCAGAGTTCCGTCTCTGTTTGGACACGTCATGCCACCGTTCAATGCTAACTTATATACTTTCTCACCATACTGCTCTTGCAAGTATTGATTCAAAGAATAGAAAGGTTCACCCACCGATAATCACTCCAACATCACCATGTAACAAAATCCGAATAATCCCGCACACAACCAAATGTCCTACATAGTACACATAGAAGAACCACTTCATACCCTTCCATGTACCACGTTTTCCGTTATAGTTCATCATAAACGGAACACATATCACCACCAGCATCTGAATAACACCGTAAACCACATCCACACAAATGGCATAGACAATGGCATAAAATGAAACATAAATCAGCATTTCCAATGTCTGTTTCTTCAGATTGCCATAGTTCTGATTGATTGCCACGATACAGAGTACCGCGATGCAACTCCAGTCAGACGGAAATGTAATCGCACAGATTCCGAGCATGATCAAAATTCTCTGCCACTGCTTCAGATTACATTTTTCCTTATCATTAATATACAACGCAACAACGCCCCATGCAAGTGGCCAGATAACGCTGGTCTGATTTAATATAGAAGTCTGCAACGGAATAAATGGAATTCCAAAACAGAAATTGTAAGCAAAATGTGCAATAAACGAGAAAACAAATAACCGCGTAATATACTTCTTCAAATCTCTTGTATGACGATACCCTTCCACAATCATAAACCACATAATCGGTGCCGCCAATCTGCCAATGATATGTAACAGCACAATCCACCATGTCCTGTCATAACCCGGCAGAATCACACTTGTTAAATGATCAATTGTCATTGCAATAATTGCAAATATCTTTAATTGATTTCCTGTAAATCCATTTCCCAGTAACTTTTTCTCTTCCATATCTCCATGACCTCTCTTTCATCCACACTATAGCAGTCGGTCACAATTGACGCAAGAGATTGCAATGTAAGTTGTAGAAATCAAAAAGTAAGTTGCAGTGCCCCCTCTGCAAAAGATTGCAGCGCCCTCTCTGTAAACCATTGCAGTGCTCTCTCTGCAAAGAAAAACATCATCGCACGCGCACGCGCATAATCGTCTTATAGTTTTCAACCTTAGTCTTTCGCATATCATTCAAGTAAATGTCATGCGTATATTGGTCGCATTCCAGCTCATTCTGCCTTGCAAATGCAATCATTTTCGCAAGTGTATCATTCATCCGATTATAATCGCCCAAATGAAAACACTGAATGCTTCTGCCAAACACAACCTCACCAAACGCCACTCTGTTGAAAGCAATCCACTTTCCTTTCTTCTCTGCCTTCACCTCTGCAATCCGAATTGCTTCTTGCACCATTTCCTCGGAAATAAAATCCGGTTGCATCAGCATCATGGTCCACGTAAATGCAATCTGCTTATCTGACTTATCCAAATACCAAGTCACTTCCATCGGATTTACCTTAAAGTCAATATCAAGTTTCTTCCTTGCAATCTCAAACTTTAATGTATACGCAACCGTATATAGTTCCTCACAAGCAACTTGATAATCCTTGTCACTTGGATGTCCGCTTCCGTCAAATTTCAAATACTTCATATTCGGAACATCTACAAAGAACGGCTCCTTCTTCTTACTTTCATATAATACCTTTTGTACCTCACTATAAATAACCTGATTCACATTCATCCTCCTCTTGTGTGTTTGCACACTTCTTACATGTTCTCCACCTGCTCCATAAGTCAGAATAAACCCTCGCATCGTACAAGAGTCAAGAAAAAAATAGAGCGCATCCAATAAGGACACGCTCTGGAAAACTATGCATACATCAATTCCCCTTTTGCTTTCGGTATCTCTCGTCCGATTTTTTTGGCTGTCTCAATCCATTCAGCAAGGTCCGGAGTTACATTCTCTCCGGTGCAGCAAATCCGAGTAAATCAATGGACGTCTCCAACACTTTCTTGGTCAGGTTCAACAATGCAATCCAACTTGCCTGCTGCTTCTCATCTTCCTCTGCCAGTATCTTCGTTTCATGATAGAAACGGTTAAAGGTATTAGCCAACTCGTAAATAAATGCGCAGATTTTGTGCGGTGCTGTCTCTTCGTAAGCGCCCTCGATTACCGCGTTAAACTGAGCAAGTGAAAGCATCAACGCCTTTTCACAATCACTTGCAGCCTTACCGATCACATCCGCGCCACTGATTGTACTCATATCGCCTGCGCTTACGTTGCCGCTCTTCTGCTCTATATATTTATTCAAAATAGACTTAATACGCACAATCGTATATAAGATATAAGGTCCCGTATTTCCTTCAAAGGAAGTGAATTTATCAATATCAAAGACATAATCCTTTGTTGCCTGATTTGACAAATCTCCGTATTTCACAGCAGCCAGTGCCACGATTTTAGCTGTTGCACGTGCCTCTGCCTCTTCCACTTCATGATTGTCCACAATCTTACGGTACATTTCTTCGTCAATATCGGCAAGCAAATTCTCAAGGCGCATAACGCCACCCTCACGTGTCTTAAACGGTTTTCCGTCTTTGCCGTTCATCGTACCGAAACCAATAAAATTCAGGTCAACTTCATTTCCGATAATGCCGACCTTCTTTGCACAACGAAATACCTGTACAAAGTGCAAATCCTGGCGCTTGTCCACCACATAAATAATGCCGTCCGGGTTGATATCCTGCTTACGCTCTACAAGTGTTGCAAGGTCAGTTGTTGTATAAAGAGATGCCCCGTCTGATTTCAAAATCATGCACGGCGGAATTTCCTTTGTATCGGTATCCTCTTTTACATCAACAACCAATGCTCCCTCACTTTCATAGGCAAAGCCCTCATTCCTAAGTCGAGCCACCATGTCAGGGATATACTTCTGGACATCTGCTTCACCTTTCCAAAGATCAAACTCAACATTCAAATTCGCATAATTCTTCTTCAAATCAGCCTTTGACACCGCCATAATATGATTCCACAGTGCTGTATATCCACGATTGCCATTCTGCAATAAGAACGTGGCATTCATGGCTTCTTCCTTATAGGCTTCGTCTTCCTTAGACTTTGCACTGGCAGTCGGATAGATTTCCTCCAGTTCCGATATGGTAAATGGTGCTTCTTTCGGATATTCACCAGTAAATGTTTCATCAAAATACGGTAACTCCGGCTGACGCTTCTTGAGTTCCGTGATAATCAGCCCCATTTGCAAGCCCCAGTCTCCCAAATGGATATCGCCAACAACCTTATGTCCCATATATCTGCAAATACGCTTGACACTCTCACCGATAATAGCAGAACGCAAATGTCCTACATGTAACGGTTTTGCAACGTTTGGTCCGCCGTAATCAACCATAATCGTGCGTTGCTTCTCTACTATAGATAATCCATGACGCTCATCGGCATTCATTTTCTGCAAATAATCTGCCAAATAATCATCTGATAATTTCAAGTTCAAAAATCCCGGATTGACCGCACTCACTTCCGCAAATACTGCATTGTCAGCCAGCGCTGCCGCAACATCATTTGCTATCATAATCGGTGCTTTCTTATATTCTTTCACAGCACTCATAGCCCCGTTACACTGAAATTCGCACAAATCCGGGCGATTAGATATCGTCACCCTGCCGTATTTCTCATCATATCCCGCCTGCTTGAATGCTGCCTGCAATTCTTCTGATAATAAGTCCAATAATTTCTTCATTCATCTATCTCCATTTCTCATCGAAAATGTATGTTCCGTGCTATCTTAACAGTATAATGGAAAGGCAGTTCTTTTTCAACAGCAAATTGATAGAGGGCGGGGTCCTAAGACCACCGCCCTGTTTTAGCGTTATTATGCTTATGATACTTTCTCTTCAAAGAATTCCTCTGCGAGTGAAATGTCACCAATATATTGAACGCTTCCCGTCATGCTGACTGTCTGATCCTGATTGATTTCAATATCAAGAATTCCACCCGGCATATGCACAGAAACTTTGCTGTCTGCAAGACCCATTTTGTGAGCCGCTGCAGCTGCTGCACATGCACTTGTTCCGGAAGCCAGTGTATAACCGGCACCTCTTTCATAGATTTCTATCTCGATATTACTTCTGTCAATCACATGACACAACTGCATATTAATTCTCTTTGGGAAGTTCGGACTATTTTCCACGTACGGACCGATTTCCAAAGCATCCTCTTTTGTCACCTTTTCCATCATGATAACACAGTGCGGATTGCCTACCGAAACACAGGTCGTATTGTACAGTCTGTCATGAAAAATCATTGACTCACTTATGATTTCGCGATTGTCTCCGGTCACAGGTATTTTCCCCGAAGCAAACGAAACCTGACCCATATTTGCTCTTATTTCTGTCCCGCGCATATTTAAGTATTCAATCTCTACCATACCGCCGAGCGTAGAAAGTTCTACCGGGCTTTTCTTGACATAGCCCTTATCCAATAAATATTTTCCGAATATCCTCACGCCGTTCCCTGACTTCTCAGCCTCAGAACCGTCAGGATTGTATATCTTAACGCCTATTGTATCTCCCATCATCATCGGTCCGTATAAAATTCCATCAGAGCCGGCGCCAAAATTCCTATCACAAATCATTTCTATTGTCCGTTCGTCTAATTCAATATCGTTTAAATTCGGATCAATCACCAAATAGTCATTGCCAAGTCCTTGATATTTACTCATTGTAATCTTCATATATGCACCCTCCTATCCAATCTCTTTACTCGCCCTCTATGCAATCAACATCATTGCCTTATTACTATTGATATTCATAATGACTTATCCTTATGTATTGAGTATATCCTACACGATTTACAATTTCCATGACATTTTATGCTTGAAACATTGCAAAAGATGCGATACACTTTAATCAAAGTATATTGGAGGACTAACATGGAGAAAACAGGATATCTGCATCAAAACTTTCGCCTATTCCACATCAGAGACAAGCAAGACCGTGAATTTGATTTTCATTTTCATGATTTCAATAAGATTATCATCTTTCTGTCAGGCAATGTTACCTATATTATCGAAGGAAAAACCTACTATCTGAATCCGTGGGACATCCTACTTGTTGACCGCAATGCCATTCACAAGCCCATCATCGACCCCACCGTCTACTACGAGCGCATCGTCATCTGGATAGACGAAGATTATATCAAATCGGTATCTCACAGAGATGGTGATTATATCAAATCAGAGAATTCCACCGACATCACAGCCTGCTTCAAAAAGGCCACTGAGCGAAGCTACAATCTGGTGCGCCTCAATCCAACTCTGATCGAGCGCATTAAATCTGCTGTTGCCAACTTGGAATACGCCCTGTTACCCGAAAATGACGGGGAATTCGGCAGTGAGCTCTTGCGCAATTCACTCTTCATGGAATTCATGGTCTACATCAATCGGATTTACCTTGGAAAGCAGTATGAAAAAGACAATACAGCCCTCAAGTACGACAAGCGTACGGAAGAAATCCTGAAATACATCAATGAACATTTAGCAGAAAATCTCTCTGTAGAAGCCCTTGCTGAAAAGTTTTATCTAAGCAAGTATCATTTGATGCACAAATTCAAGGAAGAGACAGGCTATACCGTGCACAACTACATCCTGCAAAAACGCCTGCTTTTAACTAAGGAATATGCTGCACAGGGTATGCCCATTACAAAAGCCGCCCTTGCGAGCGGCTTTACGGATTATTCTACTTATCATCGAGCTGTGAAAAGGGACATCCACAGAAATTCTGACGATACAGACCATATTTCTTAGATAATTCTATTGATTTCTTATAACCTTCTCTTTTCTTAAAATCAGAGGGCAAATGCGCGATACCATATTGCGCTCCGACTGCTTCGCCGATTTCATTTAACTTCGCAGCATTCTTATGAGGGCTGATAGATAGTGTCGTTGCAAAGAAATCAAATCCACCCTCTTTAGCTTGTTTTGCTGCCTCCTGCAAGCGCATTTCGTAACATTTGAAGCAACGTTTTCCACCTTCCGGTTCCTGTTCCAATCCGCGTACCATCTCACAAAACCGCTCAGGTTCATACTTTCCCTCTATCAATCGAACCGTGCCATTCGGATAAGCTTCATTCAGTAATCTGATTTGTTCCGAAAGTCGCTTCATATATTCGTCTTCCGGCATGATATTCGGATTATAATAAAATAATGTGATATCAAAATATTGTGTCAGATATGCAAGAACATAGCTGCTGCATGGCGCGCAACAGCTATGTAATAGTAAACTTTGTCGGCTTGCTTTCATTTCAAGCGTGCCGAGTAATTGATCCAATTCCTTCTGATAATTCCGATCCATAATTCCCTCTATGACTCTTTCACATTATACTTATCCATATATTCCTTGAGCGGCATCGGTTTTGCATACAGATAACCTTGTGCAATTCTACATCCGAGTCCCTGTAGGATAAGTGCTTGTTCTTCCGTCTCCACACCCTCGCATACAATCTTCATTCCGAGTCCGTCAGCCATTTCAATAATCTTGCGTAATATCCACTTATTTGCCTCGGAAGTTCCCGTTTCATCCAAGAAATCACGGTCAATCTTCAATACATCAAACGGAACATCCTTCAGCAGATTTAATGATGAGAAGCCGGAGCCGAAATCATCAATCGACAACATGATATTGATTTCTTTCAATTTGCTCATGATGCTAATCATATAATCACGCTCAAGGAAAAATACAGTCTCAGTTAGTTCCAGTTCAATATAGTCCTTCGGAATCTCATATTTCAGTAGGATATTCTGCACATTCTTCACATAATCACGATTATGTAACAGGTATCTGGACTGGTTGATAGAAACCGGATAAACCTTTTTGCCTTCATCCAATAACCCTCTGATATATTTGCAGATTTCTTCTAACATAAAGAAATCCAATTTTTCAACAAATCCGTTCTTTTCAAATATCGGTATGAAGTCATTCGGATAAATGATGGTTCCATCTGCCTTAATCCAACGTACCAGTGCTTCGGCGCCTGCCACACAATTATCAATCATATCCCATTTCGGCTGCAGGTATGGCACAAACTCACCACTGCCAAGCGCTTCTTCCATCTGAGACTCGATATATTCTCGCTTACGTGTCTCCTCCATCAGCGACTCTTCATAATAAGCATTCGTTATCTTTGCCTCACCGGTTACTGTCTTTCTCGCCAAATCTGCTTTATCAACCATCGCCAAAATGCTCTCATAATAATCATTAATGACGTATGTTCCACTCTTGATTTTAATCGGATAATTCATTGCGATTGAATTAGCATATCGGTTTACACGATCTTCCACAAAGGCTTTGCGAGCAGACGACCTTCCGTCATTAATAGCCAGACATACAAATTTGTCTGCACTGATTCTGGCAAATGTCTCATTATAACTAAAACTTTCATAAGCTGCATTTGCAACTGCTACTAATATGGCATCTGCTTTCTCATGTCCATATCCCTCATTTACATAACGGAAATTGACAATATCAAAACAAATAATGGAATAAGACAGTTCCTTGTTACTTTCCAGCAATTCTTTTGCCTTTATTTCAAAGTAATTCATATTCATTGCACCTGTCAGAATATCCGAATAAGCAAGTTCTTCTATCTTATTCTGGTCACCTCTGATGCGTCGCCAAATGATAATAACCAGACAGGACATGATGAAAATAACACACGCACATGCCAAAATACTGCGAATGGTCATCGGACGATTGGAAGCATTAATAATTGACTCATAAGTGCAACTGGCAAAAAGCCAATCCGTCCCTTTAATACTTGCACAACTGATGCAGACCCTTTCACCGTGCAGTTCCGCAAAAAACTGTCCAAAGCCCTGTGCTTCAAGTACATTTCGAATACCCTCAATCAAGGCATCCGTTTCAGCCGGTTCAGCACTGTTCTCCAGCATGAACTCAATAATATTGCTCCTATCCTCTGTTAGCTCATTGTATGATGATGTAATAATATTACCTTGATAATCCAGCAAATAGTCAAATGTATAATCCTCTAAATATTCGTCTTTGACTTCATTTAACAACTGCTCTGCCGATACAACTCCGACAAAGTAGCCGCGCAGAAAACCTGCCGGTGCAACCGGTGCCAAAAATGCCAATCTATTATCTTTCAGATTCTTGTCTCCCTTTTTTAGATAAATACCCGTATCAATTGTAGTACCAACGATATTGATATAATCCTCGGGACCAATTTGTGTAAGTGTGCCATCTGCATGATAGACGGTTCCAATTGTATTGACATAGTATACATTTGCAAAACGTCCTGTTCGGTCGCACTCTTCCAGTGCATCACAAATCACAGCATGAGACAAACCTCCACTATGCTCCAATTGGAAAGACTGTACGTTCACAACTTCCATATTCTTATCAAATGTCTTGCCGAGTGTCTGTGCTCCCAACTGTGCCTGCGTATCTATTCTCGCCATTGCACCTTCATAAAAATACGTACGCAAATCAACAACATGAAGTACACAAATCAACACGCAGACAGCGAATAGAGCCGCACTGAATCCGAACAGCTTCACCATATTTACGTCAATATGTTTTTTACCCTGTGTTTTGTTTCTCAAAGCAGCCTCCTGAAACATTTAATCCGTAAAGTATTTTACTCCTGATTCGAAGATTTTCATATCCTGACAGCCATAAATATTCATGGCTACCGCTTCACCCTGACGTTCTGCATGTCCCATTTTACCGAAACATCTGCCGTCCGGACTTGTAATACCCTCAATTGCACAATATGACCCGTTGATATTCCATTCTTCATCCATGGAAATCATTCCGTCAATATCTGCATATTGCGTTGCAACCTGTCCATTTGCAAATAATTCGTCAATCCACTCCTTATTTGCAACAAAACGTCCTTCACCGTGAGATGCCGGAATGACATAGGTTTCGCCAAGTTTCGCCTGCTTTAACCACGGTGACAGATTAGAAACAACTTTTGTATACACCATTTTGGATACATGGCGATTAATTGTGTTATACGTTAATGTTGGTGCATCGGCATTTTGTCCGGTGATGTCTCCACCAGGAACCAGACCGAGTTTAATCAATGCCTGGAAACCGTTACAGATACCCAGTGCAAGTCCGTCTCTTTGATGCAGCAACTCTCTTACCGCTTCCTCCAGTTTTGCATTTCTGAAGGCTGTTGCAAAAAACTTTGCAGAACCATCCGGCTCATCACCTGCAGAAAATCCACCGGGGAACATAATAATCTGTGCTTCTTTGATTGCTTTTGCAAATACATCAACCGAATCTCTGATATCCTGCGCTGATAGATTGGTAAATACCTTTGTTACCACATTAGCACCTGCGCGTCTGAACGCCATTTCACTATCATATTCGCAGTTCGTTCCTGGAAATACCGGAATAAATACGGTTGGCTTTGCCACTTTATTTTTACATACATAGATCTTATCCGGTGTTGCTTCATAAACCGGTGTATTGACAACATCTGTCTTCTTACTTGCTTTGGTCGGGAATACCTTCTCTAACTTCTTAGTCCATGCAGCAATTGCTTCTTCCACCGGAATTGCATCATTGCCGTAAATGAACATTCCCTTATCATTTGCTTCACCGATTTCAATATATGGCAACTGCACATCTGCCAAGCGGTCAACTGCAATTGCAGCAATAATATTACCATTCTCTCTGGAACATAAATCAGCCTCAGATAAGTTTGAATTGATTGTAACACCAAACTTATTGCCGAATGCCATTTTACTGATAGCCGGAAGTATACCCTTGCCATCCAGTGCATATGCAGCCGTAATCACGCCGCTCTGAATGAGTTTTGTAATTTCCGCATACAATTTGCATACCTGCGCATATACCGGAACATCATAAGCATCCTTTTCAATCACAAACTTCACGATTTTACTACCTGCCTCTTTCAATTCAGGGGTAATCAAATCCTGATGTTTTGCCACATCTACCGCAAATGAAACCAGTGTCGGCGGAACATCAATATCCTCAAATGTACCGGACATAGAGTCCTTACCGCCAATAGATGCAAGTTGGAATCCTAACTGTGCATTATATGCACCAAGCAATGCCGCAAACGGCTGACTCCATCTTGTAGGGTCTTCGCTCATGCGACGGAAATATTCTTGGAATGTAAATCTAATCTTCTGATAATCGCCACCGGACGCTACAATCTTCGCCACTGATTCCACCACTGCATAAATTGCGCCGTGATATGGGCTCCAAGAAGAAAGTTCCGGATCAAATCCATAACTCATCATTGTGACAGTATCTGTCTTGCCTTCCAGTACCGGAAGTTTTGCAACCATTGTCTGTGTCTCGGTCAACTGATATTTGCCACCATAGGGCATAAACACTGAACCTGTTCCGATAGATGAATCAAACATCTCAACAAGTCCCTTTTGTGAACACACATTCAAATCCTGCAATAACGCAAGCCACTTGTCTTTGACACTTTCAGTTGCCTGTCCTTGTGCATCAACAGCCTTTTTGCTGAAATAAGAGGCTTCCTGCTTTGGCATTTCCACAGCCACCTTTGTCTCCTGATGTGCACCGTTTGTATCCAAAAATGCACGTGACAAATTGACAATTTCCTTGCCACGCCAAGTTAAAACCAGTCTTGGCTCTGCGGTTACAACTGCAACCTCTACCGCCTCCAGATTTTCTTCTGCGGAATAAGCAAGAAATTCATTGACATCTTCTTTTGCAATAACAACTGCCATTCTCTCCTGTGATTCGGAAATAGCAAGTTCCGTACCGTCAAGTCCGGCATATTTTTTAGGCACTTTATCAAGGTCAATTCGCAAACCGTCTGCCAATTCTCCGATTGCAACGGACACACCGCCTGCACCGAAATCATTACATTTACGAATTAATCTGCTAACTTCTTCTCTTCTGAATAAACGCTGTATTTTACGTTCTGTTGGCGCATTTCCCTTTTGAACTTCTGCACCGCAGGACTCGATTGATTCTTCGGTATGAACTTTGGAGGAACCTGTTGCTCCGCCGCAGCCGTCACGTCCCGTACGGCCGCCAAGCAAAATAATAATGTTGCCGGGGTCGGATGTTTCTCTGATGACATTTCGTCTTGGAGCTGCGCCCATAACTGCACCGATTTCCATTCTCTTTGCTACGTAATTCGGATGATAGATTTCTTTGACATATCCGGTTGCAAGACCAATCTGATTTCCATAAGAAGAATATCCGCTTGCTGCTCCGCGAACCAACTTCTTTTGAGACAATTTTCCACGCAGGGTTTCATTCAGCGAAACAGTTGGGTCTGCTGCTCCTGTCACACGCATTGCCTGATAAACATAGGAACGTCCTGACAACGGATCTCTGATTGCACCGCCAAGACACGTCGCCGCACCACCAAATGGTTCAATTTCTGTAGGATGATTATGTGTCTCATTCTTGAAACTTACAAGCCACTCCTCTTCCTTACCGTCTATTTCAACAGGAACTACAATCGAACATGCATTGATTTCATCAGACTCTTCCAAGTCTTTCAGTTTCCCGTCTTTCTTTAATTTACGCATTGCCATTAACGCCAAGTCCATGAGACAGACAAACTTATCGTCTCTGCCCTTGAATATCTCTTCGCGTGCTGCCAGATAATCCTGGTAAGTCTGCTCAATCGGCTTCTTATAATATCCGTCCTCAAACGCTACTTCTTTTAATTCCGTCGAGAAAGTTGTATGTCTGCAATGGTCAGACCAATAGGTATCCAACACCCTGATTTCCGTCATTGACGGGTCACGATGCTCTTCTGAATTAAAATAATTCTGAATGTGCTCGAAATCCTTAAAGGTCATTGCCAGCCCTAAAGACTGATAAAGTGTACGCAGTTGTGTCTCATTCATTGTACGGAACCCGTCAAATATCTTAATATCTTCCGGCTCCTCAAATACAGTCACTAACGTATCCGGCTTCTGCAAATCTGTCTCACGCGAGTCTACCGGATTGATACAATAACTCTTTATTTTCTCGAATTCTTCTTCGGAAATCGTTCCTTCCAAACAATAGGTAACTGCTGTCTTAATAATCGGATTTTCGTCTTCTTTTAAAAAGCGAACACACTGTACTGCAGAATCTGCTCTCTGGTCAAACTGCCCCGGCAGGAATTCAACTGAAAATACACGTGAACCGTACTTCATCGGGAAGTTTTCTTCATATAATAAATCAACCGGCGGTTCCGAAAACACACAAACGCATGCTTTCTGATAGGTCTCTTCGGATAAATCTTCAATGTCATAACGAATTAATTCTCTGACATTATTGACTCCCATAATACCAAGGTAGCTCTTGATTTCCTCCAAAAGTTCCTTTGATTTTACCGCGAACGGCTCTTTCTTTTCCACATAAATACGTTTAACCACTTACTCTTCCTCCTCATAGACAAGACCTTGTATCATATACAGCAACTGCTCATCAACAGTCTTCTCCGACACTCCGATGGTTCTTGCTGCCACTTTAAGCCCCTCAATGACAAACATAATATTCTTACCGACTGCAACCGAATCCTCACAGAAGAACTCGCCGTTTGCAACACCGGCATCTATCATTTCTGACAGAAGTTTCACACCCAATTCAAATTTCTTTCGGGCAATATTCTCTTTCTTTGGGAATTTCTTAGAAAAGAAAAATTCATAAGTTGCGATTGACAGATTGTTTGTGCCTCGCAGGATTTCCTTCTTTTGTTCCTTTAAGAACAATGCCAGAATATCCGTCACGGTTGCTTCCTTAGAAAGAGCATCTTCTAACGTATCATCCGTATCTGCCTGCTCTATCTTCAGCACTTCCATAAATAACTGCTCCGTACTGTCAAAATACAGATACAATCCGCCACGGCTGATTTCGCAAGCATCCACAATATCTTTCATAGTAACGCTCTTATATCCTTTTTCCGTAAAAACTTTTCGTGCTGTCTCTAAAATGAACTGCTTCTTTTGTTCTGATTTTTCTCCCATAATAGCGCCCCCGCTTGTTGAAATACCATACATTCTGCTACATTACGACACAATACGATACTTTTATATGGTATGACATGTGTGTTACAATGTCAATCAAATTCTGCTTAAAAACCAATCCCTGCAAACCGGTACCTACATATACTTAATAGCTTCTTCCACAGACTTAACCCCGATCATCTGCATTCCCTTGATATTCTTCAGTGCCTGCATGGAACTATTCGGAACAATACAGGTCTTAAATCCTAATTTCTTTGCCTCTGCCACTCTGGTTTCCGCCATGCTGACAGAACGCACCTCGCCACTGAGTCCAATCTCTCCGAATGCAATCACCTTTTCATCAATCGGCTTATTCTTAAATCCGGAGACAATCGCCAATGCAATCCCCAAGTCTATCGCCGGTTCTGTAATCTTTATTCCGCCTGCAAGGTTCACATAGGCATCACAATCTGCCATTTGCAGACCAACACGTTTCTCAAGCACCGCCATCAAAAGATTTACCCTGTTAAAATCCGTTCCTGTTGCCTGTCTGCGCGGAATCCCGAAATTTGTACGACAAACAAGTGCCTGTATTTCGATTAAAATCGGTCGTGTTCCTTCTATAGAACATGTCACCACCGAACCGGATGCATTTTCCGGGCGACCGTTCAGCATAAACTCGGACGGATTTTTCACTTCAACCAAACCAACCTCACGCATCTCGAATACACCGATTTCATTGGTTGAACCAAAGCGGTTCTTGACACCCCTTAAAATACGGTATGCTGCATGACGGTCTCCTTCAAAATAGAGCACCGTATCCACCATATGTTCCAGCACACGCGGTCCCGCCACTGTACCTTCTTTTGTAACATGCCCCACAATAAAGATAGAAATGGCAAGTCCTTTTGCAATCTGTAACAAACGTCCGGTAGACTCACGCACCTGTGATACCGAGCCCGGCGCAGACGCTACATCATCAGAATACATCGTTTGTATGGAATCGATAATGACGGTCTCCGGCTTCATGCGGCGGATGACCTCGTCAATCACCTCAAGGTTTGTCTCACACAGCAAAAACAGTGTATCCGTAAACTCACCAATTCTCTGTGCTCTGATTTTGATTTGCTTTAGAGATTCTTCTCCTGATATATACAGAACTTTCTTCTTCTGATCAGATAACAACTTACAAACCTGCAACAACAGTGTGGATTTACCGATACCCGGATCTCCGCCAACTAAAACAAGGGAGCCCGGTACAATACCGCCTCCCAATACTCTGTCAAACTCCGCCATACCTGTCAAAACCTTTTCATCCTCAGACATCTCTATTGAGGAAAGACTTGCCGGTTCCCGCTTTTCACCACCAAATCCGCCCTTTGACGAACCGGATGCTCTCACGGCTGATGACGTCTTATTCACCGTTTCCTCTACAAAAGTGTTCCATGCTTTGCATGCCGGACATTGTCCCAACCACTTTGAAGATTCGTGACCGCACTCTTGACAGAAGAAAACTGTTGTCAGTTTTCCCTTAGCCATTTATCTATCCCTAATTTCTTAATTCTTATATTTTCATCTTACTTCTACGTTCACTGCCTGTCCAACCGTCAATTCAACACTGATATTTAATTTGCCGCCGAGATTGGTGCGCATCTTGCCGATTGCGTTGCCGTCCAACAGGACCTCATATTCGGTATCCTCTGAAAGACCTATGGTAATCTGTGCATCTTCCGCACCCTCTACCACAAACTTTACTCCTGTCTTCGTGGCTTCAAACTCATTGACACTTGTGCCCGGCACGGATTCATATACGAACATGCCGTCTCTTTCCAGCTTTGTCATGGCTTCTGAAGTCTTCACCTTATACAGATTGCCACCACATTCATAATCCTCTTTCTTAGCCTTCTCAACCAACTCATGATTGCCAAAACTGATGGTGCCGTCCTTCTCAGTACGAATTAATTCCGCTACTACTGACATGATCTTTTGTCCTCCTCATTAATAAACTTCTCTCTTTGTTTATTATATCATCATCCGACCAATGATGACAACAAAATACGTCCTATTTTACCGTAAATTTTATATCACCTTTTGCCATGGATACAATGACTTCATCGCCACTCTTAATCTTCTTCTGTAAGATTTCCTCTGCAAGCTTATCCTCTAGCATCGTCTGAATTGCCCGCTTAAGAGGTCGTGCGCCATACTTCTTATCACTGCCCTTTTCCAGAATGTGATTTTTCACATTATCCCGTACCGTCAGTGTAATCTGCATCTGTGTCTTTGCTCTTTCACATAAATTCTTGACCAGAAGCGATACAATTTTCTTCATGTTATCTTTGTTCAACGCATGGAACACAATAATCTCATCAATACGATTGATAAATTCCGGCTTGAAAATGCGTTTTACCTCTTCCATAACACCGGACTTCATTTTCTCATAATCCTGTGTGTCGTCTTCCTTACTTGAAAAACCAAGTTTCTTCGGGTCAACAATTCGCTGTGCACCTGCATTGGAAGTCATGATAATGACACAATTTTTAAAGCTGACTTTTCTACCTGTTGAGTCAGTGATATGTCCGTCATCCAACACTTGCAAGAGTACATTAAATACATCCGGATGTGCCTTTTCTATTTCATCAAAAAGTACAACTGAATATGGGTTTCTGCGTATCTTCTCAGAAAGTTGACCGCCCTCATCAAATCCCACGTATCCCGGAGGTGAACCAATCAG
>DATESB010000031.1:0-22446 GCA_035271065.1 Lachnospiraceae bacterium | reverse complement strand
CAAATCCAAAAGGTAAATCAAATCCATCCACCCCAAATTTGATGTTCTAGATAAAAAAATCTATTTTCCACAATTCGCTTCGTTTTCCTTGTTTTCTCTGCAACTTATCCACACTGTTTGAGCTGGATTCATTGCAAATGTCAAATTTGTGGATTTTTTTATTTTTATCTTCCCATCTATCACTTCCTTTGGTATACTTATCTTAGTTTTTAGGTATGCTTTGCATATCACATTTGGATATATCTTCTCTTGTTAGTTGCCGACCAAAGCTGGCTAACAATTCAGAAGATATATTTTTTTGTACCTTTTTAATTTCATTTCTCTCTAAGAAAAAGAATTCATAAAGCTGCTTGATGAAATCTGAAATCTGTTCCATTAGATAATGATTCTTCTGTGCCTTCTCATGAAAGCTACATGCATGTTCTATATCTCCCTGCCAGCGCTTCTGACGATTAAATCCCTGATTCTCTATTTTCCACCGGTTTCTTCCTGCTTTTACTAGTTTATCCGCATTCTTATTTGTTATCTCAATACTTGTGATCCATGCAAAATCAGTTACTACTTCAACACCTTTTTTTATCTTCCTTTCAGCGTATTTCAATACATTTACATCTTGGTCTCGGAAGATAATTCCGTTGATATATTCTGCTTTTTCAGCTGTATTTTTCTCGGGCGTTGTCTGATAGCATTCTTCAATTGATGGCGCACAGCCTTCTTTGTAACGGAAGAGGTAATCCCATCCACAGCCATTGCATGTCTCTATCACTTTTGTATTTACATAAAGCCCATCTGCCACAATTATAATAGGCAGCCTTGGAAATCGTTTCTTTAACTTCTCTGCCAATCGTTTAAATGCCTTACTTTCACAATCCTGTTTTATTGCTTCTTGTGTCATCCGCTTTTGATTATACTCATCTGTATTTTCTATGAATTCTGTCGCTATGCTGCACACAAGATTGTTCCCTAAATAAAGTTTTGCTTCAAGGACACTCCTATGGTATTTCGTGATCTCATTCTCTTCACCACGATTGTATGTCCTGCTAAGATAATACTCGTTTTTTTGTTGCAACCCTTCATCTAGCTCAGTTCCGTCCACAAGAACAAGCCATTTCCCTAGTACTTTTGCATCGTCAAATGTTTTACGGCGTATCATCTGATATGCCAGATCTTTTTGAATTTCTTCTAATTCATCAGGTTCTACACGTTCCAGGAATTCATTTATTGTAACTCCATGAGGAACATAATCTTTCAGTTCGCTTCCCATGAATCGATATAGGTTCTCTGTAACTATTTCGTTCGTGAATTCTCTAGTCATTCCCTGCATACTTGATATGCCTGCAATTCCTTTATAGTACAAGGTACCGAGCATTTCTCGGCAACTGTATTCTGTATAACTGCTATGACGCGGATCTTTTACATGATCAAACTTCGCAAGCAATTCCGGGTAAAACCTTTTCTGAATTTTATTGCACTCTGCAACTGGATTTGATTCTCTCTTTTGAATGATACGATTCCGTTCTCTACTCATAAAGCCTCCTGTGCGACAAAGTTTTTCTTTTATTTTACTTCATCTGCACAGAAGCTTGTAGATGCGAACTTTATTTGTGCGAATTATTTTTACCTTTCGTTACTGGCCAAGTTGACTACTTATGGCGGACAACTTCAAAACGTTGTAATTCAACGATACTGTCTCTTTTAATACCTGCTTTATCTTTGGCAATCCCCACCTGTTCCTCAACTGTAGTAACACCTTCCAAATTCGGAAGCAATAGCCCTCGCCTAAAGCCCTTTGTTACAATGACACCATACTTTTTCACATCCAGTTGCCCCAACGAATTGATTGTTTCAGGTGGTGACAACACATCAACACTATATTCCAATTCCTGCAATTCACTCTCTGTCACCGGATCAAAACGCGTATCATGCGCACATGCAGATACAGCATTGCAGACAATCTCCATAGCAATTGAAGCCTGTGTCGGTGCAATCGTCCCGATGCATCCGCGCAGATGCCCGTTTTTCTTAATCGAGACAAATACGCCTGCTGTTTTCTCAAACATCTCGGGTGGCAATTGCATACCCTTGATTTCTTGCTCAGTCAACACACCTCTCAGTTCTACATGATGTTCCACCGATTTTCTTGCCAGTTTCACATAAGCATCCTCATAACGCTTTAACTCTGCCAGACGTTCTGCCTCCTGTTCCATATATATGGTCAGCACACTCGGTCGCACGAGCGGTACATCCTTCACATACTTTTCATGATATGAATATTTGGGATAAAAGGATGCCACAGCATATCCTACGCCAAACGGTCCTTCATAAGTCAAAAGTTTCGATAAAAACTCTATTTGATCAAACGCCCCTGCCATAATCTGAAAAGAACCCAATCCGCACTCTGCAGCCGCCTCTCTAAAGGGCTGTTTAAATTGCAGAAATGAAAGAAAATCACCACGAGCCATCGCTTTTGTCACCTGCTCATCAAACACCGGACCTTCCTTCTTATATCCATACGGGCCTTCTTCCTTTAATTTGTGGGACAAGTCTCCGCTTGCAATAAACACAACTCGCTTATCCTGCTCGTTTGCAACGCTTTGCACACACATCCCCAATTGATAATGCTTCGTTGCAGGCTCTCCCGAAATACCAATGCGCACCAACTTATAATCGGTATAATACTGATTAATGAAGTACAACGGTATCATGGTTCCGTGATCCAGTTCTTTCCTACGTTCTCCGACAACCCCCGCAGGCACCGTCTCTTTCCAAGCCATTTCCTCCAAGGCAACTACAAACTCCTCATCATAATCCACACTGACAGTTACCTGCTTGCAACCAAATTTCGTAAAATCTCCTTTTGCACCTTTTCCCGGTGAAATATGAAAATAATCCGAATACAATTCAGAATGTGGTGAAGTCAATACAATGGTATCTGGTTTTAACTCTGCGATTTCTCTTGCAATCTGATGATAAGCATCAATCGTACTCTGTATCGATGCTTCCTGTCCATTCCCAATCTGTGGAATAATCAATGGGGGATGCGGTACAATAAAACCTGCAAATACTGCCATAATATCGTCCTCCTCTATCCTGTTGCGCGATTATTCTATCACCAAACGCTTGTCAATGCTCCATCTTCAAGAATTTTGCACTATATGCCGGTAAAGTCGCTCCACCACCAAAATCAAAGTTTTCACCGGTAATCAAATCAACCGCACAGCCACAACCTGCATCAAAATGTGCCGTGAACTCTTCACCGTCTGCATTGATTGCCACCAATACCCGCTCTCCGTCACAATTCCTTTCAAAGATACATTGCTTATTCGTCAATACAACTGAACTAAATGAACCATAATTCAATGCCTTGGAGTTCTTCTTTGCTTCTGCAAGTTTTGAAATCCAAGCAGTCAGTTCATTTTCAATCGGTGTCTCAAAACAAGCTCGTAGTGCCGGATCCCCTTCACTCTTATCAGCTCTTGCACCCCATTCACTTCCATAATAAACACTCGGAATGCCCGGCATACCAAAACACATTGCATAAATTAACGGCAGATGTCGTTCATTTGCCAGATTGCTTGCAATCCTGCTGACATCATGATTATCCACAAACGCCAGAAGATGTTTCCCTTTATATAATGTCCACTGCTCAGGCCCAAACTGCCGTAACAGAGAATGTACAATTTCAAACATATTCATACTGTTAAATGAAGAGAACAGCCCCTTGTAACACTCATAATTTGTTGCCGAATGCAGCATTTCACCATTCATAAACTGATTATAATCTCCATGCAGCAGTTCACCAAGTAAGAAGAAATCCTGCTTTAACCCATCGCAATGCGCACGAAGTCGCTTGATAAACTCCTTATCCAAGCAATAAGCCACATCCAGTCGCAACCCATCAATATCAAATTCCTCAATCCAGCTTTTCACTGCGTTGAATATGTGCTGTATGACATCCTCATTTCTCAGATTCAGTTTCACGAGGTCAAAGTTGCCCTCCCAGCCTTCATACCACAATCCGTCATTGTAATTTGAGTTTCCGTCAAAACTGATATGGAACCAATCTCTGTAAGGAGAATTTTCTCTATTTCGCAGAACATCCTGAAATGCCCAGAATCCGCGCCCCACATGGTTAAATACACCGTCAAGCACTACTTTGATACCGGCATTATGCAGATTTGTACACACATTTTTGAAATCCTCATTGGTGCCGAGTCTGACATCTATTTTATAGTAATCACGTGTATTATAACCATGATTATCCGATTCAAATATCGGGGAGAAATAAATCGCATTGGCACCCACTTTCTGAATATGCTCAATCCAATCATTCACCTTCAAAATCCTATGCTGCAAATTACCGTCATTTTCAAATGGCGCTCCACAGAAACCCAACGGATAAATCTGATAAAATACACTTTCATATGCCCACATCTTGTTTTCCTCACTTCGTCTTTTTCTATATAGTAGCACATCTTGTGTTTTTTCACAATTCAGTGTATTCTAGTGATTGTAATAGCAGTGATTGTAATAAAAGAGAATTGTCTTGAGTTGATGATTGCATTTAGGAAAGGGTATGAAAACATGATAAAATTAGGTTCTCACGTTGGAATGAGTGGTAAAGATATGTTCTTAGGCTCCGTTAAGGAAGCTGAAAGTTATGGCGCCAATACCTTTATGGTCTACACCGGTGCTCCGCAGAACACACGGCGTAAAAAGATTGACGAACTGAATATACCTGCGGCACAAGCATATATGAAGCAAATCGGAATTGAAGAATTCATCGTCCATGCCCCTTATATTATTAATCTCGGAAATGCAGTGAATCCGGATACTTATAAACTTGCCGTAGAGTTTCTTGCGCTGGAATTGGAACGAAGCGCTGCTATGGGAAGTCATACCCTTGTTCTGCATCCCGGTGCGCATGTAGGCGAAGGTGTCGACATCGGAATTGCCAAGATTATCGAAGGCATCAATGAAGTATTAACAAAAGATACAGCCTGCAACATCGCACTTGAAACCATGTCCGGCAAAGGCTCTGAAATCGGACGTAGCTTTGAAGAACTCCGTCGTATCTATGACGGTGTGAACTATAATGATAAACTTCGCGTCTGCTTCGACACCTGTCATGTCAACGATGCCGGTTATGATATTGTGAACAATTTAGATGGTGTATTAGAAGAATTTGACCGCATCATCGGCAAAGACCAGATTGCTGCATTCCATATCAACGACAGCAAAAACGAACTTGGTGCTTCCAAAGACAGACATGCTAATTTGGACGAAGGATTCATCGGCTTTGACACACTCTGTAAAGTTGTGTATCATCCTGATTTTCTGAATGTACCAAAGATATTGGAAACCCCATATATCGAAAGCGCTGAAAATCCGGCTGTTAAATTGCCACCGTATAAAGAAGAAATTGCAAGACTCTTGGCATCTGCACCAAAACAGTAAAACATTAGGTCATCGTCGGTAGTTCCGAGTGGTGAAAAGTGTCAGACTACCGACAACGATTCATCGTGCATCGCCCAGAAATCGGCAACTTCATCGACAATCGTTGCTAAATTGCATTCTTGATAATGTTTCCACTCACGTGGAAACATTTTTTTATATGAATAAGAAAGAAACCTATCATCCAGTAAGACAACAATTCCGATATCCTCTGCCGTTCGAATAACCCTGCCCGCAGCCTGAAGTACTTTATTCATTCCGGGATAGCGATATGCATAGTCAAATCCGGACAACCCTTCTGCATCATAACTCTCTTTCAACAGTTCACGTTCATTACACACCATCGGAAGACCGGTTCCCACGATAATCGTGCCAATCAATCTATCATTCTTCAGGTCAATTCCCTCACTGAAAATACCTCCCATTACGCAAAAACCAAGTAAGGTCCTCTCAACTTCGTATTCAATATCCATCTGAATGATACTCTCAAATTCACAATCAACATTTCCCTCAAACCGATTTAGGAATTGCTCCCTCTCCTCCTCACGCATACTTGATTTCTGCACAATATATTCCACATCTTCACTCACAAAAAATTCTTCATATGCCTTCAATACCTGATTTAGAAATGCATGTGACGGAAAGAAAATCAAATAATTGCCCAACTTTTGCGATGTAACCGCATGAATATACTGCGCTATATTGTAGTATTCCATATCGCTGCGCCTTGTGTATTTACTCGTCACATCATTACAAATGAATAGACCTCGTTTCTTCTCATCAAAAACAGACTTTGCATAGACTGCATAATCTTCATCATTCCCACTCAGCAAATTCCTATAATAATCAATCGGAAGCAGTGTTGCCGAAAAGAAAGCCGCACTCTTCCCCTTATCCAAGCACTTTGTAATATTATAAGACGGATTCACACAGAGCAATTTCACCATAAAGCGATTACCACCATCGCCCTTCGGGCTCTCAACATGCTCACAATATGCCACATAATTGCAGCTATATTCCTCTTCCAATGCTGTTTCCGATGCTGTTTTCAATGCTGTTTTACATTCTGTCGCATCTTCTATTTCCAGTAATCTTTTATCTTCCGGTAATCTTTTATCTTCCGGAACTCGTTCAATGATGTTATCATACATGTTCAGAAAATGCCTTACCTGAAGATAGAGTTCGAATACAGACTGACGCACATCTCCTCTGTCCTCATCCTCCATGAACTTCTCCATCTGTCCCATTAGTCTTGACAGTGTCACAAGGAAAGAAGAAAGGCTATTCCCCTGGCCACTTCCTGTCACATCAAGCACCTGCATATCATCACAATCCCGCTTAAGTGAGAGCATGAACTTGTTTGCAGCCTCCAACGCCCTCTCCAACTTCTTACTGTGTGGCGCAACCTGTCGTCTCAACTCCATAAAATCTTCTTTATACAAAATCGCACTATACATATCCATTGCGCGATCAACCAAATTGTGTGCCTCGTCTATTAAAAACAGATAGTTACCCTGCACTCCCTCTGCAAAAAAACGTCTCAAATACACATTGGGATCAAACACATAATTATAATCGCAAATCACTGCATCTGAGAATAAAGACATATCCAAGCACATTTCAAACGGACAGACTTCATGCTTCTCGGCATATTCCTCTACAATCTCCCTGTCAAATGAATCTTCATGTGTCAAAAGATCAAAAATCGCATCATTAATTCGGTCATAGTGACCCTTTGCTCTTGGGCAATAATCCGGATTACATTCCGTTTCTTCACATGGGCAGGTCTTTTCCTTGGCTGTCAGGATAACCGTCTTGTAACTCAATCCACCCTTACGTAAAATATCAAAACATTCTTTTGCAACTGTTCTCGTAATCGTCTTTGCGGTTAAGTAAAAAATCTTATCCCCTCGATCCTCACCAACTGCCTTAACAGCCGGAAATACAGTTGAGATTGTCTTACCAACTCCTGTAGGCGCTTCTATAAAAATCTTCTTCTCATGATAAATTGTTCTATAAACCTGTGATACCAATTCTTTCTGTCCATCGCGGTACGGAAAAGGAAATTCCAGTGCCTTGATTGACTTCTTGCGTATCTTCTTCCAATCTGATTCAAACTTAGCCCACTTTGCGTATTCCTCCATCAAATTCATAAACCAATTTCGAATCTCAATGTATGTATACGCCTCATGAAAATACTTGATTTCTTCGGTATCTATATTGCAGTATGTCATTCGAACACGAATATCCGATAAGTGATTTTGCTCTGCATAAAAGTATGCATAACACTTTGCCTGTGCCAAGTGAACCCTTGCAGGTTCCTTGATATATTCCAGTTCCGTATATACACTCTTGATTTCATCAATTGTGACATTTTCGTCCTCGATGATGACTCCATCGGCACGCCCTTCAATCACAATGTCAAAATCATTCATATCAATCGTGTGGCGCATAAAATATTCCGCATGGTAATTAGCACCCATTCTACGCTGTATCATACGGTGAATTCGTCCGCCTTCCAGCATAGACTGGTCGCCCGGTGCATGATGGCGGTTATCAATATTGCCGGAACGCATGATAAATTCTACCAGATTGCGTACCGATATTCGCACACTGTCCTTTTCCAATACATCCATAATGATAATCTGTTCCTCTTGTTGAAATCTGTTCCTTTGTTTGAAATCTGTTCCTTTGTTTGAAATCTACTCTTTTATTATAATCTGTTCTTTAAGCAGAAAACTCCCTGTGTCGGTAATTAAATTATACTACCAATACAGAGAGTTTTCATCGTCAGTTAATTGCAAACTGCGTATCTATGAATCAGGCTTTCGAATTCTCCATCTTCACCCGCATATTGAACGGTCAAAGTCTGGTTGAAATCCAACCCGAGAACACCGAGTATCGACTTCGCATCAATAATTACACGATTATAAAATACGTTGATATCGAAGTCACATCTTGATGCCGTCTTCACAAATTCGCGTGCATCGTCAAAGGACAACTTGATTTTTCGTTCCCGCATCATTTACACCCCTTTCAAATCAAAAGCAAAGCACGTGATATTAAGAAGTATTCCCTCATTAATCCTTCCTAAACCACTATTCACGTTGTTATTATTATACGTGAAAAAAATGGAATGTCAATCATACGTTTGGACAAATCTACCAACAAATTAGCCTTTTCTTTGTTCAAATTCCACCATATATGCACGGTGTCTGAGTGGTAGCATCTGTTGCTGTAACTTCGGATTTACTCTTGCCTCTATGGTAATTGAATGACAAAATGCCTTGAACAATTCCTGATAATACTCCTCTTGATCTGAGTAATCAGTTATTGCCACCTCATCCGGGCTCTCTCCATGTATCAACGCCCAAGATTGGTCCACGCTCACAGGATGTTTCGGATCATTTGCTCGATGAACAACAAACATTCCCCTCTTCTCATCATATATCATAAAATTCTCCAATGGAAGTCGATCCGAGAAATGAGGTGCCAACATTGGAAGAATACTATTTTCAGGCCCAATTCTCGAAAAGAGGACTCCACTTCGCAACTCCTTAAACCGTAAAAATCCCAGCAGATGCTCAATTTCGCGATTGACACGCCTTGCCAATTCAAACGTTCTGGAAACATAAGGATTGACCAGATTAGTCATTACTTCCTCTCCGCAGTCCATCGAGAAGCCTGTTACAATCGTTTTGTAGACTGCATCGCCTTTATCGATTTTTTCACTTTTGTTTCCACCATACAACAAATCCGGCGCTTCTGCCGCAATTGCCTTACATATCTCTTGATACGTATACATTCCCAGTCTGTCACAGACTGTTCTGGTCACTTTGCGTGACTTTTCTGCATCCGGCTCTACCTCATAATATTCCGAAAAGAGTTCAAAGTTGCGACAAGTACTTTCTTGCGAGGTGTTTTCCATGGCGTTTTTTTGCTCAGTTCCACCCAACGCATATCGCGGCATCTTTGTCTCAAGTTTGCAATGACTGTGTCCGATTTCCTTTGCAGCCGTCCACGCCTCATATACACCTGTCAATATTCCCTCAATTGAATTCTCACATACAAAAATTCTATGATTCATAACTATCCCAACCTTTGTTTCAACTGCTGCGGCATCCAAATTGTCTGAGGTTCCGCCTGCCTATTCAACTGAATACCTGCTTTCGTATATGTCAACGTGCTTGCCTGCGTATTTGTCGACATGCTCGCTTTCGTGTTTGTCGGCATACTTGCCTGCCCGCCTAATACTTCAGTCACCTGCGACTGAAATCCAAAGTTTACATCATCAAACAAACTTAACTGCTTATAGGTCATTCCGTCTCTGCTAATTCCGGCAGGCAGCCGTTCCTTCACATCCAAAAGATTTTGTGAAATATAATCTTCCTCTATCTTTGTACGGTACATCATCCTGCCACCACAAGTAATAAAATATAATGCCCTTTTCAACACAACACCCATTTTCTTCAAATCATCAAAGCTGAGTGCTCCGTGTCTTCTTGCCCAAATAATTCGTTGTGCTGACTTTGTTCCAATTCCGGGCACACGAAGCAAAGTATTCTTATCCGCACGATTGACCTCCACCGGAAAGAATTCCAGATGTCTTAGTGCCCAATCACACTTAGGATCAAATAGTGTATTGAAATTAGGTTTATCTTCGCTCAGCAACTCATCTGCCTTAAATCCGTAGAAGCGAAGAAGCCAATCCGCCTGATATAGTCTGTGTTCCCGCAATAATGGTGGTCCGTCTAATGTTGCAGGAAGTTCTTTATCGTGATTTACATTGACAAATGCGGAGTAGAAGACTCTCTTTAGGTCAAATCTCTGATATAACTTCTCTGCCACTGATACAATCTGATAGTCGCTCTCCGGTGTGGCACCAATAACCATCTGCGTACTTTGCCCTGCCGGCACAAACTTTGGTGCATGCTTATATAGCATTAATTCGTTCTTATTGTTATGAATACCTGTCTGTATCTGACGCATCGGCTTCAAAATTGTCTGGCGCGTCTTATTCGGTGCAATCTCCTTCAGCCCTTCAGCTGTTGGCAATTCCAGATTGATACTCATTCTGTCGACAATCAGTCCCAGTTTCTCAATAATTCTCTCATCCGCTCCCGGTATTGCCTTCACATGAATATATCCCTGAAAATTGTGTACTGTACGTAATTTATTAATTGCTTGATAGATTAACTCCATTGTATAAGTTGGATTCTGTATAATTCCTGAACTTAAGAATAATCCCTCAATGTAATTACGCTTGTAAAAGTTCATTGTCAAATCACAGATTTCATCCGGTGTAAAGGATGCGCGTGGTACATCGTTCGTCACGCAATTGATGCAGTATTTGCAGTTGTAAATGCATTCGTTCGTAAATAGTATCTTGAGCAGAGAAATACAGCGTCCATCACCGGCGAAACTATGGCAGATACCTCCTTTAAAGGCATTGCCCATACCCGTGCCGTCACCGCTTCGTTCTGTGCCACTGCTCGTACAGGCCACATCATACTTCGCAGCATCTGACAAGATATTCAGTTTGTCCATGATTGACATTTCTTCCTGTATTCGATACTCCACTGCTCATCATCCTCATTGACTGCAAAATTTAATCTGAATTGCCATTATCTCTTCTGTACGAATGTCGAACGTTCGTTCTGTAAGATTACTTTATCATATTGGGAAATGAAATGCAATACTTTTCTCGAACATATTTTCGACTTCTTGTTTTGCTAACATCTTATAGCGCCCAATATCTGATATCATTCAGTATCTTACAGCACCACTCAATATGCTCAATATTCCGAAGGGAATACCCCATTGGACAATTATATCATTCTACGTCAGGAATGTTCCAAAAGGCGGTCTTGGCAAGTTTACATAATGTTCATGTTGGACAATTCTTCTGATATAATTGAATAATGTTCCACGATATACTCTAAAGCATGGAACATTATGATACAAATCCGTTAGAATTGTCCATTCGTCGTGTTATGTAAACTTGTCAAGACCATCTTTTGGAACATTATCACAATTTTAACATTGAATTGTCCAAATGCAGGTTTTTAGCAAGCTATCCCTACAGTAGCCACTCTCAACTCAAAAGGGCAGCCGCAAAGCCGCCATCCCGCTCCCACAACCCAAAAGTGCAGCCGGCAAAACCGCCGACTGCACTTCAAGTTCATACTTCAAGACCTATAACTTCAAAACCCATAACTTCAAAACCCATAACTTCATCACAAAATTTTCTATGATAATGACGAACTAAATCGGAATGGTGTATCTTCTCTTATTATCACACCTTAAAACTAACCGATGTATCGCCCTGCGGCTCCTTGCCGAACTCATAATCCTTACCCGGCAGGATTGCATTGAGCACAATGCCCACAATAGCTGCAACTGCAAGTCCGGACAGTGAAACCGTAATGGAACCGAATGTCAGGTTGATGCCGGAAGCCATGACTTCTTCACCTGCTGCATTATAGATAGTCGTGAACTTGATACCGATTGACAATACAAGAATCAGAGCAGCAATGATGACATTTCTGTTCTTGGTGAAATCGACTTTATTTTCAACTACGTTTCTGACACCGACTGCTGAAATCATACCATAGAGAACAAGTGAAACACCACCAACTGTAGCTGTCGGCATAGACGCAATCAATGCTTCAAACTTCGGTGAGAAAGAAAACAGAATGGCAAAATACGCTGCAATTCTGATTACCGCAGGATCATATACTTTGGTCAAAGTAAGAACGCCTGTATTTTCGCCATAAGTTGTATTAGCAGGTGCACCAAACAATGATGCAATCATGGTTGCAAGACCGTCACCTGTCAATGTTCTATGTAAGCCCGGATCTTCTATAAAGTTCTTACCAACTGTTGATGAGATTGCTGAGATATCACCGATATGCTCTACCATTGTTGCAATTGCAATCGGCATAATTGTAATAATTGCCGTTACAATCAGCGAAGCATCAGGAGACTTGAAGATAGAGAATACCGTTTCATCATAATGAACCGGGAAGCCAATCCATGCTGCCGAAGCAACGCCTGAAAAATCAACCTTGCCCATGCATACCGCAACCAGATAAGACCCAATTACGCCCAAAATAATAGGAACAATCTTAATCATTCCCTTACCCCAGATGTTACAAATAATAACTACCGCTATCGCCACCAATGCAATCAGCCAGTTTTCCTTACAATTGTTGATTGCTGATGATGAAAGTGTCAGACCAATTGCAATGATAATCGGTCCTGTTACGATTGGCGGGAAAAAGCGCATAACCTTTTTTGCGCCAAATGCCTTGATAAATGCTGCCAATACCAGATAGAGAAGTCCCGCACATGCAACACCCAAACATGCATAAGGCAACAATTCCTTCTCACCGTTCGGTGCAATTGCCCAATAACCGGCTAAAAATGCAAATGATGAACCCAGGAATGCCGGAACCTTTCCTTTGGCCAGAAAATGAAATAACAGGGTTCCGATTCCCGCAAATAGTAACGTTGCTGAAACGCTTAACCCTGTCAGTGCCGGTACAAGTACCGTTGCTCCAAACATTGCAAACATATGCTGCAATCCCAGAACAAGCATCTTGGGAGCTCCAAGCTGCTTGGCATCATAGATGCCCTCATTGTTGACTGTGTCTTTCTTACTGCTCATTCTACCTTCCTCCTAATGTAAATATATCCGCCAAAAGTATCACTTTTGGTGGGATCAACCCCTCATAAAAGGGTTTATCATTCAATCTTCATTTCGCCCCAAATCAAATTGTGCCAATGCTCCAATTCCTCTTCTGTCATAAATCCCTTTGAAGAGCCTGTAAATCCAATCTTATAAGAGGCAAACAGCAACGCATTACGAATTGCATGTTTTGCATCCTTGTTCATCATATAAAAATGCAGGAAGCAGGAAAACAGCGCTTCCCCTGCGCCAACTGTATTGATAACCTCGTTTGTCTTAACAGTATTATAGTGCACCAGCGCTTCCGTCTTCTTCACATAAATAATCAAGCCCTTGGCACCCTGTCCCAAAATAATAACCTCAGGATCATATTTGTCTGCAAGGCTGCGAACAAAATCATAGGATGAATCAACCAGATTATCATCACTGATATAAATGATATCCGCCAAACTCAGCATTTCTTCATTATAATGTATCTTGTCCTCGGAAAATCCTCGGAAATTAACTGCCAGCGTTTTGCCGAGTTCCTTTGCTTTACGTGCCAGTGGCTGACAGAACTTTGCATTGGCAAGTACAACCATATCCGCTGTTTTCGCTTCTTTCTCGAAAATAGACATGTCATACTCAAAATCTCTCAGATTCTTGATATCCTCAAATATCTGCTGCTGCCGCTCTTTATCATAGAGCACCACAGCTGTCGGCGTACTGTCCAACACATTCAGGACAAAACCCGTATCAATTCCCATGCACATATCATACAGATTGACGATATCCATCTGCGCATCCTTGCCGACCATGGACATAAAAGTCACTTCATTTCCCAGTGCCTTCAAAGCCAAACATTCATTATAAGCATCGCCACCGATATCCGTAAATATCGTATTCGGCTTACTCGTAATCGGTGTATAGACCACCGGAATAGCATCCACCTGAACAATCGTTTCCACCTGCACAATGCCAACCACAATGAATTTGCCCATATTAGTCCTCCATCATCTTCCTAGCCATTGCCTCCAGAATATTTACACAGCCCTCAATACCAAATGTCGAGCGATTGAGCAGAATATCCTTGCCCTCTTTCTGGTTCCAATTTCTATCTGCATAATAGGAATAATAGCTATTTCTTGCAGCATCCATGCGCTTCACCAACTTCTTGGCTGCTTCATCGCTGATTTGATGTTTATTCTTCACAATCTGCACTCTGTCTTCAAAGGGCGCATATATAAATACATTGATGCAATTCGGTACATCTTTCAAAATGTAATCTGCACATCTTCCTATAATAACGCAGGATTCCTTCTCAGCAACATTCAGAATAATCTCTGACTGTTCTCTGAACAACTTATCATTCAAACTAACTTGGTCTATTCCTGATGGTAAATAGGGCTCCAAGAATCTGCTTGCAACCTTCTCATCCGCACCGGCAAGCGTCTCCACTGCAATTCCGCTCTTCTGTGCCGCCATCGTCAAGAGGTCTCTGTCATACATCGCAATCTCAAGTCTTTCTGCCAACTCTCGACCAATCTCATGACCCTCACTTCCAAATTCTCTGCCTATTGTAATTACAACTTTTCCAGCCATATACAGGCCCCCTTCCCATAGAGTATAAATACCCTATTCAGTATAGCATATTCACACTCCAAAACTCAACAGGAATATGGTATAATCAACGAATAAAACACGAACCCCGAAAGGACTATTTTCATGAAAGAAAAACTATATACCATTCCACTCATGGACGCATTTCACGCAGACGGAGAATGCCCCTTTTGCCACATCGAACGCAGCCTTGAACATAATGCCATTGACTTTATCTTAGGCACTGCTTATATGGAAAGTGACATCCGCGAAGCAACTGACAATACAGGCTTTTGCCGTCACCACCTGCAATTGATGTACGACTATGGCAATTCACTCGGAAATGCACTGATGCTGAAGACACATATCAAAAAGTTAAATCAGGAACTGACCAATGAAGTCAAACACTTCAAACACGCCACCGGCAACGGCAACGAGCAGTCTGAGCAAGCCGGACGTGGCAAATTTTCACTCTTCAAGAAGTCCGGACAGGCCAACTCCCTCTCCGCCTTTTTACGCAAGAAAGAACAAACCTGCTACGTCTGCGATTATTATAAGAATACCTACGACAGATATCTGGATACTTTCTTTCATCTATATAAAACCAATCCGGAATTCACAGACATGATTAAGGCAAGCAAAGGCTTCTGCCTGCACCATTTAGAAGAACTATTGACCGAAGCGGACAGTAATCTGAATAATAAGCAAAAAGCAGACTTCTACCCGCTGATGCTTTCTATAACCGAAAAAAATATGAAGCGTATTGAAGAAGATATTTCATGGTTTGTGGACAAGTTTGACTATCGCAATAAAGACGCCGACTGGAAGAACTCCAAGGATGCCATCCCACGTACCATGCAGAAGTTGGTTGGCGGCTTTCCCGCAGACCCACCTTATAAGGAATCCAAGTAAACCCGGCACCACCCAGTACCGCAAACCACTTACCTCAAACCCATTACCACAGAACAAATTTTTCCTTGATTTACATCCCATTTTATGTTAACATAAGACTTGACTCAAAAAGTCAATGCAATACTCGTATTTCAAGGAAAGGTGGTTTTTTCATCTATGAATCAAAAGTTCTTTGATGTAAAAAAAGAAAAACAAGATGCAATCATCAATGCCGCATTACAGGCATTCGGTGAGAACGGATACAAAAGAGCCAGCACAGATGTCATTGTAAAGCAGGCCGGTATATCAAAGGGACTCCTCTTTCATTACTTTATCAGTAAGCAGGGGCTGTATTCCTTTATCTACGATTACAGCGTCAGGTTCATGACTCTCGAAATGACTCAAACAGTCAAGACCGGAGAAAGTGATTTCTTTGAGCTGATTAAGCAAATGGAGCAAGCTAAAACACGCGTGATGAAGAATTATCCTTATATGGAGAAGTTCTTGGACAGCATTAAGTTTGAAAAACACCCCGAAGCACTTGCCGCATTAAACGACAGCGATAAAAAAGACGCCATGGAACAACTCTATAATGGCCTTTATAAACAAACAGATTTGACAAAGTTCAAGGACAAAGTCGATATCAAACGTGTGATCCGCATGATTGACTGGTGTTCAGAAGGATTTATGAAAGAAGCATTTGAGCATGACCCGGATCTTGATGATATGAATGCTGAATTTGCAAAATACATTAAGATGTTGCAGGACAACCTCTACAGACCTGAATTTGTTCCAGCCACAGACGATATAGACGCATAACACCCGCCTACACAGAACAAAAGATTTTATCAAAATACATACCAAAAGAGCAGCCAATCCAGCTGCTCTTTTCAATCCTATGATTCTACCATCTTACCCTTGATTCACGTACTTCTCTTCAAACGCTGTCCTCTTCATCGGTCTGTCAAAATAGAAGCCCTGAATGAGTCTTACATTCATATTTTCAAGCACCTGGAACTGCTCTTTGGTCTCAATACCCTCTACGCATATCTTAACGCCAATTGCTGAAGCCAACTCGCCAACCATCTTAATGAAGGACTGCGAATACTGATCCTCTGCCAAATCCTCCACAAAACTCTGGTCTACCTTAATGACATCCAACGGTATCTCTCTGATATGGTTCAGAGACGAATAGCCTGTCCCAAAATCATCCAACGCAATACGCACACCCAGTTGCTTGATGTTACTCAAAATCTCCTTCATACGCGCCATATCATTAATTGCCAGACTCTCCGTTACTTCAAGTGTCAAATTTCTAGGATTAATACCGGTTTGCTGTATTGTGTCTGCAATTGTTTCAACAATGTCACTCTGCAGCAACTGTACCACTGAGAGATTCACATTTACCTTAAAATAGGGATGTCCCGACTCATTCCACTTCTTGCAAGCCATACAGGCCTCGCGCAACACATAATTACCAATCGGATTAATCAATCCCAAATACTCGGCAAGCGGAATGAAATCCATCGGTGAAACAAAACCAAGTTCCACTGAATTCCAGCGAATCAAAGCCTCTGCTCCTGTACAAGGTGAACCATCCTTACGAATATCGATAATCGGCTGATAATAAACCTCGAATTCCTTATAGTTATCAGCAGTTGCTTCACGCATGTTCTTTTCCATGTCCAGTCGCTTATTAGACAATGAATCAGCGTCATCCGCATAATATGCTGTACGGTTCTTACCACTCTTCTTTGCTTCATACATGGCAATATCCGCTTTTTTAATCAAATCCTGCACCGTTTCCCCTTCATCCGGGAAGGTAACGATACCCATACTGGTGGTACAATAGTAATCAGCGCCCTTTAAGAACCAAGGCTTATTAAATACAATTTTGATTTCTTCAATAATTTCTTCAAATCGTGTGTAACTACTTTCCGGAATAATAATAACGAATTCATCACCACCCATACGGTAGCAGGTATGCTCAATTCCGTCTATTCTCTGTAAACTATGAGAAATAGCCTTGAGCAGAACATCACCATATTGATGACCTAATCCATCATTAATATGCTTGAAATCATCCAAATCCAAATAGAGCAGTGCACCTTTTCCGTCATTCTGCTTAGCTTCATCCACATAATGAACCAAATCACGCTCACAGCACATACGATTATATAAACCTGTCAAGAAGTCATTATTAGCCTGTTGCTCAATCTTCTGCTGATACAACTTCTTATCCGTAATATCAAATACCGCACATAAGGAAACTTTTCTGCCATCCACCCAATGTATATACGTATAATGCAGGTCATACCAACGACCCTTCGATGGATGATGCATCTCCAAATAAGTGGCATTGGCACGCGACTTCTTACCTTGATCCAATAAACGGTTAATCGAACCGTCCCTAATTTCACTGTCAAATGTATTACGGAAAATGCGATTGGCAAAGAGAACCTCATTGGTCTCTATATCCCTCACATAAATAGCACTTCCTACATTGTCAAGAATTGCTTCCAAAGAAGCATATGAACTTGCAAGGGAATTTTTTTGGATACGGCGTGTCAAAATACTTTGCAGAATCTTTGTCACGTCTCCCAAGAATTTCACTTCATCCAATTCCCAATTACGCTCTTTTTCACTCTCGGTGAATAGTGTATACATCGCAATCTTGCCATTGACGAAAATCGGCATAACAATCATTGCCTTGATGTTTCTTGCAGTCATACTTGCACGGTCAGCATCTGAAATCTTGGTCTTTGCAGAAATAACAATCACCTTTTCGTTCAGCACCAAAAACTCATCATGCGTCATAGACTTGATGCCGTCCAGCAAAGAAACTGCCTGCTTGTTCTCCCACATTCCGATAATATCAACTGAATCGCCGTCTCTCCCCGCTCTCATGACATACGCATGACTCAGATTGATAAACGTACCTGTTAAATTCAATATATCATTGGCAATCTTTTCAAAACTAGCTTCGCTCTCAAGCATCTGCACGACTTCCGTCATAATCTCACTTCGACGTAATTCTCTGCTCATCGCCCGCTCAGAAGTCTGGCTCCTTGCTGACTCTGAAGTTGCCCTAGCTGCAGCTAACTTACTGCCAAATAATTGCACAGAAAAATTCCTGAGCAAATCCAAACTATCCATAAAGGATGCTTTTGTGATTGTATGCGTGAAATTAAGTGCTGCACTCTCGGAATTCAAATCTACATCCTCGATTACACCACAAAGAAACCAGTTGATTACCGGTTTTCCCTCTACCCGAATGGATATACTTGCTATTTTAATATTGGAAAATTCTGTGTCCTCTACGACTTGTTCTTCTATTGAGCTCCCGGTCACACGATTAATGACCCCAATCAGATGTTTCTCGCTCAATATACTTAAAATCCTATTTACCTCGTCAGGCGGACCTGACATTTCCGTCATTCTCCTACCGTCGACATCCACACAAAAAACGAACACCTTAGCCACAGTGGCAAAATTATCTTGCAGCCTCTGTAAATCAGTCCGGTTCACCAGTTCAGCCGGCTCCAAAGAATCACGGCTCTGTCCTCCAACAGCAGCCATCACGAACTCCCTCTGAAAGCATAGTATTGTATCCCCATACCATACTCCCCATTTATTCTCCACACACTATTTTATCATACACGATGAGCGAAAATTTTTCAATAAGATTAAGTAATTTAGATAAATTTAAATGAATTTATATCCATATCCACGCACCGTGATAATATGCGCCGGATTCTTTGCATTATCCTCCAAACGTTTACGCAGATTCTTGATATGTACATCGACCGTACGAGTCTCTCCCGAAAAATCGTATCCCCACACCTTATCAAGTAGGAGTTCTCTGGAATACACCCTGCCACGATTCTCTGCCAGTAAAACCAGCAATTCAAACTCCTTACGCGGCATCTCCGTTACAACACCATTCACCCATACCATTTTCTGCGTCACATTAATCACAATATCGTCAAACCGCATCACCTTGTCTGTATCCACATCAAAATGTCGCGGTATCTTTCCGTAGGGCGTCTTCTGTATCTCCGGCTCCTCTGCCGGCAAATCAACAACAGGCAGTTTCACTTTATGCTGCAACAGCCCAAATATCACAATCATAACAAACAGACAAACGATAATGCCTAAAATAATTTGTTTCATCAGTTCAGAATTCAATTCAGACAACGAATCCAGTGTACTTTCCGTATACAGAACACCTCTGAAATCACCTATCCGAAGCGGTACAGCAGAACGGCTCATGTTCAACGCCCAAGTAAATCCCTCCTGAACCTCCGCACCTTCTTGACCTGTCAGTGCATCGCGAATCAAGTCATTTGCCTGACTCATATCCGCACCTACTGTCTCAGAAGCGCTGTCAGCAAGCACAATTCCATCCATGTCCAGCAGATAGATATGAACACCATACCGTTCGCCATACATGCGCGCGAAATCAGAAATTGCCGCAGCCTCGCCGGCAGCATCCGAAGCGGCACCGACTTCTCCGCCGCCACCAACATCCTCGCCAAGATATCCGCCCTCTTCCAAAATATCTGCAAGAAGGCGACTCTCCTCTAAACTATTCTCTGCATTCAATTGGTTAATATACTCATAACCGCGCGTCCAAAACACCGCAAGCGACACCACAATCGTCACAAACGCAACCGCACAGCACAAAACAATTTGTTTTATCTTCATGAAGCTGTATTTTCCTCAAGAACATATCCCGCAATATTCATTGCATGATCTGAAATTCTCTCTAAATTCGTAAGGACATCCAGGTAAATTACACCCGTTGCAGCAGTACATTGTTTCTTGGCAAGCCGCTTCATATGGTCCTTACGCAGTTCCTCTTCCAGTATATCAACAATCTGCTCATTTGTCACCGTCAATTCAACTGCTGCCACATCCAGCATTTCTCTTGCCTTCACTGCATTTTCGGCACCCTCGATTGTTTTGGCATATATTTTCTTCAAGCCCTTGATTGCTTTCTCAGAAAACTCAACCTCTTCTTTGATGTATTTCTCAGCAAGTTCCCCAATGTTATCACAATGGTCACCGATGCGTTCAATATCATTGACCGTATTCAACAAATCATTAACCAGCAAATGTTGCTGTTCCGTCAGTGACAGACTACTGACTTTGACCAAATAGTCCGTAATCAGAAGTGCCAGTTTATCCATGGTCTCTTCCATATTCCGAACCTTTTTCACTCTTTTGGAACTCCTAGTCAGCAACGCATCCATTGCAATGCTCAGGTGATTAACCGCCAGATTTCCCATATTAACCACTTCTCTGGCAACACTTTCAAGTGCAAAAGAAGGAGTTTCCAAAATTCTTTCATCCAGACGACGTGCAACCATAACACTTTCATCCTCATCCTCTTCCTCATCAGTACCTCTGACAAGCACTTTTGACAACTTCACCAGTTGATTGGCAAACGGGAACAAAATTAAAGTATTACAGATATTAAATATCGTATGGAAAATGGATATCTCAACCGACGAAATCAGCGAAGCTGCAAACGTCTTCCACACCGCAAATACAACAAACATCACAACACCCGCTACAACCGCGCCAATCACATTGAACAGCAAGTGAATCGCTGCCGCACGTTTTGCATTCTTACCGGTACCGATTGCTGAAAGCAAAGCCGTCACGCAAGTTCCGATGTTCTGTCCCAGTGTGATAAAGATTGCTGCCTTCCACGTCACCATATCATTCATTGCAAGCGTCTGTAAGATACCAACCGATGCGGAAGAACTCTGAATAATGCCGGTCACTACTGTACCTGCCAAAATCGCAAGAATCGGATATTCTCCAAGCACTCTGAATGCCTGTGAAAAAATCGGAGCATCCCGATAAGGCACAATTGCCGCTGACATAAAACTCAAGCCAATAAAGAGTGTGCCGAAACCAACCAATATCTCGCCAACATCCCTTTTCTTTTCTCTATTTGCAAATAAAATCAGAAATGCACCAATACCAACAATCAGCGGTGCTGAAAACTCAGGCTTGAAAATAGAGCCAAGTTCATTCATAGAAACAATCCATGCCGTTACCGTTGTACCGATATTGGCACCCATAATAACACCGACTGCCTGAGTCAAATTCATGAGACCCGCATTAACAAAACCGACTACCATAACTGTTGTAGCAGAACTACTCTGAATAATAGCCGTTACTGCTGTTCCCAACAGCACCGCAACCAATCGGTTATTGGTCAGAAAGCCCAACAGTTTTTTCATCTTGTTGCCCGCCGACTTCTGCAGGCCGTCCGCCATCATGTTCATACCATACAGAAAGAACCCAAGTCCACCGATAAACTTAAACAGCATCTCAAAATCATTATACGTCATTTTCCCATCTCCTCATTTCATATGATGCGTTTCATCAAACATAAACACTTTTTCATCAAACTTTCCACCTAATCGTAATGCATTCGTATAAAATCCAAAGCATTATTCCTGTAAAGTCTATGTAAAGTTAAATACGCCACGCACACAAACAGGTGTAAAAAAGGGCCTCTGCAACGCAGAAGCCCTAAATTCACTACAACATCAATATTCTATCTCTAAAACTTTTTCTTATTAAATGCGATCACGCCTGCAACATTGGCTACGATGGTATAGAACACACCAATTCCGATAATCAACGCCACATTTCTTGCCGGGTCAGCCGGATAAGGAAGCAGGCTGAAGTTCTGTGACATCAAATAAACGCGCAATGTCTTGAATATCTCCCATTCAAACGGATCAGCTGCAAAGAACATAATAATTCTTGGTATCAAAACAGTCAAAATGAAGAAATATACAAATGCCTTC